>JAFCZJ010000138.1 GCA_019314375.1 Deltaproteobacteria bacterium | reverse complement strand
CGGCCGACTCGGATCCCAGGCCTTGATGGTAGTGCCGCAGGGCTCGGGCGAGGGCGTCGTCGCCGCTCAGGTCCACTTTGGCATCCCGCAGTTCCTGTCGGACCCGGTCGGGCCATGGGTGACCTTCCCCGAGGACGATGGTGGTGGCCATCACCAGGGCCGCGTCCAGGCCGGTGTCCCGTGAGCTTCGCTGAACCTGTCTCCAGAGCCCCTTCATTTGGCTGAAAGGCCTGACCTTGGCCTCCGGGGAGGAGGCCGAGGCCGTCTCCGTGCCGGAGAAGAAGCCGGTCAGGGGCCTCTGCTCATGCTCCCAGCCGGTGGCCCAGGCGAGCGTCCGCTTGGTCAGCTCGCCCGCGGGCGTGGTGCCGATGCACACGTACAGCGCGGCCAGGCTGGTGATGAGTTCGAATAGTCCCAGGCGTCCAAGTCTCATGTCCGCATCCTCTAATACTGCGTATCAAAAAACGATTCGTAAGTGCCACTAATACTGCGCAATACGCAGCAGCATAACGTGGCACTAACGAATCAAAAAACGATTCGTAAGTGCCACTAATACTGCGCAATACGCAGCAGCATAACGTGGCACTAACGAATCAAAAAACGATTCGTAAGTGCCACTAATACAGCCCCGCCAGGGGGGTGGCGAACAAGGAGCCCAGCGCGCAGACCGGCAGAACGGTGGCCAGCAAGGTCACGCCCCGGAAGCGGCGCACGAAGTCGTGTCGCGCTTGTTCCGCGCGTTTTTCCACGTAGCGCAGCGTGGAGGTGATGGCGCGGAAGCCCAGAGACCAGGTCACCATGACGGTCAGCACGACCGCCAGGATCTCGGAGATGGGTTGGACGGCCCCCGAAGGGCCGAAGAGATCCACCAGGACCTGGTCGAAGGTCTCGCCCGCAACCACATAGAAAATGTAGCTGGACGCGATCAAGCCGATGAGCAGGCTGAGCGGCAGCAGGATGAACTCAAGGTCCATGAGCTCTTTAAAGCGGCGGGCGAAGGTTTTGATGGTGCGGATTAACTCCACCGGCATGTCCAGGAACCCGGCGCCCAGGCCGGTCGCCTCCCGGTAACTCAGGGCCGCCCGGCCCAGCAGGAAGTCCACCCAGAGTTCCAGCCCGACGGCCACCCAGCGCGAGGCTGTCTCCCGGGCCTCCACGTCGACGAGATCGGCAAAGCCCAGGGAGTAATCGCGGGCGCTCTCGATGGACATGAGTCCCGTGTGATGCAGCAGGGTGAAGAAGCGAGCCACCAGATCATCGAAGCCGGCGTCGACGAAATTCAGGACGGCGAAACAGCCGTCGTCGATGCGGTCGGCGCCTAAGTGGACGCCCGCGATGATGAAGGCGGCGATCCCGAACTGCAGGTGCCAGTTTTGGTGGCGCCCGAACCACTCGGACACCCTTCTGCCTCTGCTGAGTAGCTTGGAAAGCTTCATAGGTATTCAAAGCTAGCATTATGCAGCTGCGCCGGAAAGGCCTTGAGCACAAATGGTGGAGAATGGGACGGTTTTAGACAACCCTTAGGGCCAGCAAATGGATTCGCAGGATTCTAGTCGTACCTGGCAATGAGGAACAGGTCTTCGCCATGGAGTGCACAAGTCCTGATGCCCTCGCCCGTCTGGGAGACGACCTGGCCCCAGACCCCCCGGGTGTGGGGGTTCTGCCTCATGTCGCAACCGGCGATGAAGCGATCCTGCCCGGGATCGTCGGCCTGACCCGGCTTGCCCCGGGCCAGAATGGCGCCGGCCAGGGGACCGCTGGCCAGTAGGAAGTCGCCGACGCTCCCCTTGGCGGCCAGGTGTCGCCTCTGTTCCTTTGAAAGATCAGGGAGTTCACGGGGTGCCAGGTGAACCGGGGCACCGTCGTCGGCCGAGGTGCTGGCCAGGCACAGGCCCAAGATGGCCTCGTCCCCAGCCAGGACCAGTTCCAGTCCCAGGGCCTTAGATTCGGTCTCCAGGGCGGCTCGATCCAAGGGCGGGCTCAATCGGAGGCCGCGCCAGAGCTGGGCCAGCGCTTCGGTCTGGGCCGCTGCCGGCAGATCGTCTGCTCCGCCGATGGCGCCCGATTCCAGTCCTTCGATGAGGCGCTCCAGTTGGACGTAGGGCTCGGGGAACATGTCGGGGTGCAGCTCTCGGTGCAGGACCTTGAGAAAGTCCACGGCCGACAGTTTGCCCGAGAGCTGGACCTGCATGCGAAAAGAAGTCGACATGTGCTCGTTCAGCTTGCGCGCGGGCAGCTTCTCATCGACCTTGCAGCCGGTTTGCAGGTAGGCCTCCACCACCAGCTTGTGGAACGCCTCGTTTTCCTCCGTGATGCTCATGGGTCCGGATTCGAAGAGTTGCCCCCAGCGATTGATGAGATAGACGTAGAGCATATTGCAGCCCGCAGGGGATCGGACCTGGGACAGATCCAGGCCCTCTAAGCTGGCCAGCTTGTCGTAGTCTTTATGGCAGCGGCCGAGTTTTTCGGCCTTCAGGATGTGTTTCAGGCTCATGCCGTTTGCTCCTTTGGGACTCTGCGAAAAACGGCGTGCAGGCACTCCAGGTCCTCCGGGTGGTCCAGGGACCGCAGCGCGGGGATGCCCAGTCGCGTTTCCAGGCCCCATCTTTGCGCGAGGGGACCGCGTGATACAAGTGGAAAGGCTTTTTCCTGGACAAGGCTGGGCTTCTTTGGGCAGCCTGAGTGCAGGAGGAGCGAGATGGAACTGGAACGCATGGGCAAGAAACCGCGGAAGAGTCCTTTATGGCCCCTGCTGGGCGCGGTGTTGTTTTTCGGCCCGGGGGGCGTCACCTACGGATTTGCCGTGGGTGAGGCCATGCGCTTCGCCAGCGACTGGGTTTACATCTGCACGCCCCTGCTGGTCCTGGCGGGGGTCTGCCTGACCCTGGGCATCGGACGGCTCTTCGACAAGGTCGGTTTGATCATCGGCCTGGTCCTGAGCTTGGCGGGCCTGGGGGCCGCCTACGTGAACCTGGACGGCGAGATCGCCAGGCGCCAGGAATATCGACGCAAGGTCGGCGAGTACAAGGACTTGAAGCGTTTTTGCCAGGGCAAGACCCAGGCCGACGCCCGGGCCATGGCTTACGAGTCAGGCAAGCCGGGTCTAGCGCCCACGGCGGTCTATTTCGCCGGCAGGTACAGCAGTGGGCGTTTCGATTCTTCCTACAAGGCCGAGTTTTCCAAGTGGCGCCCGGTCAAACCCTTTCTTGAGGCCACGGCCTTGGTGGCCTGTGTGCAGGAGCAGAGCTTGCCACCCCTGGAGACCTGTCATTATACGGGGGGGCGTTCGCTGAAGCGGGTGCGCACGGATGTGGACATCAAGCTTTTCGCCGTCAAGACCGGAAAGTTGGTCTTCGAAACTCGCATGCGCGGCGGTGAGCCCCGAGCCTGCGGCGGCACTGAGAAGTTCTACGGAAGTTACAAAGACAGCACCATTCCCGGCAAGGTGCCCAGCTTTGCCGAAACCGCCGATGTCCTGCGTCCCCACGTGGAAATCAAGTAGGCAACTGCTTCACGAAGTCCCTGGCACCTTCCTTTGGGCAAGCCCCAAAGGGGCGGGATATGAAAGCCCAGGGCATCGCCCTGGGCCCGTGTGGGCCCGGGCAAGGAATAGAGAAGAAGCCAAAGCCCCAACGGGGCGAAATAGATGTTCAAAACGTTGTTTCTATTGCGCCCCTTCAGGGCTTTCGTCTTGTTGGGCACTTGTTGGGCACTTGTTGGGCCCCTGTGCCAAGTCCCCAGGGCGATGCCCTGGGCTATGTTATGTCGCCCCTTCAGGGCTTTCGAACTTGATCTTGGTGGCGGAAGGGGTGAGCATGGGGTGGTTGGGGGCGTTGGAGATTTGAATGATCTTGTCGCGATTCCGTGTTGCCCTGTTGATCTTTTTTATTGAGGGTCTGCTTTTGTCGGCGGTCGGCTGTGGGGGGCCGGAGCCCGAGCTGGATGCCTTGTCCGGGGCCTTGCGCTTGGAGGCATCCAGTCGTTTGATGAACCCTGGGACCGCCTTAGTTAAAGTGATTCGAGAGGAGACTTACATTAGCTTTGTTGAACCGGATCGTTTGCGGCGTGACAGGTTGGGGCTTGTGGTGAGCATCGATAAGGTTGAGGGCGATAGGGTTTGGGCCTATGCCTGGCCCACCGGGCTGAAGAAGCTTGGGGCCAAGGGCGTCGCTTATAAGGTTTTGACTCACCCGGGCCTTAACCCTGATGCGCGCATGGGGATTTTTGGCCGCGACGGGGCGCTTCGCTGGGATCATTACCCGACCTACGCGGAATACGTGCAGGTCATGCAGCAGTTCGCCGCGGATTATCCCAACCTCTGCCGGCTGGAGGTCATCGGCACCTCTACCAACCAGGTCAGGCCCCACAGCCTCTACGCCCTGAAGATCACGGACGCCCCCGACGAGGACGAGGACGAGCCGGAGCTGCTTTTGACCTCCACCATGCACGGCGACGAGACCGTGGGCTATGTGCTCATGCTCAGGCTCATCGAAGAACTCCTGACGCAGTACGGCAGCGACCCCAGGATCACCGACCTCGTGAACGGCGCGGAGATCTGGATCAACCCCCTGGCCAACCCGGACGGCACCTATTACAGCTCGGACACCAGCGTCAACGGGGCCATCCGCGCCTTCGTGAACGCCGACGGCAGCGAGGCCTGGGTGGACCCCAATCGCAACTTCCCCGATCCGGTGGCGGGCGATCACCCCGACGGCCAGCCCTGGTGGCGAGAGAATGTGGCCATGATGGACTTTGCTTCGCTCAGAAATTTCGCCCTCTCGGCCAACTTCCACGGCGGGGCCGAGTTGCTCAACTACCCCTGGGATCACAAGGCCGGCCTGCATCCCGACGACGCATGGTTCATCGCGCTGTCGCGGGCCTACGCGGATGCCTGCCATGCCGATGGGCCGGCCAACTATCTGATGGATATGGATGACGGCATCACCAACGGCTACGCCTGGTACCAGACGTCCGGCAGCCGGCAGGACTACATGCTTTACTTCATGGGCGGCCGCGAAGTGACCATCGAGCTCTCCACCACCAAGAACCCCCGTGCGTCGACCCTGGACACCTATTGGACCGCCAATCGTCAGGCCCTCTTGGGATACATGGCCGCGGCGCTGAAGGGCGTGCGCGGTGTGGTGAGCGGGCCCGACGCTGAGCCTTTGTCTGCAAAGGTGACGGTGCTCGGTCACGACCTCGCCGCCGATCATTCGACCATCGTCACGGACCCGGTCCTGGGTAACTACCACCGCATGCTGGTGCCCGGCACCTACGACCTGCGTTTTTCCGCCGAGGGCTACATTTCGCAAGATGTGAACGATGTGGTGGTGGGGCAGGGCGCGGCCGTCCGGGTGGATGTGGAGCTGGCCATGGCCCAGCGCTTGGACCTGCGCGCTTTTGTGCAAGATGAGCGGGGGATGCCGGTGCCGGGGGCCTTGATCGAGTTTCTCGATTCCTCCCAGCCGAACCTCATGTCACGTCGTAGTGGGACCTTCGTGGTCTGGAACCTGCCGGAGAACACCTACAGTCTGCGTCTTTCAAAGCCGGGTTACGAGACCCTGAACGTCGTGCGCACGGTGACCCAGGCCCACGCGCAGCACAAGTTCGTGCTCTTCCATGTGCACACGCTCTTCGGGACGGACCTGGAAAGCGACGGCGGCGGTATGAGCGCAAGCGGCTCGCCCGCGCCGGGTTGGCAGTGGGGCCAGGCGGCCTCGGCCATCGGGGCCCATTCAGGCAGCCGGGTCTGGGCCACGGTCCTCTCCCAGGATTATGCCGACAACGCCACCTGGCAGCTCGATTCGGCGCCTGTCGACTTGCTGCCCGTCAATCCCCGGCTCAACTTCTGGCAACGCTATGCGATCGAGGCCGGCTGGGACGGCGGCAACGTAAAGATCTCCAACAACGGGGGACAGAGCTACCAGCTCTTGCAGCCCAATCAGGCCTATCCTTTCTCCGACGTGGACGCTTTGGGCGAGCCCGGCTATTCGGGCAGTTCGAGCGGCTGGGTGCAGGCCGACTTCGATCTCTCCGCTTACGCCGGCCAGACCGTCCAACTGCGCTGGACCTTCGCCTCCGACGGGTCCGAAACGGACTTCGGCTGGGCCATCGACGACATCCTGGTAACCGGCCGCAAGGCCACCCGGTAAACAGATTTGGCTCAGCCCGCGCCAAGCGTTTTCAGAAGAATTCGGGAGAATTCGGGGACGGAGGTTCTGGGGGAGGGGGAGGCGGCTTATCTGCCCGGAAGCGTTTTCATGTAGGCCTTGTTTTCTCTGTCCTCGGGCGTGACGTGTTTTTTGACCTTCACGGCGGCTTCTTTGATGGCTCGCTCGAGATCCCCTGAACTCATTTTCGCGGCCAGTTGCTTCTGAAGCAATTCGGCCTGGTCGGTTTGCACTTCCTTTTCGATGTACACGGCCAGCCAAGCGTAAGCCTCCACAAGATCGACAACCGAAAGCCTTCCTTCCGCATAGGCCGTGGCCAGACGGAACATCGCAGGCTCATATCCGCCCCGCGCGCCAGTCTTGAGCCAGTCCAAGGCTTTGGCCTTGTCCACGGGCAACCCGTCTCGCCCTTGTTCGTAGATCATGGCGATTGCATCTGCCGCCGAGACGCTTCCGAGTTCGGCGGCTTTCAAATACCATTTCAAGGCTTCGACCTGGTTCGATTTAACACCGTCACCCAACATGTACATCGCGGCCAGGGCCTCACAGGGCTTGGCTCTCTGCTCCTTCTCCGCCGCCTTGCGATACCATTTTTCGGCCTCGACTAAGTTCTTTCGAATATCCAAACCGCTGTGGTACATGTCCGCGAGTTTCTCCTGGCCCAAGGGATCGTCGGCCTCGGCGGATTTTCGGTACCACTTGAAGGCTTTCTTTGTGTTTTTCCTGGTCCCCAGACCATAAAGGAACAGGTCGCCGAGATGAACAAAGGCTTCGAAGTCGCCATGAGCCGCAGCCTTGGCGAACCAGCTCTTCGCTCGCACATAGTTTTGTGGGGCCCCTGAATGGCCATGTAAATAGGCCATCCCGATGTCAAAGGCGTGTTCCTTTTCGCCACGCTCGTAGGCTGCAATCCGTTCGCCGACTTCAGTGATGGGGCCGGTTTGGACAGGCGCGCTCGATGCGCCCTCCTTGCCCAAAGCGCGCAGCAGGTTTTCAGTGGCCTTTTCCAGGCTGGCCGCCAGGGAGTCGATCTTGCATGGGCCAGAGTGGGTGCCGGCGCCGTCGCTGGTGGCCCGTTTGAGGTCAAAGAGGTTGACCGTCACCTTGCAGGTCTTGCCGAAGCGCAACACCTGGCTGGCCAAGGACTTCTGGGCGGCCAACTCCCGACCGAGCTCGATTTGACAACCCTGGTCGTAGCAGGACTTGTAAGAGCCCTTCTTTGCGCTGGACAGGCGTTCCTTGAGCTGGGAGCGCGGCACCACCTGGAAGCCGCCTTTGGATAGCAGCGAGCCCAGGTAATCGGTGAGCTGATCCCGATCTGCAAGTTTCAGGATGCTGCCCCGATCCTCGATTTCAAACACGACCGCGATGGGCCGTTGGTCGGCCCCCTGGGCTGTCAGGGGAAGAAATGGCGCGGACCCCAAAAACAAAAAAAGGAATTGACTCATCTTCATGACGCACCGCCCTTGGCAAGTTGACCACAATGCGAAAGGATAATCCCAACGCCTCTTTTTGGCCAGAGGGGGATGTCCTTACGAAGGCCTCGGACCCAGCCGGCACCTGTGGTATCCATCTTATCAGAAGCAGTTGGACTTTTTCGGCATCGCCGATTTCGAGGAGAGCCAGGCTATGTTGGTGCGGATTTTTGTGACGGGTGGAACCTTCGACAAGGAATACAACGAGCTGGACGGCAATCTGTTTTTCAAAGACAGCCACGTCCACGAGATGCTCCAATTGGGTCGCTGCAAGGTGGACGTGGGGGTGCGTACGCTGATGATGGAGGATAGCCTGGAGATGACCGACTCCGATCGGCGCATCATCTTGGACAATTGCCGGCAATGTCCCGCGGATCGCATCATCATCACACACGGCACGGACAACATGGAGGTTACGGCCCGTGTGCTGGGTGAGCAGATCCGGGACAAGACGGTGGTGCTCACGGGCGCCATGGTGCCTTACAAGTTCGGCTCCTCCGACGGATTGTTCAACCTGGGCTCGGCCTTGGCCTTCGCCCAGACCTTGGGGCCGGGCGTCTATGTGGCCATGAACGGTCGCTGCTTTACCTGGGACAACGTGCGAAAGAACAAGCAGACGGGCGTGTTTGAAGAGAAGAGCACCTGAGGCGATCTTCGATGACCACGGAATTCGGGGACGGAGATTGGCAAGATCTTGGAACAGCTTAAGATTTTCGGCGCTAGAAAAGAGGGTCAGACACCGGCACTTGACACTTGGGGCCGTGGTTAATCAGTTAGTTACTGGAGAACACATGGAAATTGTCTATGTGTCAAGTGCCGGTGTCTGACCCCAGAAGTCGACCTTTCGGGCCGGCTACCGCGTCAGCCAGGCCCTCATGCTGCACTTAAACCTGAGCAACTTTACCGACAGCCGCTATCGGACCCATGGATCGGGCTTCGACGCGCCGGGGATGGATTTGCGCCTCAGCCTGGATGCACGGTTTTAAATAGCCATTGGGTGCGTCCCCCAATCTCCTGTATCATCGATGAGGGAAAGGATGACGAGATGCGTCTGATCGCGGTGTTCGCTTGTACAGCCGTTTGGATGGTTTGCGCGAGCGGGCTGGCGCATGCCTACCCAGTGGGCGGATTCCCGCCGCGGGGATGGGACGAGCTGCACTTCGCGGTACGAAGTTGCGTTCCAGCCAAGGTCATGGAGGCCATAGAGAAAGGGTTGGACCCCAACGCTTGCAGCGAAGATGGCCTCAGCCCCATGCACATCGCCACGCGCTGTTCGCCGTCCCGCTCCGTCGAGATTCTCGAGATCCTGAAAACGGAGGGGGCGAGCAAGGAGAAAGCGCTGAAGTGTGGTCCGAATACGCCGCTGCATCAAGCTGCCAAGAGAGACAACATTCCCGCCTTGGACTGGCTTCTCAAAAATGGATTCGACGTCAAGGTCCGGGGACGGGATGACAGCACGGTCTTGCACGCTGCCGTTTGCCTGCGGCCGTCTATGCCTGGCGTAGTCGAGCACCTGCTGAAGGCCGGCGCGGACAAGGAAGCACGGCAGAACAACAAGGGGCCCGATTTCCGCTATGATAATGAAATCCGCAACTACACACCGCTTCTGAAAGCCGCAAACTGCCGTGACGTGGACGCCATGCGGGTCTTGCTGGACGCCGGAGCTGACTTGGACGCGCGCACGAATGAAGGCAGGAGCGCGCTGATCATCGTCGCGAGAAACTCGCGTTGGGGCCGAACGCCGGACACCGATGCCATGGAGCTGCTGCTGGAAAAGGGCGCCGATCCCAACGCCATGGACCGTCGAGGTGAAACCGCGCTGAGTCAGATTCTCGAAGGCGCCGAGGAGAAGCCCGGACTCTTGGACCTGGCGCAGAAACTGCTCGAAAAGGGTGTGGACCTGAAGGCGGACACCATCTCCAAGCGATATACCTACCTGGGTCTCTGTTGCGCCAGAGGCAAGCTGAACGGTGTTCGCTGGCTCTTGGACGCCGGCGCGGATGTCAAAGCACCTTCCTTGCAGAAGTGGCGCATCTCTCCCCTGCATCTGGCGGCCCAGGGAGGCAATGTCCAGGTGATCGATTTGTTGCTTGCGCGTGGAGCGGAGTTGGATGCTGTGAATCTGGAGGGCTACACCCCCTTGCACCGCGCCGCCTGGTATGGAGAAAGCGCAGCCGTCAGGCACCTGATCGCGAAAGGAGCGAATCTCAAAGCGCGCAACAAGTGGGGGCAGACGCCCTTGTTCAGTGCGGTACAGGGCGGGGATCGCGAGACGGTGGCCATTCTGGCTCGGAAGAAAGTCGGCCTGAACGACGCGGCTGAAGACGGGCGCAAGCCCATCGACGTCGCCACCGAAAAAGGCAGCAAGGAGATCGTGAAGGTCCTGCTGCGTGCGGGTGCCAAGCCGCATCGGCCCAAGAAGAAGTTCGATCTGGTCGAGTTCCAGACCGAGAAAAGGAAAACAGCGCTTCGGAAACGCGGCAAGCGCGTTCAGGCGCGGATCGTCAAGGTCGAGCGCAAGAAAAACAACAAGAGTCTTCCTTCCGCCAACTTTCCTTGTCCCCGAATCGTCCACGTGACCTTCAAGACCTCCAAGGGGAAAAAGGCGCTGGCTGAGATCTGCTATCCTTTTTCGCCAGAGCAGCTCAAAGTCCTCAAGCCGGGCGCCAGCCTGGACGTGGTGTACCTGCCATCCAATTTGACGCAAGTCGGCAATTTTCTCATTTCCGCCGAGGTTTTCCCTGTGCAATTCATCGAGGAGTGAAAGGTCTGTCCCGGCAAACGACCAGGGGACGTGTTTTGGTCATGGACTACAACTACGAGATCACCACCTACTCCTGAGTTGCCCGCAGCTATGCAGGAAAAAAATATTACATTCCGTCTGGTAAGAAGGACCATATAGATTTGATTTCCATTGGGTGCTCCATCGCCCTTTTTGTGCTGTTTTGGGCATGCACTCGCCTGGTGTTGTGGGTGGTAGACGGTTTCACGGAGTCCAATTCATCTTGAAATTTCAGGGCAGGACGGTCGTGGCGCAACGAATGCCCGTGGGGCCGCGAGCATGGGGGTCGGCATAGCAGCGGAAAGATGTCCTCAGGGGGTTTTCATCGTTGTGGAAGCTTCCACCCCGCGTGACCCGGTAGGCGGGCTCGGCGGGCGGGTAGGGACTGGTGGCCGGACCGCTGGGATTGTCGTTGTCGCCGTTGTCGTTGGCCCATTGGTAGTACGCCGGGTCGTAGAGATCAAACACCCACTCGTCCGCGTTGCCCGCCATGTTGAAGATGGCGATGCCTGCGTCCCAGGCGGTTACGCCCGTCGGATAGGCGCTTACGTCCACCGGACTGCCGACCAGCTCGGCGTAGTTGGCGGGGATGGGATCCAAAGAAGAGGGCAAGGCATTGCCCCAGGGGTACTGGTAGTCGCTACCGCCCGAGGGACCGCGGGCGGCGTATTCCCACTCCGCTTCCGTGGGCAGGCGCTTGCCCGCCCAGGTGCAGAAGGCCTGGGCGTCGTACCAGGTGACCGAGGTGATGGGTTCCTGCTCGTGACCGAGCAAGGGTGAATAGGTGCCATCCAGCCTGTCGACGATCAACTGGGAGACCCAGGCGTGCTGCCCGTTGCCATCGCTCAGGAAAGCCGTGTATTCCTCCGTCGTGACCTCGTAGACATCCATGTAGAATGCGTCGATGCTCACCGAGCGAAGTGGTTCCGAATTCGGCCAGGGGGTGGTGCCCGCGTCGCGACCCATGGCGACCGTGGCGGCCGGCAGGGAGGCCACATCGCCCACCACCACGGCTGCTGCCACCGTGGAATTCCAGGTGCCGTCACTCACCTCCAGTTGGATCCAGTAGACCCCTCTGGACGCAAAGGCGTGGGAGGTGGTCTTGACCGTGTCAAAGCCGGTCTGGGGAGTCCCGTCGTCGAAATTCCAGCGCACTAAGAGATCGGCCGCGGAGGTCACATTGTCCTGGCAGTTGACGGCGGCGAAATCCACGGTGGCGCCGCTGGGGGCCCAGGTCAGGGAGCGCTGGATTTCGCAGTGGGGGCTTTCGGTGTTTGTGGTCGTGGCCTGGACGACGTTGCTGCCGGTCGAGATGTCCCAGGAGTCCACCACGTAGACCCGGTAATAGTAGGTCGTGTTGGGTTGGAGGGCAGAGTCCGCAAAGGACAGAGCGTCCTGGTCGGCGCTTTCGAAAATCAAAGTGGTGCTCTGGTCCACGACGGGCGTCATGGATCGGTACAGGCGATAGGACGCGAAGTCGAAGGCCAGGCTCCGCTCCCACGCCAGATCCATGCCCGTGCCGCTCACGTTGCTGGGATCTTGTAAGAGAATCGGGGCGGGCGGCGCATCGTAGCTGGTCAAGCCGCTGACTTCGTTGGAGGCAATGGACTCGCCGGCCGTGTTGTAGACCCAGAGGCGGTAGAAATACTCCTGATAGGCGTTCAGACCGCCGTCGGTGTGGATGGTGGTGATCGAGTCCGTGGCACCCAAGACCAGCGTGTCCAGGATGGTCACGCCCGGAGACTCAGATCGGTAGAGCTCGTATCGATCGAAATCCTCATCCGTGTTCTGGGTCCAAGACAGGCTCAGCGAATCGGTGGTGGCGTTGTAGACCGGCCCCAAGGTGACCGCCGTTGGAACATGGCCCGTGTCCTCCTCCAGGGTGGTGCCCACGACCTGGTTGGACAGGGCGGTCAGGCCGGCGCTGTTGCTGGTCACCACCAGGTAGTGGTAGCCGGTCAGGGGCGCAAGGCTGGTGTCCTGAAAGAGCACTGCGGTCCGGTCGGTGGTGGAAAAGACCACCTCTCCCGAGGTTTCATCCGGGATGGGCAGGATGTCGCGCAGCAGGGCGTAACTGGCGAAGCCGTCTTCGTGGTTGGTCGACCAGGTCAAGGTCAGCGAGTCGCTGGTCGGGCTGTAGGCCGGGAAAAGAATCGCGGGGCTAGGGGCTTGGGCCTCGACTGGTGCCAGGGTGGTTACCTGGATTTCGTTGGAAAGGGAGGAGAGTTCTTGCTCGTCCGTGACCTGGACCCGATAGAAGTAGGTGCTTTCGGACTGCAGGTTCTCCTCGCGATGGCTGACCGTCAGCGCGTCGACGTAGTTGGCGATGAGGGTTGCGTTCTCCCGGGTGATGCCTGCCTGCTCGCCCCTGAGCACCGAGTAGCGGCTGAAGTTGGCCGCCGAGCTGACGGTCCAGTTCAAAGTCAGGCCATTCAAAGTGACCTGGGATGCCGGCGCCAGGGTGACGGCAGCGGGTAGCGTCGGGTCGGATTCGGCCAAGGTGGATGCCTGGATTTCGTTGGACAGGCTGGTCAACCCGTCCAGGTCGGTGACCAGCACCCGGTAGTAGCGGTCGGTGGCCGGCGTCAGACCCAGGACGTCGAAGCTGGTCTGGGCGGCGTCTTCCAATACCACCAGGACCTGTCCGTTCTCCGTCGTCACGCCGGGGTCCCCTGTGCTGAGCAGGGCGTAGCTGGCGAAATCCTCCTCCAGGCTCGGAGACCAGGAGAGCTTCAGGGAAGTGATGGTTTGGCCGTAGGCCGGAAACAAGGTGATCGGCGCCGGTTCTCCCGGGATGGCCGCCAGGGTTTGTGCGGAGATCTGGTTGGAGAGACTCGAAAGACCCTCCTTGTTGGTCACCTGGATTATGTAGAAATAGTCGGTCGCCGTTTCCAGGTTCGTGTCCTCAAAGCTGGCCGTGTACCTGTCGTCGAAGGTGGCGACGGGCTCGCCTTCCTCCTCCAATCTCGAGTTTCTCAAGACCGTGTATTGGGCGAAGTCATCGTCGTAGTTCAAGGTCCAGGTGAGAACCAGGGAGCTTGAGGTCTGGCCGTCCACTGGGTACAGGTAGACGGGGGCGGGCTCGCCCGGAACGATGTCCGAGGAACAGCCCCACGCGGCCAGGCAGAAGAGACAAAGGGACAGACCAAAACAGATACGGAGCGCTTTCATTCGACTCGCCTCCCTGGAGGTACGATTTTGGTAGAACGATTCGAGTCTACATGATTTCGACATCCGGGGGGAATACCCGTTCATTCATCAGGAAAGACGACGTCATGCCCGAAGGCTTTTGTCGAGCTGTCATATATGGACCCGCTCCCTTCGCAAGGGGAAAATGACCTGGTTGACAAAAAAGTGGTAGCAGTCATATATCCGGCCTCTTTGGTGAAATGACTTACGGAGCATTTCGGG
>JAFCZJ010000046.1 GCA_019314375.1 Deltaproteobacteria bacterium | reverse complement strand
GCCGCTGAGTGTTTTGAGCAGCGCGGCGCTTGCGTCCGCCAACTCGCCGCGGGTGAGTTTTTTGGACCAGACGGGGATCTGGTGACCCCACCAGAGTTGCCGGCTGATGGGCCAATCGCGTTTCTCCGAAAGCCAATCCATGTAGGTTTTCACAAAACGCTTTGGGTGAAATTTCACTCGTTGGTCGCTTACCGCGTCCATGGCTGCCTGGACTAAGCCTGGGGCCATGTGTTCCTTGTCCGTGCCGCGGCCCATGACCACGCCGCCTTCCACGTCGCCCATGCGCACGTACCATTGATCCGACAGGTAGGGCTCGATGGGTGTCTTGGAGCGGTCCGAATGTCCGATTTCGATCTGTCGATCTTCAACCTCGCCCAAGAGCTCGGCGCTTTTCAGATCGGCCACCACTTTTTTGCGGGCATCGAAACGATCTTGGCCCGAGTACACACCGGTCATTTCGTTCATGCTGCCGTCTTCGTTTAATATATTGATGATGTCGATTTCGTCTTTGTGTCGTGTCCAGACATCGTAGTCGTTGGGATCGTGGGCGGGCGTAATTTTTACGCAGCCGGAGCCCAGTTCGGGCTTGGCCCAGGCGTCGGTGATCAAGGGGATGGGCCTGTTCATCAGGGGCAACATGATTTTGCGACCCGCCAGGGCCATGTCTCGCAGATGCAAAAGACCCGGCAGGGCTTCGCTGATGCGGTTTTCCAAAAGGGCTACTTGTTTTTCAAGTGCTTCTTTTTCTTTTTTCGGGGCCGCGGTCAGTTCTTCTTTGGCCTTGGCCAGGGATTCTTCCAGCGCACGGTCCGGCTCCGGATGAACGGCCACCGCCGTGTCGCCCAGCATGGTTTCGGGGCGGGTCGTGGCCACCTCAATGTAAGCAGGATCGCCCTCTTGGGGATCGACGATCGGGTAGCGAAGGTGCCAGAAGTGGCCTTGCACGGTTTCGTGGTAGACCTCGTCGTCGGAAATGCTGGTGCGCAGGAAGGGATCCCAGTTGACCAGGCGCTTGCCGCGCACGATGAGCCCGTCTTTGAACATGCGCAAGAAAGTGTGGCGCACGGCGCGGGTGCAGACCGGGTCCATGGTGAAGCGCTGTCGATCCCAATCGGCGGAACATCCCATGCGCTGTTGCTGGGCCACGATGCGGGCCTGGTATTGATTCTTCCATTTCCAGATGCGCTCCACCAGGCCTTCTCGACCCACGTCGTGACGGGTCAGGCCTTCGAGTTCCTTGAGCCGTTTTTCCACCACGGCCTGGGTGGCGATGCCCGCGTGATCCGTGCCGGGCAACCACAGGCTGTTGTCGCCCATCATGCGGTGCCAGCGGATCAGCATGTCCTGCATCAGGTTGTCCATGGCGTGACCCATGTGCAAAGCGCCGGTCACGTTGGGCAGGGGCATCATGATGACGTAGCTGGGACGCTCGTCGGGCACGGCGTGAAAAGCGCCCGATTCCAGCCAGCGTTTGTAAATCGGACCCTCGTAGGTCGAAGGATCGTAGGTCTTGTCCAGGATGAAATCGGTGCTCATGGGGCAGGTACACTCCTTCCAAGGTTCCACATTTCTTATGCGGCTCGTAGGTTTACCGCATTCGCTGGGCGGGATTCAAGCTTGATAGCTTGGTTCTGCAATCAGGTCGGACATTCAGCGCGTCCCTCGTTTCTTGAAGAACTCTTTGAATCCAGCAGACTGAATATAACGATAGCAAGGCTTGCCAGAACGAAAGAGACCAAGCGAACCGAGATGGCGTTTTCCAGAAAATCGATGTTGGACCAGATGACGGTGCTGGCGGCGCCGGTCATCATGCCGGCCAAAACGCCCCGGCCGGTGCATTTTTTCCAGTGTAAGGTCAAGAGGATGGCGGGCCCGAAAGAGGAGCCCAGGCCGCTCCAAGCGTAGCTGACCATGCTGAAAATCAACTTATCGCTGTAGAGGGCCAGCAAAAATCCAGCGGCGCCCAGACCCAGGGTGACCAGGCGACTCATGAGGACCAGGCGTTTTGGGCTTAGCTCAATGCCCAGGCCTCGGTGCAAAATGTCTTCGGCGATGGCCGATGTGCCGACCAGCAATTGAGAATCAGCGGTGGACATCATGGCGGCGATTGCGCCGGAAACAAAAATTCCGGCCAGCCAGCCAGGCAAGAGCTGTGTGGCCATAAAGGGCATGAGCTGTTCGCTGTCCGTAAAGGTGCCGGCTGGGTAGAGTTTATAGCCCACCAGGCCAATCACCATGGCGCCCAAAAAGGCAGGCACCGCCCAGACCAGGGCCACCACCCGTCCCTTTTTTATCTGCTCGATTTTCTTAAAGGACATGTAGCGGGTGACGGTGTGTGGTTGGCCGGAATAACCAAGGCCCCAACTGAGGCCACTGATGATGGCGGCGACCGCGGCCCAACCGGTTTTGCCGCCGGTCCACGAAGCCATCGTTCCGCTTGCTTCCAAGGACAGGCCCTGGTCGGAGAGTTCAGTCAGCGCCACGATGGGCAAAATGACCAGCGTACTGAACATGATCAAGGCCTGGACAACATCGGTCCAGGCCACCGCGAAGAAGCCGCCCATCATGGTGTAGAGAATGATGATGACGGCGCCGATGGCGATGCCTGTGCCCTGGGGCAGATCCAAGGTGACGTGGAGCACCTTGCCGGCTCCGTTGAATTGGGCCGAGACATAGAAGGAGTAAAAAAATATGATGATCAAGGCGGCCACCACGCGAATCATCTGCCCGGAGCCGCCAAAGCGCCGGGCAAAGTATTCGGGCAGAGTCAAGGCCTGGTACTTTTCCGTTTCCCGGCGCAAGCCACTGGCCACAGCCCACCAGGAAAAACCGATGCCGGCGATGATGCCGATGACCGTCCAGCTTTCCACCAAACCCATGGTCATGGCCGCGGCCGGAAGCCCCAACAACAGCCAGGCCGATTCACCACTGGCGCGCTCGGATAAGGTAGCAACCCAAACATTAAGGCGCCGGCCCGCCAGCAGAAAATCCGCCTGGGTTTTGTTCATGCGCAAGGTGAGCGATGCGGTTACCAGGATGAGAACCAGGTAAACAATGAAACCAAGAAGAAACGGGCTCATAAGATCTCAGGCTCCAAGACATGGCACTCGAAAATCGAAACAGCAACCAAGACGGACGACCTCCATATTCACCCAGGCCATGGTGTGCTATTTGTACTCATCAAAGGAACGAAGGCACACGAGAGGAGACCGGCCCAATGACCATCTCAATCGGCAGACAGAAAAAGGCAGGGAGAATCTATGCGATTGCATTATGGCTTGCAAGTATAGGGATTGCGGCCCTTGTGACTTTGTCCGGTTGCTCCAGCGACAACGCAACCCAGGATGCCGGCACGGACGGTCTGTCAGACGGGAGTACGGATGACGGAGGTGGGCATGACGGCGACGAAAGCCCAACACCTGCCTGGCAGCGACTCGGTGAGGTTGGAGGCTTCGTATCTGCCGTAGCCTTTGATCCCGGGGGTATGGGGGTGTGGCTATCTGGAGATGACGGCTCCGGGCTGTACCTAAGACACGGCGATGGGCCATGGGACCTGCTCACCGAGGCGCCCCTGAACTGGTCGACTTTTTCATGGGCCTTCGATCCGAACAATCCGGAGACCGTGTTCGCGCCCAACTTCTACGGCAGAGGTCTCGCTGTCACCCACGATTCAGGAGAATCCTTTGATCTGATAGAGAGTCTTCCCTTTTGCCAGGCGGTCTACGATTTCGAAGCCATCCCCGCCGAAGGAGGAACCAGACTCGTGGCGGCCACGGCTGCGGGTCTTTTCCTGTCGGACGACCTGGGCCAAACATTCACCAAGCGGCAACTGCCAACCGAGATGTCTCTGGAGTGCACAGCCTTGGCCTGGCGACAAGCCGAATCGGGAGAACTCGTGGTGGGTACGGAAAAGGGGGGGCTGTTTCTGAGCCTCGACCAGGGCGACACATTTACCGCTATCCTGGAACCCTATGAAGAAGGGGTGTCGGTCTCCGACCTGGCTTTTACGACAAATGCCCTGTACATCGGATTCGTTTTGGGGGTTTTGTTTCGGAACGAAGGTTTGTCATCGGATGATTTTTCTCTGATTTACCAGGAGGATCCTCCCAGCAGTTATTCTACCCAGGTGGCGACGAGCTCGGGAACAGATGCAACACAAGACAGGGTTTACATGGGTACCGTCATCGGCCCCGACAGTCCCGCCAGGTTTCTTGTAAGCGACAACGGAGGAGACACATTCACAGACAAGAGCGACAACCTGGCTGAAGCCACTGTGTCCGAGATAGGAGCCTCTGTGTTCGATATCGCGGTGGACCCCCAAGACCCAGATCACCTGATTTTTACCACGAGAAACGATGGAGTATTCGAAAGCCATGACGCGGGCGAATCCTTCCAGAACGTATCAGATGGAGTTTTCGCCACGGACAGCCTGGGCTTTGCCGAGGATACCGAGAACCCGGACCACATCGTCTACAGCTCTCAGACTGGTGGGCCGGGCGTCGGCAGAGTCCATGAGAGCATGGACCGCGGGCAAACCTTCCAATTGCTTGACCAACTCTCGCCGTTCATTGTCTTGGGCATGCACCTGCGTGAGAATCGACTCCTGGTGGGCACCGTCTTCAATGGTATTTGGCGCAGAGAAGAGAATGAAGCCTTCTTGCAGGTGGTGAATCCCATGACCAGGGGTTTTGGCCAAATCGTCGCCTCGCAGACCAAGCCGGACCTGCTCTACGGAATCACAGAGGAGATGCTCCTCTCACGACCCCCGGGCGACCCCTTCTCGGACGCAGGGATTTGGGTTTCGAACGACGATGGGAAAACATGGGCGCAGTCTCCAAACTCGCTAGCGCTGTGTCTTGCCACGTGGCCCGGTCGCGAATCCGGCGTCGCATACGGTTCGGACGATGTTTACCTCACCGACGACGTGTTTTCGACGACGGCTCACCCCATTGGACTTGCAGTCCCTCTTGATCCCGGTGACCTGGTAACCGCCCTGACATTTGTGGACGAAAATACCATCTTGCTGGGCACCGCAAGCTCCCGTGTATTTTTAGCCAGCAATTGTATTGTTGATACAGGATGCGACATCGAAGAATTGCAAAGCCCATCCAACCTTGCGCCAATTTTTGGCGTGGCGGTGATCTCCTCAAGCACAGGGCCTGTTTGGTTGATCTCTGCCTGGATCGGAGACTTTGCCTTCCAGGAGCAATCCGTGGCAGGCGTGTGGGCGAGTACCGACCGTGGCGACACATGGTATCTCTTGCAAGACGGTCTTTATCCCGCGGACATGATTTTTGGCTTGTTTCCCAGCGTTGTGCCGGGTCGTGTTTACGCGGGCATGTGGGGCGGGGGCTTGATGCGAATGGAATTGCCGCCGCAGTAGATCCATGGCCTCGATGGCCGAAAGCGTGATTGGCTGTTATTGTTTCCTACGAGGTCGCTTCCTTCACAGGTAGCAATCGCTTGAACGCGAAGATAGAAATCGCGCCGGCTACGTACATCCAGAGGCCGAAGATGCCCGAGGTGAAGAACATGGAGCTTGAGAAGTCGCCGATGCGGTCCTGTAGCAAGATGGCGATGGTCATGGCGAGGGAGGCGTTGCGCAGGCCGACCTCCAGCGAGATGGCGCGTGTTTGGAAGTTGTTCACGCGCGCCAATTTGGCGATGACGGCACCGAGGAACATGCCGGCGAAGGTGAGCAGGAAGACCACGGTATAGAAGCCAAAGCCGTAACGTGCTGTGTCCGCGAACTGATCGAGGTTGCTCCAGACGCCGACGATGATGAGGAAGAGGAGCGCGAAGACGCCCAAAAGGGCGAAGGGTTTTTCTGCCTTTTTGGCGAACTTCGGCAGGTAGCTGCGTATGAGCATGCCCACGAAAAGCGGGACCACAACCAGCACCAGCATGGTCTTCATGACTTCCATCACCGGGATGGTGAAGTCGGGGATGTTGGCGACGTAAAGGGTGAGCAGCATCGGCGTGAACACGATGGACAAGACGGTACACAGGGCGGTGAGCGAAACCGACAAGGCCACGTCACCCTTGCCGAGGTAGGTCATGAGATTGGAGGTCACGCCGCCGGGGCTTGAGGCGATCAGAATCATGCCGAGGAAGATGAAGGGATAGGCCTCATAGAACCCAAAGGCCCGCCCAAGGAGCATGGCGACCAGCGGCAAGAGACCGAACTGGCAGAGCAGGCCGATGATCATACCGAGCGGCTTTTTGAAGACCAGGCCGAAGTCCGAGAGCGTCAGCGTCAGCCCCATGCCGACCATGGTGAGAAAGAGCAAGAGGACGATGGCGATGAAGAACAGGCGGTCCAGGGTCGTACGCTCCGGTGCTTTGATGAGTTGGACGAAGTCGTATTGGGTCCCGCCGATAACCTGGCTTGCCTTTTTTGCCTGAAACATCATTTTGTTTTTGAGCTTGCCCCCGAGGTCGGCGTAGGGCGACTCGGCGCCTTTTTCAAGCGCCTTTTTGTTTTTGGGCAAGGCCAAGACATAGACCTCGCCGGTGCGCGCCCGCACAAGGTAGAAGCCGTCCTTTTGCCCTGTGACCTCAAGGAATCGCAGGTTGCCGAGAAACGAAATCTTTTCACCCCTGGCGAAGTCGATTTGATGTGAGGCTTCGCTCAGGATGGAAAACAGGCCGAGGTTGGCACCCTCGGTGCGCACCAAATCCGAGAGCCGCTCGTAGAGTTCTTTTCCGGTCAACACTTCGCTGCCAACAGTCTTGGGTGCTACCGTGTCTTTGGCCGGCGCGATCTGTGCGTGCGATTTGGGCACGGGGATAAGCAACATCAAGAACGTGCATGCAAGAGCGAACTTCATCGCCCCCTCCTCGGGTTTTGGGTTGCCGCGCAGACTAGCGTCGTTTGTTGGCTGACCGCAAGTATCTCGGATGCAAAAAGACCCAATCGGCTATGGGGTAATCACAATGGCGTCTATGCCGATGCTGTTTCCATCCCCGGACATGATTGGATCGATGCGGATCTGATTAATCGCTCCGTTCCAATATGGGTGCGCGGAGAGGTCTATCGTGTAGGTGGCCCAGCCGCCGGCGTTGGAAATCGGGATCCAGTCGCTGTTGTCTTCGATGAAGCCGGGATTTGCGGAAAGGGACCAGAAAATCTGCATGTGCGAGTCGTCTGCTGGATTTCCATCATTGGCCATGGTTACCGAAATACTGCCGTAGTTCGCGGCATTAATTTGCAATGCCGGGCTGAGCAACACGGGGTCGGAGCCCGGGATGCTCATCGTCCAGGTGCCGCCGATGGGGCCGTCGTTCGGATCGTCGATGTTGGCGGTGGTCCAGCCCTCGCGGTCTCCGTCGGTGTTGAAGTCGTAGCGTATTTCCGTGGGGTTGTTGTCGGCATAGACCAGCGAGAGATTGCGTATCTGCAGCTCTGCGTTGTTGAGACCGGGGATTTCCCAGCCCAGGTTCATGCCGCCGATGTAGTAATCCGAAAGATTGTGAGAGTGGGGAAGATAGCCGCGGTCCCAGGCCTCTTGCAGGGCGTCCAGAATATGGGGCAGGAGATCTTCATGGAGGCGGTGCCATGCTTCATCGGCGAGGCTGGCGTCGGAGAGCGGTGCCAGGCCGATGTTGTAGATGAGTTTGCCGGTGGCATCGTCACCGTTAACATAAAGGCCCGGCATGTCGTTTCTGTCGTCGTAAAGCGTAAGCCCGAACCAGAGATAGTCGCCGTAGCCGAATTCCGGGTCGGAGCCGAGGTTCTGAATGGTGAAGTAGATCAAGTAGGCCGCGTTGTGCCTGCTGGGGTCGTAGCCGCCATGGATATTTTGGACGTCGGAGATCAGGCGACAGTCCACGGAGAAAACCAGGGAGTTGAGCTGCGAGAGCGCCGGGCAGCCCGGTCCCTGGGCATCCGGCGGGCTGATGCGTTGCGCGCCCAAAAGGTGGATCCAGGTTCGCGAATCAGTGGGTGATCGGTAGACACCTCCATACTCATCGTAGGCGTTGACCAGAAAGGAGAGGTCGGCTTCGCCGGAGCCGATGGGCCCAATGGTGACGGCCGCATAGGTGTTCTCCCAGAGCATGGCGCCAGAGGTCAATGTCGAGGGGGTGACGCCGTCCAGGCTTGCGAGGGAGCCCCACTGGGCGAGGTGCCACTTGGGATCGCCGGTTTCGAATGCAGGGCTCATGTCGCCCAGGAGGTCACCCGTGTCGGGATGCATGAGGGTGAAGCCACGGGCAAAGTGGCGATCCGCGATGATTTCGTTCGGATTTTCGACCGGACCGCCAGCGTCGGCGGGGTCGTCGCCACCGGCATCCGTGATGGAGCCATCGGCCTGGTCGTCGCCACCAGCATCCGTGATGGAGCCGTCGGCCTGGTCGTCGCCACCAGCATCCGTGATGGATCCGTCGGCCTGGTCGCCACCTGCATCCGTGATGGAGCCATCGGCCTGGTCGCCACCTGCATCCGTGATGGAGCCATCAGCCTGGTCGCCGCCGGCATCCGTGGTGCTTCCGTCAGTCTGGTCGCCACCGGCATCCGTGATGGATCCATCGTCCTGGTCGCCGCCACCAGCATCCGTGATGGACCCGCCATCCGCGCCACAGCCGGACAAGGCAAACAATGCCGCCAGAATCACCAGAATCAACTTATGCCTTGCTCGTCTCATCTTTTCATCCTCCACGTTCACAGCAAGAAGGTAGCATATGCCAGGGCTTTGGGCCATCGGTTGACACCCCCTTAAAAGCTCTGATATTTCTGGCCCGTGTCGTCTGAGCGACATGGCATTAGTGGATCTACTGCAAAATAAGGAGTGCGCCCATGAGCGAGCTGGCATCAGGACGAGGGCCGCTGTTTCGTATGCAGCCCGTGGATGAACTCAGGCATTGGATTCGTGAGAACAAGCCCAAGGGCTTGGTCTCCAAGCTGATGACCGAAAAAGAGGCCATCAGCCGGTTTGTGACCAAGGGCTGCTACATGGGCGTAGAACTTTACGGCTCGGTGCGCTGTCCCATGTCTTTGGTGCGGGAAGTCGTTCGCCAGGACATCGGTGAACTGGAGCTCGCGGGCCAGGGGGTGCTGGAAAACGACCTGCTGATCGCCGCGGGCCTGGTTAAAAAGCTGGACATCACTTATCACGGCTACGAGGTCTTCGGGATTTCCCCGGTGCTGCGCAGGGCCTGCGAAAGCGGCGAAGTGCAGACCGTGGAATGGTCGAACGCGGCCTTGGCCTGGCGATTCAAGGCGGCGGCCATGGGCCTGCCTTTTTTGCCGGCGCGTTCTATGCTGGGCACGGATACCTTTGAGTATTCGGCGGCCAAGGAAATCGAATGCCCCTTCACCGGGCAGAAACTTTGCGCGCTGCCTGCTTTGACTTTGGACGCGGGCCTCATCCATGTGCACCGGGCCGACGAATACGGCAACTGCCAGATTGACGGCATCAGTGGATTTGGTATGGAGATGGCTCGGGCCTCGAAGCGGCTTATCATTTCGGCTGAGAAAATCGTGCCCCACGAAGAAATCGCCAAATACCCCGAACGCACTTTGATCCCTTACTATATCGTGGACGCGGTGGTCCACGCCCCGGGTGGTGCCTTGCCCGGCGAGATGCCCTTTGATTACTGGCGTGACGAAGAGCACATGAAGCTCTACTTCGAGATGGCCAAGGATGCCGAAGGCGTGAAGCGCTACATCGACGAGTGGGTGCTGGGCACCGACAGCCACGAAGACTTCATGAACAAGCTGGGCGGTGACAAGCGCTTCGCCGAGCTATGCGCCCAGGCCACCAAGAGGTGATGAGATGGCCGATTACAACAACTCAGAGATGTTAATTTGCACCGCGGCCCGGCAGATGGAAGACGGCGCCATTTGTTTTATCGGCACGGGCATCCCCATGCTGGCCGCGGCCTTGGCCAAACGCACCCATGCGCCCAAGCTGATGGCGGCCTTCGAGTTTGGCGGCGTGGGTCCGAGCCTGGACGAGCTGCCTTTGGCCGTCGGTGGCTCCCGTACCTTCCATCGAGCCCCGGTGGCTTCGTCCATTTGTGATCTGGTGGAGGCGGCGGCCCGCGGACATGTGGAGTACGGCTTCATCGGCGGAGCGCAGATCGACATGTACGGCAATTTGAACGCCACTTGCATCGGCGATCACGACAAGCCCAAGGTGCGCTTTCCCGGCTCGGGGGGCGCAAACGACATCGGCTCCGTTTGCTGGAAAACCATCGCCGTCATGCGGCACGGCAAACAGCGATTCGTGCCCAAGGTCAGCTTTTTGACCACGGCCGGATACATTGACGGGCCTGGAGCCCGCGAGCGAGCCGGCCTGCCTTCGGGCTCGGGGCCTTATCGAGTGGTCACCGACCTGGCGCTTATGGGATACGACGAAGAGACCAAACGCATGATGGTCTTGGCCTTGCAGCCGGGCGTGAAGCTGGAAAAAGTGCAAGAAGAGACCGGCTTCGAGCTTCTGGTGGCTAAGGATCTTAAAGAAAACGATCCGCCTACGGCGGAAGAGCTACGCTTGCTTCGGGAAGAGATCGACCCGAACCATCTGTACACCTGAGGGGTTCATCATGGCGGAAACCATCGAAATTGAGGGCAAGGGCGGACAGGAGAACACTTTTTTGACCACCGCTCAGGTCATGGATGGCCTGGTGACCTATCTGAAAGGCAATCGTTTGCCCGAGGCGGCGGACATCTACTCACGTTGTCAGGAAGACATCGGCTACCTGCTGATCAACAAGGTGCAGGCCGACCCGGATTTGCAGCGCCTGGCGGCCAACATGTTTTATCGGGCGCGGGATTACGACAAGGCGGCGCTTTGTTGCGAAAACTTGGGCGAGTTCGACAAGGCCGCGCCACTCTACGAACAGGACGACGATTTTCGCTCGGCGGCTGAGATGTATGCCAAGGTGGAAAACTTCGAAAAAGCCGCCGAGATGTTTGAGCGCAACGACAACCACCGGCAGGCTGCTGAGTTTTACCTGAGGGTGAAGAATTTTTCCCGGGCGGCCATCAATTACGAAAAGGCCGTCAACTACTTCGTGGCCGGCAAGCTTTACCACGAGCTGGGCAAGTATCGAAAGTCCATGGAGCTTTTGCAAAAGGTCCAAGACGACCACGATGACTTTCGCACGGCCACGGCGCTCATCGGTGACATCCTGGCCAAGAACGGCTACCTGGACCTGGCCATCAAAAAGCTGCTCAATGTGATCAAGGGCCGCGGCGTGGACGAGGAGACGGCGGATCTGTATTACCACCTGGCCGGCATGCACGTGCAGAAGGGCAACGTGCCGGTGGCGCAGAGCATCTATCAGCAACTGCTCAACCACGACATCGCTTACCAGGACGCCGAGGAAAAGCTCAAGGAATTGGGCGGCGAGGGTGCGCCGGTGGTGCCCCTGGCGGACCTGGAAGAGCTGGCGGATGAGTCCTTGAATCTGGATATCGACGTGGATGTAGATCTGCCGGCCGGGGCCGAAGTGCCTGGCGCCATCGTGGGCGTCATGGAGGGTTTTGATTTTCTGCAAAAGATTCCCTTGTTTGTCGACATGCCCCTTTCGGTGATGAAGTCTTTTTATAACATTTGCGAGGATCGGACTTTTCAGGCCGGCGAGCGCATCATCGAGCAAGGTCGGCCTGGCTTGGCCCTCTATGTGCTGAGGGAAGGCGAGGTGGCAATCCAGCGGATGGAAGGCGAGGAGGCCACCGAGGTGGCCGTTTTGAAGGCAGGGGATCATGTGGGCGAGATGGCTCTGATGGACGAGGCACCCACTTCTGCCAGGGTGGTGGCCAAGACCCAGGTGCAGGTTTTTGAGATCCAGCGGGACCGATTCCTGCGTTTTATGCAGGCCAACAACAAGTTCGCCGTGCGTATCTATCGGGTTTTTGTGCGCACCATGGCCCAAAGACTCAGAGAAACCACGGCCAAGCTGGTTTCTTGATTGGAGGTTCGTTTCATGAACAAGCGATTGATGGTTGTCGGTCTGGCGGTTGTGTTTCTATTGGGGGCTTGCAGTCCCGATTCGGGCGATAAGACCAAGGCCGATGCCGGAGCAGGCAAGGCGGCCAAGGCCGAAAAACCCAAGAAAGCCGGAAATCCGTACAAGGCCCTGGTGGCGGTGGAGATTGGCAAACATGCCAAGTCGGCCACCCATGTGGCTTTTTCCAAAGACGGCCAGTTCATGGTGACCACCGGCAAGGACAAGCTGGTCAAGGTCTGGGACGCGGCCGGCGGCAAGCTGCTCAAGGACCTCAAGGGCCATACGGGCGATGTGATGATGGCTGCTTTTTCCCCCGACGGTCAGCTTGTGGTTTCGGCCTCCTCGGACGAGACAGCCCGAGTTTGGGACTGGAAAAAGGGGAAGTGTCTTAAGGTACTAAAAGAAAAGCCCATCAAGAAAAAGAAGCTCACGGATGAGGAACTGGCTGCCCTGGCTGCCATTCCGCCGCCCCAGGTCGCATGGGCTGCTTTTTCGTCCGACGGCAAGTCGGTCATCACGGCAAGCGATGATTTCAAGCTGAAGATCTGGGATGTCAAGACGGGCAAGAAGGGCATCGAGATGGAGGATCTTGGTTGTCGACAGCGCCGGGTTTATCGTCGAGTCGACGCGGCCGGCTGGCTGAGTTCGGCCGGCTGCATGGACGACGGCATTGCGTACCTGCGTTTCTGGGACGACAAGGGCATGCAGACCGGCTCATACGGCGACGAGGACCACGACGCCCATTACATCGCCATCGACCGCTCGACCAAGTTCATGGTCACGGCGGACGGCTCCATGTCCATGAGCGTCTATTCGGCACAGGGTTCCTTGTTGAAACGCCTCTTGGTGGGTGCCTACCACTTTTGTCTGGAATTCGGCCCCGGCGACAAGACCTTCCTCGTCGGCACCGACGGGGGCAAAGTTTTCGTCTTCGACACGGACACCTGGCGTCGCATCGGCTCCTTGAATGTCGGCGAAATCGTCGCCATCGACGGCATGGCCTTAAACACAGCCGACAACAGCCTCACCGTAGCCATGCGCAACGGCAAAATCATGCGCTTCTCGCAACCCATCAAGCTGCCCGCCAAATAATTCACAAATATTGAAGTAGTTCATCGAGTTCCCAGGGGCGACGGAAGAGGATTTTTACTCCTTCCAAGTCCATGTCGTGCTTAAGCGATGCGTTGATGATGCCGAAGCATTCCGGATGGTAGGCTTGGATGAAGCTTCTGGCGGCGCGTGGCAACATGGGGCGCTTGAGGGAAGTTGCTTTGACTTCCAGGCCGATGATGCGCCCGGCTCGGCGAACGACAAAATCTACTTCTGATCCATTTCTGGTTCTCCAGAACATGATCTCGTCGAGCAGTTCGGTTCGTTTGACAAGTTCGTTGAAGATGGCGTTTTCCCAGAGAACCCCCCGATCCGGACGTTGTTTGCTGCCCGCAAAGCCACCAAACACAACATTGCGCAAGCCGTTGTCCAGGAAGAAGGCTTTTGGCCTGCCGGTGATCTCTGAGCGTTTTCCGCCCACAAAAGGGGGCAGCAGGCGAATGATGTGGGCATCGGCCGCGATATCAAGATATCGGGAGGCCGTCGGTCGGGATACCAGGGCATGGCTTGACCATTCGGACAAATTGATCAGATTGCCGATGTCGGCGGCCGAGAGTTCGAGCAACTTCCGGAAGGCGGCTGGGTTCTCGATGTTTTGCAGGTCAGAGACATCTTTGAGCACGAAGGCTTCCACCAGGTGGGCGAGTTCCGCGGCTGGTTTTTTTTCAAACCAGGGTTTCGGATAGGCACCGAAAACCAAGATTCGTTCCCAAAGGGCTTGCAGCTCTTTTTCCCGTAAGGCTGGAAGCATGCTTTTCGGCAAAGTTGCGGTAAGCTCATCTAAGGAGAAAGGAAACAATTTCAGCCGACGAGCCCTGCCCGCCAAGGACTCGCGCATTTTTGCGCGAAATTGAAAGGATGAACTACCGGTGGCGATGATTACGCGATTGGGCTGGAGATCCACCAGCCCCTTGATGAACAATTGCGCATCCTCAAGATGCTGAATTTCTTCCAGCAGCAAAATGGTTTTTGGATCCATCAGCTCGTCAAGTGCATTGAGCGCTTCTGCTGGTGATTGGCATAGCTCTCGAATCGCTGGTTCTTCTGCATGTAAGAGCAAGACCGGGTTCTTTTGCAGAGACAAGCTGTGTCGAATCCATGTTGTCTTGCCGGCTTGACGAGGGCCCACCACCAGGGTTGCGGTTCCTGCTCGTGTCCACCACTCCTTTTTTCTTGGAAGGAATGGGTCCGGCAGGTCTTGGGCTAACAATTCAGGCTGTTTTTCAGGTTTCCCAAGCCAGGGATTATGTCGCTCAAGAACAGAAAGCAAGCGAAGATCCATGCTGAATGCACCTCCAGACTTAATTTAGCATGGCTAGTTGCATTTGTAAGCATTTTTTTGCATGGTTTTTATGTGCTTGTTGTGCTTATGTGTTTCTGGTTGTCATATATATGTTTTGGTGTTATGCTTTTATGTAAGAATCGCTTGCAAGGACTAAGCTTGGGGTTCGGAAAACAATTCTTTGACGAGGTCGCCATCAATGCGAACGACGATAAATGTGGATGATCAGGTCCTTCGAGAGATCAAGAAGATTGTCGCGGAATCTGGAAAGACGCTGGCTGCCGTAATTGAAGAAGCTTTGAGGGAAAAATTGGCCAGGTGTCGGCAGGCAGAAAAGGAAGACGCGATTGAACTTCCCGTCTTCGAAGGCAAGGGTCTTCTCTCGGGTGTGGATCTCGACGACAGCAGCGCATTGCTGGATCTGATGGAAGAGAAGCGATGAAACTCGTTGATGTCAATGTGCTCGTATACGCCCATCGCCAGGATACGCCTCACCATGAATCATGCCACCGTTTCCTGGATGAGCTGGTCAATGGGGATCAATCCTTCGGTATGTCGGAACTGGTACTCTCGGGTTTTCTCAGGGTCACCACGCATCCCCGCATTTTCGATCCGCCGACTCCAGTCGAGCAGGCCGTATCGTTTGTTCAAGCGATTCGCTCCAGAAGCAACCACGTCATCGTCGATCCGGGGCCCCGTCATTTCTCATTGTTTCTTGGATTGCTGAAAGAATCCGGGGCTCGGGGCAACTTGATCCCGGACGCCTATCTTGCAGCTTTGGCCATTGAATCGGGATGTGAGTGGATTACCACCGACAGGGATTTTGCACGGTTTGAAAATCTGAAGTGGAGCAGTCCAATTCGTCGCTGATGCGCCCCCGTCTCGCGTGATAGATTTTGGATATTCGGATAGAACCCGTTCGCCTGATCCGTATCATGGGTCAAGCCAAAATGTGACGGCTGCTTTGTGAATTGGAGCGCATATGAAGACAGTATTCTGGATGGTGGCCACGGTGGTGTTGCTTAGTGCATGCAAGGATTCGATTCCCGATTCCGGGGTGGAGCTTGTCTACCGGGTGCGTGCGGAGCAGAAGACGACGCGTGTTTTGTTGGAGAAAACCCGCGCCGTGTTGGCTCGTCGTCTTGAGGCGATGGAGCTTCCGGGTGCCTCGGTGGGCTTGGATGAGGACCGCAATCTGATCTGGGTGCGGATACCGGGAGGAAAGCGGCTGGGTCGGGTGAAAGGCGTATGCGCGCAAGGTGGTGAGCTTCTGTTCGCGGAGGTCGACGATTTGATTACGGGTTTTTTGGCCAAGCTTACAGGGGGAGCGCCGGTCAAAGGCCAAAAGGAAGGCGACATGGCGCTGCCGCCTGGCGTGCGTATCGAGAGCGAGACACTTTTTAACGGTGCCCGGGTTTTCTATCTGACGGCAGCAACGCGTGTCGCCTTACAGGAGGGCATTCGGGTGGTGTCCGCGCGTGTTCCCTCCGGTCGGAAGCTCCTGCCATCGCGTGAGGTGAGGGCGCGTGATGAGGAACGGTGGCGAACCTATTTGATCAAGGACAAGGCCTGGCCCGCCGGTGAGTACATCGAGAATGTCGAGATTTTCGAAGGCGAGATCACAACTTTCGAAAGCAAGTTCAAAGCAAAGCCGCAGGTGCAGATCGAATTCAGCGACAAGGGCAAGAAAGAATTCGGCGAGCTGACCGGTCGCTTGGTCAAGCAACGGATGGCCATCGTGCTCGACGGATGCGTCAACTCGGCTCCGGTTGTGCAAGAGTCCATCACCGGCGGTCGTGCCGGGATCACCATGGGCGGCCCGGCCGCCAATCGGGACACCATGCGCCGCCAAGCCGAGATTCTGGCCGTCACACTAGGGGCCGGTGCTCTTCCCGCCCCGCTGGAATTGGTTAAGGAGAGGCACTTTGGGGCGAGGATCTCGGGGGGGAACGGCGCATCGGGGCGGTGATCTCGGGGGTGACGGCGCGGGGCTTCGAATCGCGATGGTGCGAATCGCGATGGTGCGAATCGCGATGGTGCGAATCGCGATGGTGAACCTCCGAAAAATCCGTAGGGGCGGGGTTCATCCCCGCCCGGGACGTCAATTGGCGGCGAGGGTGAACGGCGCATAGGGGCGAGGCCCGGGATGAACCCTGCCGCAAGAAACGCGGCAGGAACCATCCAGGGCTCCCGTAAGGGTGCCACACGGAGGGTAGCTGTCGGATAAACCGGCAGCGTAAAGTTCCAAAGATTCCACGAGATGGTGCCATAAGGTCGGGTTGTGCCGGCGGTTTTGGCCGGTACGTTCCGGCCAAAACTAAGAGCCCCGAAAGGTTCTCGAGCCGACAGGCGATGAGGTTCTTCCGGGGTGTACGCCGACGGGGATCCCCCCCCCCTTGACGGATACACGGATGCAAATTCAACTTAAGGCGTGACCTTCTCCGGCTCGGGCGTGACCTTCTCCGGCTTGGGCGCTACCTTCTCCGGCTTGGGCGCTACCTTCTCCGGCTTGGGTGCGACCTTCTCCGGCTTGGGCGCTACCTTCTCCGGCTTGGGTGCGACCTTCTCCGGCTCAGGCGCGGGGGGCTTGTCGAGGCCTAGTTCGCGGCGGAGGATGTCGTTGCTCATTTGTACCAGGCGGCGGGCTTCGGCTCGGCTGAGCATGTGCTTTCTGGGATAGGGGGAGTCGGCGGCTTTGGCCTTGGGGCCGTAGATGTACCAGAGTACGCCGCCGGCGATGGCCGTGGCCAGGCCGAGACCCAGGACCACGCCTCCGGCGGTTAGGCCTTCGTTTTGCTCTTTTAGAAGCGGCATGGATAGGCCGCTGATGATGGCACCCGACAGGGTGAGTCCGATGCCCAGATTGCGATTGAAGCGCAGGGCGTTGACCTCTGTGTTGAGTTTTTTCAATGTGGCCTGGTCACCGGCCATCTCGGCCAAGGACAGCTCGCTGATGCGCCCGCTTGTGCCTTGGACGAGACCCCATTTTTCACCCGGGCCTGGTTCGAAGACCAAGGCCCTGCGGGCGAAGCGTTCTTCGGGGCTGGGACCGACCGGTGTTTCCTCGACGGGTTGTTCGATTTTGACCTCGGCCTTGGGCGAAACCTCCATGGGCTGCATGTCGGCGAGGGGGGTCTCGACTTGCTCCGGTTGACCCGACTCGTCCAGTTTGGGGGCCTGGGGGAGTTCGGGCAGGAGAAAAGTTTTGTCCAACAAGACCAGGCCTTCGTCATCGGCCACGAGCACCATCAGTTCGTAGCGATTTTCCGCGAAGATGATTTGCAAGAAGATGGCGGCGTCGGTGCCGCAGCGTTTGGCTACGCCGCCGATGCCCTGGGCGCTTTCGGCGAATTCCAGGCCGGCCAGGCGCAGAACTCGATCCGGATCCAGCACAACCCGCTCGGGCTTGCGCTCCAGGGCCTGGATCCACCATCGCTCAAGCCCCTGCAAATTCATCAAGGCCCCCGTGCCTTCGGGTCGAATCAGGGCAATGGGATTGCGGTCACCCAGGATGTCGTCCACCACCTCGAAGGTGGCTTCCAGACCCGTTGGCTCGATTTCCTGTGATTCTTCTTGTTCGTCTGCCATCGCAAAATTCGTAAGAAGAAAGAGTGAAAGAATGAGGGTGCCCAACAGAGTGTTTCGCATGAAATTCTCCTGTGTTCAGGCAGTCTATCAACAGAGTTTTCCGCTTTCCAGTCTTCTTGACGGTACGGGTCATGCAGCCATAAGATAGGTGATCGGTTCAGGAGGCAAGGTATGAGTCATAAAGTCCTGGTGGTGGACGACAGCCTGGCGTCGGCCCGGCAACTCACCAAGTTGCTGAATGGCTTGGGCGAATATGAAGTCGTCGGCCACGCCCGAGACGGGGCCGAAGGTGTCAAGATGTTCCAACAACTTGAGCCTGATCTGGTCATGATGGACATGGTCATGCCCAAGATGGACGGTCTGACCTCCCTGCGCACGGTGCTCATGCTGCAACCCAAGGCCAAAGTGGTGGTGGTTTCGTCCATGGGTGGCGTGGGCGCCAAGGTGGAAGAGGCCATGCGATTGGGGGCGAGCTACGTGATCTCCAAGCCATTTGAGGCCAAGACCATACAAAAGGTGCTGGACGGTTTGTTTCCCTGCACCGAACAGGCTGAGGAGTAGGATCAGATGGGCATCCAGTTTTTCGGCGAATACCTCATCGAGAATTGGGTGGTGACCCGGGAGCAGTTGCTGGAGGCCCTGGAGTTGCAAGAGTTCCGCAACTTGAAGTTCGGTGAGCTGGCGCAGCGTAAGACTTATCTAAGCAAGCAACAGGTGGCGACCGTAAACCATCGACAGTTGAGCGAAGACAGGCGATTCGGCGACATCGCCATCGAGCTGGGTTACCTGCAGGCTGACCAGATGCTCGAAATTTTGACCCTGCAGAAAAACAGCTACTTGTTTTTGGGTGAGGCCCTGTTGGAGCTGGGCCACGTGTCGGAAGACATCCTGGAGAGAGAGCTGACCTTGTTCTCCGAGGATCAGGCCCGCTATCACCTGGGCCGGGTCGAAGTGCCTGCGCAGCTCAGCAGCCGGTTGGTCATCGGCGCTTGTGTGGATCTTACCCAGAAGCTCTTCGTGCGCGTGGTGGGCATGATGATCAAGACCGGCCGACCGATCTTGTTTTTGGGAAGTGATATCCCCAACAGGGAAACAGGATGCGTCCTGACCGTGGGTGTGCGGTTTACTGGTGCCCGCGAGGTGCAGTATTTGCTCAGCGTGTCCCACGACGTGGCGGTGGCCATCGCCTCCCGTGTTCTGAAGGAAGACGCCACCCGCGAGTCCTTTGAGCTGGTAGAGGACGCGGTGCGGGAGTTTTGTAATTTTGTTTGCGGCAACGCCTCGGCCAAGTTGGCCCAGCAGGGCATCCATGTCGAAATTTTGTCGCCCGAATCCCTGCCGGCCATTCCGAGCTTGACGGGGGGCCTTGCCATGGTGCATTACCCGATACACTTGGCCGAGGGCGCGGTGGATCTGCGCTTTGCGGCGCCGTTGGCCCAGTCGGCTGTTTTAGCGGCCAGCTAAAGTCTAGTCTACAGGAGAGAACAATGACCCAATCGATCCAATTGGCCACTTTCGGCGTATGGGAGTTGCTGATCATCTTGCTGATCGTGGTGCTCATTTTTGGAGTGAACAAGCTGCCCATGCTGGGTGACTCCATGGGCAAGTTCATCCGCAACTTCAAAAGCGGGATCAAGGGCGATGCCAAGCAGGTGGAGAGCGAGGCTCGTCGGATGGAAGAAGCCAAGGCCCCCGAACAACTGCCCGCCGCCTCCGTCCAGGAAACAGAAGCTGAAAAGGTCGAGACGGAAGCCGAAAAGGTCGAGACCCCGACCGAGCCACGAATTTAGGAATTCGTCGCGGTTATGTTCGGCATCGGCACATGGGAGTTGCTGTTGATCTTGTTTTTGGCCTTGATCATCGTGGGCCCGGCCAAGATGCCCGAAATGGCCCGCACCCTCGGCAAGAGCTTGGCCAAACTCAAGCGGGCCGCCGATGACGTAAAACGCGAAATCGACTTCGACGGCCTCAAGGCCGACATCACCAAAGAGTTGACCGAAGATGGCGGCATTGAGGACTTGCAGCGGGAGATGGACCTGCGCGGTGAGCTGCGGCAGGCCATGGCCGATCTAGACGACCCTGAACCCCTGCCCACCGACCCTTCCGTGGTGCCGGAGGCCCCCTCCGGCGACGAGGTCGACCACGATCCCAAAGCCGACGAAGACCCTTACGGCATCAAGGAAGATCCCGGCACCGGCGACCCCCCGCCTCAGAAATAGAACTCTAAACTCCGCATCATGTGCGGAGAATAGAGGTCTTAATCTCCGCAATATTTGAGGAGATTGTTTTTTGTTCCTCTGTTGCCGGGCGCTGTGGTAGTTTTTTGACCTGAAATCCGTGGAGGGAAGCTTATGGAACTCAACGATATTCTTAAAGTGGCCATGAAGGGCGGTTCGTCGGATATTCATCTGAAAGCTGGCTTGCCTCCCATGTTCCGAGTGGATGGTCGCTTGATGCCTTTGAAGGATGCTCGCCGCTTGCCGCCGGAAGAGATCAGCCGCATGGCCTTCGGCATCATGAACAACTACCAGAAAGAGCGATTCAAGGAGCTCAACGAGTTGGACTTGGCTTATGGTGTGCCGGGTCTGGGGCGTTTTCGCGTTAACGTGTTTCAGCAACGCGGCACCATCGGCATCGTCTTCCGTGTCATTCCTTTCAAGATCAACAGCATCGAACAGCTCTTGCTGCCCAAGGTTTTGGAAAAGATCGCCATGGAAGAACGTGGCTTGATTCTGGTCACGGGCACCACGGGTTCAGGAAAATCCACCACGCTTGCGGCCATGGTGGATCACATCAACACCCATCGCACCTGTCATGTGATGACCATCGAAGATCCCATCGAGTTCCTCATCCGCGACAAGCGCTCCATCATCAACCAGCGCGAAGTGGGCGTGGACACCATGAGTTTTCCACAGGCTCTAAAAAGCGCACTTCGGCAGGACCCGGACGCCATTTTGGTGGGCGAGATGCGTGACTTGGAGACCATCGAGACCGCCCTGCTGGCGGCCGAAACCGGCCACCTGGTCTTGAGTACCCTGCATACTTTGGACGCCACCGAGACGATCAACCGCATCATCTCGGTGTTTCCTCCTTACCAGCAGAAACAGGTGCGAATGCAGTTGGGCGCCACCTTGAAGGCCGTCATCAGCCAGCGTCTTTTGCCCAAGGCCGACGGTCGAGGCCGAGTGGCTGCCCTGGAGGTTCTCATCGCCACGGCTCGTGTGCGAGAGATGATCGAGGACAAGGATCGCACCAAGGAAATCGTCGACGCCATCGGCCAGGGTAGCATCACTTACGGCATGCAGACCTTTGACCAGAGCCTCATGGGCCACCTCAAGGAGGGTCTTATCAGTTATGACGAAGCGCTCAGGGCTTGCTCCAACCCCGACGATTTTGCCCTGCGAGTTTCCGGCATTTCCGGCACATCCGACAGCAGCTGGGACGGCTTCGAAAGCGGCAGCAAGAAATCCGGCGGCGGCAGCGGCGGATCCACGCCACCAGCAGGATCGGGCGGAGCCCCCGGGGGCGACATTCCGATTGAGCGCTTCTAATTTGCGGGACTAGAATTGGAACAGAAAGCCCGCGAGCAGGTTCTACGCCTCTTAACCGTGCGCAGCCGATCACGCCGCGAGCTCTATCTACGCCTAAAGCAAAAAGGCCATCCCGACTCCCTCATCGGTCCCCTGCTGGACCGCCTGACGGAAACAGGTTTAATCGACGACGCTCGATTCGCCGCAGAGCGGGCTCGCGCCCTGGGCCTCTCCAAGGGCTGGGGGCCCCGCAAGCTCACGGCCGACCTGCGAGCCAAGGGCGTAAACGCCGACCTGGTGCAAGCGGCCATTGATGAGGTCTATGCCGAGACCCCCCAGGTCGAGATCCTCCGCCGGGTGGCTGAGAAGAAGTTCGGCGCGGCCTTGTTCGAGGCCGAGGTGGAGGTGGATTTCAAGCTCAAGGGCCGTGCCCAGCGTTTTTTGTTGGGACGTGGTTTCGACGGGGAATTGGTCAGAGATTTGCTTCAGGGCTGCTAGCGCCGGATTGACTCAAGCCTGGGCCGCCCTTCCCTTTTCTTTTCCTGATTCCACAGGCTCGATTTTTGCGCCCGCGGGTTTGCCGTTGCCGCCCTCGGCCGGGGCCTCATTTTCCGTGGGCTCGTCTTTCGGGATCAGGCCGTGGTGCTGGCGCAACTTGTGATCGATGGTATCGGCCACGTCCGGGTTGTCGAGCAGAAATTGTATGGCCGTGTCTCGTCCTTGGCCGATGCGTTCTTCACCGTAGGAGTACCAGGAGCCGCTTTTGTCCACCAGGTTGGCCTCCACGCCCAGATCGATGAGGTCGCCGATCCGGTTGATGCCCATATTGTAGATGATGTCGAACTCGCAGGTGCGGAAGGGTGGGGCCATTTTGTTTTTGACCACCTTGACGCGGGTCCGATTGCCCACCACATCGTTGCCCTTTTTGATGGCACCGATGCGGCGGATGTCCAAGCGCAAACTTGAGTAAAACTTGAGTGCGTTGCCGCCGGTGGTGGTCTCCGGGCTGCCGAACATCACGCCGATCTTCATGCGGATCTGATTGATGAAGATGACGCAGGTTTTGCTCTTGGCGATGGAGCCTGTCAGTTTGCGCAGGGCCTGGCTCATGAGTCGGGCCTGTAGGCCCATGTGACTGTCGCCCATCTCGCCTTCAATTTCGGCTCGGGGCACCAATGCGGCCACGCTGTCGATCACCAGCACGTCCAAGGCCCCGGAGCGCACCAGCATGTCAACGATCTCTAATGCCTGCTCGCCTGTGTCCGGCTGGGAGACCAAGAGGTCGTCCGTGTTGACGCCCAACTTGCGGGCGTAAGTCACGTCCAAGGCGTGCTCGGCGTCGACGAAGGCCGCCAGGCCGCCGTGCCGGTTGGCTTCCGCAACGATGTGCAAGGCCAGGGTGGTCTTGCCCGAGGACTCGGGCCCGTAGATTTCGACCACCCGGCCGCGGGGTACGCCGCCTATCCCCACGGCGATGTCCAAGGACAAAGATCCGGTGGAGATGGCGGGCACCTGCTCACCCAACTGCCCCTCGCCATTCAGGCGCATGATTGCGCCCTTGCCGAATTGCTTGGTGATGGAGCCGATGGCCAGCTCGATGGCTCGTTCGCGGTCGTCGTTTTTGGGTGCCTTGCTCATATGACTGCCCCTCCTCTTCATGGGGTCGCCTGGCCGCTCGGGGTCCAGGACTTGGGAATCGGGTTTGCTGGGTTAGGCCTGTTCATTTGTTCAGTATCCTAGTTGCCCAGGTCAAAGCTGTCAAGTACCGAGTAGATGGGTCCTTTGGGTTTGAGCTCACTTGCCATCAAGACTACCCTCTCGATCTGACATTCCCCGACGACCTCCTGGCTACGTTTTTCGATTTCTTCACGAATATCAGGTGCTTGTTTTTCTCTGCGCAGGCGTGCCAGGGTCACGTGGGCCTTGAATGGACGGGATTCGGGTTCAAAGCCAAAACCCTCCGTGACTTGCAAGGCAGACGAGTGCAGGGCCCGGAACCCGTCCGCCCCATGCCGCATGCCGGCCCAAATGATGCGTGGCCTGAGCGGGGAAGGGAAGGCACCACAGCCGGCTATTTGTACGGTGAATGCTGGGATGTCGGAGAAAGCCCCCGTCAAGCCGCCGGCCAGTTTGGGCAAAAGCCCCACGTCCACATCGCCCAGAAACTGCAGGGTCAGGTGAATGTTGCGGGGCGGTACCCATTTGAAGCTGCGTGCATCCGGGTCCAGCTTGCGACGGAGCTTAAGGGCAAAACGCTCGACCGCCTCCTGCAGCTGTTCAGGAAAATTGACCGCGATGAACATGCGTTTCTTTTCGGTCATGTTACCAATCGAACTCAATGAGTGCAGCGTGCAGCCGGAAGGGATTGTCGCGCTGGGCGTTGTCGTCGATGGCCCGGCTGACAAAGTAGAGTTCGTTTTTCTTGCCGAAGAGCTCCACGGGGATATCGCCCGTGTACTCGGCGGCCTGTTCCAACTCCGGCGCACGGGGGTGCAACTCGAAGAGGAGTTTTTCGTTGAGCTGTACATGTTGTCGGAACTGCGCTTGCGTGCCGCGCGACATGCCTGAGTAGACCACCCGCAAACGAGCGGCACGGGGGCGGTTGGGCAACGGGAATTTATAGGAGAAGGCTACGATTTGCTTGTCGTAGGTGGACTTGAGCTTGATGCCGCGCTTGCTGACGAGCAGGTGCTCCGGCGGGGCGTCCGGATCATGGGTTTTGTCCTGGGGCGTGATGTCGGGCACCGCACGCGCGGTTTGCACGCTCTGATCCTCGGTGGTTCGAATCGAGCGGAAGCGATTCTCTTCGGTCTCGACCCGCGATTCGGGCGGTAGATGCTCCAGCACCAACAGGATGCCGTAGCCGCTGACGGCGGCCAAAGAAAGGGCCTGGGTAAACCACATGACTTGATCCACCGGGAAGAACAGCATGACCATGCGCAGAATCAGGTTCATCACCAGGTAGGCGAAAGCCATGACACCGACCCACCACAGGCTGGGCCTAAGCTTGCGCCGGATGACCAGATATTGAAGAAGGCCCACGAAGGCCCCCTGCATGGAAAATATGACGGTTTCCACGATGCCGAAGCGAGGCAGGTAGATCTGAGCGAAATGATGGGAAAAGCCCACCAGGGTCAGGGCGATGGCGGTGACACCGAACCACCCCAGAGCGCCACGCATATGGTCCTTGAGCATCCAGGCCTGGGCCGCGCCCATGCATGCACCCAGCATCAAGCCGCGCACCCCGAAGGCACCGGGATTCCAAATGCCCTCGAAGAGTATCCCCAGGTGATCGCCGCTCCAGGCGCCGACGAGATAGCCCAGGCAAGACAGCACGACCCAGCGGGTGAAGGCGGGCCAGGGCTCAATTTGGTTAAACGTGACTTCCTGGTCGTCTTGGGCGTCTTGAATCAACACGAATGCCCCCTTGGGTCCCCTTATCATAGCCCAGCGTGTCGTCTTTGCCAGTCTCTTTTTCGACCCTTTTTTTAAGAGGGAGTATTGGGGTAGGCTGTGGCTTCAAGGAGGTTTTGCCATGGGCGACATGATCATCAAGACCAACCCGGTCACCGGCGAAAAAATAGGCGAATTTCCCATCTCCAGCCCGGAGCACGTCTCACAAGCCGTGGCTCGGGCTCGTGGGGCTTTTTTGCTTTGGAGCCAAATGAGTCTTCGCACCAGAATGGACGCCCTGGCCGGCCTGCAGTCTGAGATTTTGAGAAAGGGTGAAGAATTTGCGCGGCGCATTAGCGAGGACACGGGCAAGCCCCTGGTGGACTCCTTGCTGACCGAGCTGATGAGCGTGCCATTGTTTCTTGGGCATTACCGCAAACTGGCACCCAGGGTTTTGTCTCGGCGCAAGGTCAAGACACCCTTGGTTTTCCAGGGCAAGAAGAGTTACGTGGAGCATTTTCCCATGGGCGTCATCGGCGTTATTTCGCCCTGGAATTTCCCTTTTCAGCTCTCCATGATCCCCATCATCTCGGCGCTGATCGGCGGCAACACGGTGGTGCTGAAACCCTCCGAGGTTACACCCATCACCGGAGAGATCGTCCGTGAGCTTTTTGCCGCCATCGATGTGCCGGAAGGCACCGTGGAGGTGATCCAGGGCGACGGCGGCACCGGCGCGGCGTTGGTGGAAGCGGACATCGACAAAGTCTTCTTCACCGGCTCGGTCGCAACCGGTCGCAAGGTCATGGCCGCGGCCGCCAAAAAGCCCATACCGGTAGAGCTTGAGCTGGGCGGCAAAGACGCCATGATCATCTGCGCCGACGCCAATCTGAAAAGGGCGGCCAAAGGTGCGGTCTGGGGTGGCTTGCTCAACTGTGGGCAGGTATGCACTTCGGTCGAACGCATCTTTGTCGAGGCCTCGGTCTACGATCGCTTCATCGAGTTGCTCAAGGTCGAGGTGGAGGCGGTGCGGGTCGGCGGCCCCGACGAGAAGGCCGATGTGGGTCCCTTGACCTTTCCTCAACAACTCGAAACCGTGGAGGCACAAATAGAGCAGGCCAAGTCCGCTGGGGCGAAAGTGCTGGTGGGCGGAGAGCGGCTTGATCGAAAAGGGCAGTTCTATATGCCCACGGTGCTCACCGGCGTCAAGCCGGACATGGCGGTTTACCGCGAAGAGACCTTCGGTCCGGTCCTGCCAGTGATCAAGGTCGCCGACGTGGACGAGGCCGTGCGCATGGCCAACGATCACCAGTATGGTTTGACCGGTTCGGTCTGGACCTCGGATCTGAAGCGGGGCCTTGCCATCGCCAGCCGCCTGGAATGCGGCCAGGTCATGGTCAACGATGTCATCACCTCGGTGGGCAATCCGGCCATACCTTTCGGCGGGGTCAAATCCTCGGGTTTCGGCCGATATCACGGCCCGGAGGGGCTTTTGGCCTTCACAAACCAGAAGGCCATCATGGTGGGCAAGGACAAGGCCAATAGTGAGCCTTTTTGGTTCCCTTACGAAAAGAAGTACGACGAGGTCCTGGAAGCTTTTCGACTGCTGCTGAACAACCACTTGCTCAAGGCATTGGGCCCGTTAAAGCGTTTGAACAAGATCAACAGGGAAGCGGATGTAGAGAGGAAGAAAGGATTCGGTGCGGGGGGCGAATCTTAGCAGACGGAATCGGCGGCGGTTTTGATCTCCGGATCGCTGAGTAGCCGGTGGGTGCATAAGGCCGTGTGACCCATTTCGTCGTCATATAGATGCAGGCTGTTTCCCTGGCAGCGATTGAAGAGTTTGCAGTCGGCGCAGGGGCCCTTTTTGAGCCAGCGCCTGTCCCGGAAGGGCTGGAATCGTTTTTCCCAGATTGTTTTGAAGTCATCTTTGCGGATGTTGCCCTGGACCAAGCTGCGGGAGATGTTGGGGCAGGCAGAGATCGCCCCGTCGCAAAGCACCGAGCCGATGCTGATGCCCGCCCGGCAAAAATAGGGCTCCTCGCGCACTTTGGATTCCCATTCTTTGGGCAGGTAGCCCTCGCAGGAAAAGTTCAGGTCGAAGTCTTGGTCCTTGTGTTCTTCTTTGGCCTGCCGGATGAAGTCCAGCATGGCGACGAATCCTTCTTTGTCCAACAAGAGATCGCTGTCTCCGGCCGCGCGACCTTTGGGGAAAATGGAAAACAGGCGCCATCGGGGCACGCCCACCTGCTTGAGCAGACGCATGATTTCGGGCAGCTCATCGAGGTTGCGTGGGTTGACGCAGGTCACCACGTCGAAAAAGGGAATGCGGGCTGAAGCCAAGTGTTTCAATCCGCGGACGGCCCGATCGAAGGAGCCTTTTTTCCCCCGCAACCAGTCGTGGTTTTTTTTCAGTCCGTCCAAGCTCACGGTGACCGAGTTCAAGTTGTGGGCTGTGAGTTTTTTCACCGCGCCCTCGGTCAAGTCATAGCCGTTGGTCACCATGCCCCAGGCCAGGCCATGTTCTTTCAATCCGTTCAGTAGGCGATCCCATTCGGGGTGGCAGAGGGGCTCGCCGCCGGTGATGACGACGGCCAGCTTGCGCCGGTCGAAGTGCTCGGCCAAATATGAGAAAAAGCGCAGCCAGTCTTCCGTATCCAACTCGTCCAACTGCGTGTTCCGGCCGCAGTCGGAGCCGCAGTGGCGGCAGTTCAAGTTGCAGACCTGCGTGATCTCTAAGAACAAGTAGCGCAAGGGATGCACGTTGGTTTCAAGTTTTCGATAGGCTGGATATAGCAAGCGGCGCAGGTTGGGCATGGGACTCTCCTTTGTTCAGTGTCCTTGATGTCAGACTATCAAGCAAGGCACATGCCAGATTTGGATCCAGGGTTCCTTGGGCATACAATGGACCCATGCGTTTGAGCCGATTCTCGAGATGGGCATCTTTGGGTCTTCTGTTCTTGTTGGCGGGTTGTCGCATGGAGGACTTTGCTCCTCCTTCGGTGCCGGCCCCCGAAGAGGGCGTCAAGCCTTCGAAGCAAATTCGGGTGGACGGTTGGTGGACCTGGATGGGTTGCGAGACGCCTGGGGACCCAAGATGCGAGGCGGATGAAATTCCAGGGCGGATGACCTGGGTGGACGGGTACCGCATTGATGAGACTGAGGTGACGGTGGAGCAGTATGCCGCCTGTGTGGTCGCGGGCGCTTGCAAAGCCGATAGCGTCAAATTGAGCAGGCCCAAGGGCAAGGGGCCACCTCGACCGTCCGAATACTGCAACTGGAAGGAGTCGGGGCGAGAAAAGCATCCGATGAACTGCGTGACTTGGATTGAAGCACGCCATTATTGTCGTTGGTTGGGGGGGCGACTGCCCTCGGAGAAAGAATGGGAGCGGGCCGCCAGGGGATTGAGCTTTCGGCGATATCCCTGGGGGGACGCAGAGCCTGGGGCCCAGGATGAGCCGATGGCCAATTTGGCGGATGCGAATTTTGCCAAGCAGGAAGTAAACCTGGAGGTCATTGCGGACTATTTGGATGGTCATGTCGCCACCGCGGCGGTGGGGAGTTATCCGGCGGGGCGCAGCGCAGTGGGTGCACTGGATATGGCTGGAAATGTTTGGGAATGGACCAAGACTGCCTACTTGCCGTATCCCGGAAACCAGGACTTAGGCTTGGCGGCCAAGGCGCGTGGTGAAACACCGGTGATTCGGGGTGGTTCCTGGACCACCAACGCCCAAAGGGCCCGATGTGCCAATCGGGCGGACTGCGTTCCTTGGGCGCGGGATCCCGCCATGGGCTTCCGCTGCGCTGCTGATCTTCACCGGTAGCGGCGACGCTGACGGCGCTTCATGAGGGCGATGAAAAGCCCGGCCGTCAGTTCGGGGAAAAAGCGCAGCAGGCCCCTGAGTGGATCGGATTTTTTTTGGCTTTTTCTGTGGACGGGGCGCAGCATGGGGACGGCGGCTTCGGCGTCACCGGCGCAATCGGCGCTGTCCGAATCCGAACCCCAGCTGTCATTGCTATCATAGCCGTCGCTTTCGCAGCTGGCTGATCCGCTGCTGTCGTAGGTGTCCGAGGAATCGTAGCCGTCGCCTTCGCAGCCGGAGCTCTCCGAGCTCGTATCTTCGGTCGCCCAGCCCGATCCGTCGTTTTCGTAGCCGCCGCAACCGCTGTCTTCGTAGCCGTCGTCCTCGGCCACGGCCTCGCAGCCGAACCAGACCGCGTCCGTGCCCGAGGAGTCGCAGCCACGGTCCGTGCTGTCGGCTTCCGTCCACGTTCCTTCACCGCCCGCCGACCCGACGGATTCGCTGGTTTGGGCACCAAAGCGACCCTTCAAGAGCATGCGGCAACCGGGCCCCTGTGCCTGGCTGTCGGTGATGAGTAAGTTGAACCAGCCATTGATACCCCCCTCGTCGTCTTCGCCGGAGCGATAACTGAAGATGCCCACCTCGCCGGTGATGAAGTCGGCCTCGAAGAGAAGTTGATCCCCTCGATGTTCTGAATAACGCAGGGTCCATTCAGAGGCCGGCAGGCGATTGTCCGAGGTTTGTGATTCGGGATCCAGGTCCAGCAGCAGGGTGGCGTGGCGCAGTCCATCCGGACCCTCCAAGGCGAAACCGGCCCAGATGAGCACACCCTGCTCGCCGAATTGTGAGGCGTCGGAAGAAAAATAGGCTTCGGACCAGCTTGTTTCCGTGAAGCTGTCCTCGACTCCGGAGAGGTCTGCGCAGGCTTCGCTGGTTTCCGCGCCGAATTCGAAACTCAGGCCTCCCGGGGCGTCCACGCCGGCTTGGAGATCTTTCGGCAGGCTGAGGAGAAACAAAATAGCCAGGGTGAGTCCTCGCATGACGCCTCCATTCTTTTCTCTATACATCGCAAGGACCTTGCCAAGTCGGAAGGGGACCGGGATCTTGCAGCGAGTAGTTGTTTCAAGGCTTTAGGGGTGTTCCAGTCTGGCTAAGGCATGAATGGCCGCATGGATTGTTCCAGATTGGATGTGGTGGGACTGTGACTATTTTTCACGATACTACCCCTTCATGATTGGCAGCGACCGTCCTGGCAGCTTTGGCCTTCCGGGCAGTCCACGTCGCAGGTGCAGGCGGCCGGATCATGGCAATAGCCGGCTTGGCAAATTTCATGGGCGGCGCATTCCGTGTCTTCGCAGCAGGGTATTCGGCATTGACTGTCCACGCATTCGGCCCCGGCTTCGCAGTCGGCGTTGAAGCGGCATTCGGGAGGAATTTCATCCTGGTCCCGACAAATACCGCAGTCACAGAAGGCGGTCTCTGAGCAATCTTCGTCGGACTGGCAAAGATCCCGGCAGCGGGCATCGATGCATAGGCGACCGTCTTCGCATTCAGCGTCTCGAATGCATTCGGGCTCGGGTTCGGGACGGGCCTGGCAGAGGTTGTCCCGACAAAGCTCACCCACGGGGCAGTCGGTGTCCGAACCGCAGAGGCTTCGGCAGCGGGCGTCGATGCAGTGCTGATCGTCAGGGCAATCGGCGGCACTTGTGCAAGTGCTTTCCGGGATTGGCCTGCATTTGTGATCGACGCAAGCCATGTCCTCGGGGCAGTCTGAGTTCATGGCGCAGAGCCAGGTGCAGACCTGGTCGAGGCAGACTTGTGCGCCGGGGCAGTCTTCAGCGATTTGGCAGGTACTTCCGCTTGGGGCGCTTGGTTTGCAATCACCCTCGGCACAGATTTCACCTTCCGGGCAGTCGCTGTGCTGGCTGCAGCCCGTGGGTTGAAGGGCCGGATCGGGTAGGCAGTGCCCGCTTTCGCAGACCTCCCCTTGCAGGCAATCGCTGACGTCGAAACAATCGGTGTCGGGCAGGGCCTGGCATCTGCCACATGGATCACATTCGTAGCAATTCCCATAGCCGTCGCAGTAACGGTCGGTGATCTCGCCGGAGCATTCGTAGTCGAACTGAGTGCCGTAGCAGGCGGCGATGGTGAGCGGCATTATTAAGGCGAACAACCACAGGAGCATTTTCTGGAACAGGCGCATGCTAGACCTCCGTGTCATCAGATGCCTAAGCATGGAGCAATGATCATGCCATGTACTAAGTGCCTGTTCTTGCGTGTATAATTTCGACAAAGACAGCGGATTCGGCCACGGGCCGTGATCCAAATGTCAGGATCGCCGAGGAGGCCAGGGGATCAGAGCGGAAGTGGTCTTCATGCGTTCGGCGTAGTCGGCACGACGGGCCAGCATGCGCTTGTCGATCATGGGGATGGACACGATCAAGAACATGCTGGTCATGGACAGGGCACCGGCCAGGGCCCAATAATGCTCAGGGGCTGCGGCCAAGGCGAAGAGCCCCAGGCCCCACCAAAAGCCGACTTCGCCGAAGTAGTTGGGGTGGCGCGAGAACCTCCACAAGCCCTTGTTGAAAGTGGCGTCTGGCTTGAAGTCAGGGGATCGGATGTGGCGACGAAGCTGGCGGTCGCTGATGGCTTCGATGACGATGGCGACCAGGGTCACGGCGGCGGCTACGCCGTCCAGCCAGTTGATGGGTCGGCTCCCCAAAGTCAGGGCCACCCAGGCAGCCAGCAGGCCCCCGAAGACCATGAAGGAGGGGAAGGCGTGGATGCCCGAGAAGCTGACCAGCCAATATGCCTTGCCCGATTGCTTGCGAAAATTGTCGTAACGCCAGTCCTCGTGGTGCAGTCCCGGCCAGCCTCGAGCCCAGTTCCAAGTCAGGCGCAGTCCCCAAAGCCCCACCAGGCCGGCCAGCAGGCCGAAGCGCCAGGGGTCCACCGCGGGATTGTTCAGGCCCCAATAGATGACGATGGGGATGGGGGCCACCGACCAGTAGGGATCATAGGTGCTGGAATTGTTGTAAGCGACACTGAATCCGAAGACCACCAGCATGGCCACCCCATCGGCCAATGCGGCCTTCCATAAGAGGCTCAGGTCTTCAAAGATCCAAATCGTAGCCCAGGCCGCGGCACCGGCTACCAGATAGGCCAGCAGAACCAAACTCAAAGACAGGCCCTTGCTCTTCTGTTTTTTGATGATTTGTTCGGCTTCGCTCATGGAGCGGCATGCTGCCATAAGAGCAGCATGATGTCACTCGGCGCGTTCCAGGCGTACCTGTTGTTCGCCGGCCGCAACGACCGAAACCGGGACGGTGCGGGGTTTGAACAGGCCTTCGCGGCCGTCCCCGAATTGCAGCTCGTCGCAGTGCAGGTGGCCTGGAATCCAGTAGCGGCCCGCCGCATCGGTCAGGGCTCGGTGCCGCACCTGCCCCTGGTCAAGGCAGAATACGTCGATGTGTTCCAGGGCTTTCTGCGTGCCGGCGTCGACCACCCGGCCGGTCAGTTTCCGTTCGACGCCCGGACCGTCCACCTGACCGCTGGGCCGGTAGCGTTGCTGCGGTCCGTAGCAGGCCGCGATGAACACGGGTATCACCATGGCAATCAGCCAGAGCAATAATTTGGGAACCCATCGCATGGTCACCTCCTTGCGGGCATTTGCATATACAACGCGCGACCCGCAAGTAACTTACACGGCATTCCGCTATTTTGTCGGGCGCAGGCCTTCTACGTAGACCTGCTTGGTGATCTCTTTGCCCTCTTCGTCCCAGCTTTTCCAGGGGCCGGTTTTCTCGCCCTTGGAAAATTGGCCTTCGGCGGCTTTTTTGCCGTTGGCGTACCAATAAGTCCACTTGCCGTGTTTCAGGTCCTTTTCGTAGGGGCCCTCGGCGGCTTTGACATCGTCGGCGTGGAAATAGACCCAGGGCCCGGACTTCATGCCGTCTTTGAGACTTCCCTTGGCGTTGGGGGCCTTGTCCAGATTGTCACCGGCCGGTTGGTCCGGGGTGTCGGGGGTGGCCTCTTGCCCTCCCGCGTCTTCGGTCTCTGTTTTGATGTCGGGGTCTTTGGGTGTATCGACTGCCTTGGTGCAGGCCAGACCCCAAACAAGTGTCATCGTCAAAATCGTCAGGCTCAATCGTTTCATGGCTCATTGCCTCCCTCTTGTGGTTTTTCCATGGCGGCCAGCAGGCCGCGGGCCATGATTTCATGACCCAGATCCGTGGGGTGCACACCATCTTCGGCAAACAAGTCCACACCCTCGCGGCCTTCATCGCTTTGTTTCCAGTAGGCATCCAGGGCCACGCCCGGCACGCCCATGTCCTCGGCCACGGTCAGCACGGCTTCGTAAAAGGCATCTATTTCATCCAGGTTGCCGGGCCATGTCACCGGGCATGAAGTACAGAGCACGGGCAGAGCCCCGCCTTTTTTCACTGTCCGGACAGTACCCTCCAGCGCTTGCACATATTCTTCCAGGGGGAGCCCGCCGAAGCAATCGTTTAAGGCAAACTGCACAAAAACCACATCGGGTTTTTGCGCCAGGATGGAAGCCAATCGGCGAAGCCCTCCCGGCGCAACGTCACCCGGCACCCCCGCGTTGATGCGCCCAAGCTCAGCCCCCGGATAACGCCGCTCTAACTCATCAACGAAACGATCAAAGAATCCCCGAGAGACCTCCCAGCCATAAGTCAGCGAGTCGCCCAGCCCGGCTAAAAGCAGCGGCGTCCCTTTTTCGAGGCTTAGCCTGAGTTCATTCATGTCACGCATGGGCATATTCGGCATGCTAGCGCCAATAGTCGCGGAGGGCAACGGGCGAAAACTCGTCTTTTTTGCACAGCCCCCCCAACACTTCGACTCCCTGTCCAGTATAGGTTATAGGAATCGAGGAAAACGAGAGTGGAGTCATCGTGCAAACCATGTCGGATGAGCAACTGGTCGGTCTCGCGCAACAGGGTGACCGGGACGCGCTTGGAGAACTGCTGGGGCGCTACCGGCAGCAGGTGTTCGCCGTGACCTTCCGGATTCTTTCCCGTCGAGATGAAGCCCTGGACGCAACCCAGGAAACCTTGTTGCGTGCCTTCCGGTATATCGGCGGGTTCCAATCGAGTCGCTCGTTTGGTCCCTGGATTCGGCGTGTGGCGGTTCGGGCCGCCTTGGACCAGGCCAAGCGCGGAGGGAAAGAGCGTCCCTCCAACCAGGAACCGGACCAGTTGGCCGACTCATCAGGGGACCCCTACAGGCAGGCAGTTCGGACCGAATTGGCCGACGCCATCCGCTTGGCTTTTGCTCTTCTCAGTCCGTCCCAGCGGGCCGCATTTTCCTGCAAGGAAATAGATGGCATGGACACCCGCCGGACCGCCCGGGCCATGGGCTGCAGCCAGGCAACCGTGCGCTGGCATTTGTATCAGGCCAAGAAGCGACTGGCGCAGGCCTTGGCCGGTTGTGAGCGAGGTGGCCCATGAGCTGCAAATCCATCGAATCCTTGTGGCCGGCGTGGTCGGCCGGAGACCTTTCTCGTCGTAAGCGGAAGAGATTTGAAGCCCACTTGGCGACCTGCCTCAGTTGCCGGAAGCGGGCCGACGAATTGAACCGGGCAAGCCGACTGGCCCGGGAAACCCTGGGTGCCGACGCCGGCATCGAGCCGGCCGAATGGCAAGTGCTGCTGGCCGGCCTGGACGATCAAGGCTCGCGGGGATTGCGCTGGGTGCGGGGATTGCGCTGGGTGCCGTGGACCGCGGTGGCCGCTGTGGCCCTTGTCGCTGTTTTGGTCCTGACATTTTGGCTGCCCGGCAGCAGCGAGCCCAAGCAGTTGTTGGACGGCGGACTGTTGCCCCCTTCGGACACGAGTGCCGCCGCGCCTGGAGTACCGGCCCGAGTTCCGGCAGACCGGCAGATCGCTCTGGTGGATGTCGCCGATGCGGCCGATCGCTATGAACTCCGTTTGGCCACCTCGGATCCCAAAGTGAAAATCGTATGGGTATTTGACCGCAACCTGGATATCTGACTCAGAAAAGGAGAAGCCGATGAAATCGATGCCAATTATTTTGTTGCTGACCTTGCTGGCCTGGCCACTGACCTCCGCGGCCGATTCTGTACAGAAGGGTGAGATTCGGCTCGAGATGGGCGAGCAAAAGACCATGAGTTTCAAGGGCCTGAAGAGGATCTCCATAGGCAACCCCAAGGTGGTGGATGCCAAGACCGTAGGCGATGCAGACACGTTTTTGTTATTCGCGACCGGCTCAGGCTCAACCAATCTGTACGTCCACCGCAAGGACAAACCCACCTGGGTTTTCAAGGTTGTGGTGGTGGATAATTTCGCCCGTGAGACCGTGGTGCTCAAGCATGCGGATGGCCGCGCATTGGAGCAGCTCTTGAGACCCTATCTGACCAAGCGCGGCAAGATTACCTACCAGCGTCAGACTCGGGCCTTGACCCTTGTGGACGAAAAACCCGTGGTGGCGGTGATGCTAAAGATGGTCGAACGCTTCGACGTCAAACCGCGACAAATCCAGTTTGTCTTGCGCCTGGTGGAGGCCGATAAGGTAGCTAAGCCGGGCCCTGTACCGGACGAGATCAAGCCGGTGGCCAAGCAGATTCGAGAGGTGCTGCGATACAACCACTTCAAGGTGGTCGATCATGCTTTCCTGGCCATCGAGGCAAACCAGCAGTCCAAGCTCCATGTGGGTGGTCAGAATGGCTACACGATGGAGTTGGATTGCCAAATGGTGGCGGGCCAGAGGGACTCCATCCGGCTTAAGTTTCACCTCTATAAGTCGGCGAAAATGCTCCCGTCGAAGAAGGACGTAGTGTCCGCCCGCAAAACGCTCATCGCCACAACGGTCGAACTCAAGGATGGCGAGACCGCGATCCTGGGAGCCTCCAGGATCAACGGCTCTGGGAAAGCCTTGATCTCCGTGGTGTCGGTGAAGCTGAAGTAAGCCGGTCTTATTTGTTAGTTTTTGAGGCGGTGCCGAAAGAGGCCTGCCAGGAGCAGGAGGAGCAGGCCGAGGGAGCCGACCGTGCCGGAGTTGCAGCCGCAACCGCCTGAGACCGCGGACCCCGTGCCTCCATCCGTGATGGTGCCACCATCGGGGACTATGCCCGCGTCCCCGGTTTGACCGGCGTCTTCCCCTGCATCCGATCCGCCGGCGTCTTCACCACCGGCATCTTCGCCACCGGCATCTTCGCTACCTGCGTCTTCGCTACCGGCGTCTTCGGCTCCGGCGTCTTCGCCACCGGCATCCACGATACTGCCGCCGTCGGGGAGTTCGCCTTCGCCGACGATGACTGTGTGTTGATCGCTTCGGTCGTCTTCGAAGAAGAGTATGCCGTGGGCGTCGGAGATTTCCGTGAATTGGGTGTCGCCCACCGTGATGGCGTAGGGCGTTTCGGCTTGCAGGTCGGCCACGATGACGTGGGTGGGCTGGCCGGCGTTCAGTTCGTAGGCCAGGCCGTCGATGGCACCTCGGGTGCCGAACCAGAGTACCCAGTCGTCCGCCCACAGGCCGGTGGCGTCGGTGGCCTGGAGCAAAGTGCCGGTCGCCATTTGAGCTGCGTTTTGATCGGTGACCTGTAAGAGGTGCAGGAAGTTGTCGAATGCCGCAGGCGTGTTCGGGCTGATTTCCAGACGATGGGTGCCGGCGAAATCCTGGCCGCGCCCTGGCGAGTAGTTGACGCCGTCGACTTCCCACTCATGTCCGGCACCGCCTACCTGGATGACATTCGCAGACAGGGGCAAAAGGGTTTGGACGAAAAGTCGGCCTTCTCCGTCATCGACGTGTCGGCTTTCTCCGTCGTCAGAAAAGCCGGCCTGACCGTGCAAGAGAAAGCGCTTGGCGTAGCTTGCGTCGCTGCTGTGTACGCGATCGAAGACCACGAAACGATCCGGTCGCAGGTAGACAAATTGTCGGGTTACTTGCTGCACTTTGTCCGGCAGGTAAGAGCGGGTCAGGTCCGAGCCGATGAAGTCGAAGGCGGGTGCCGCGCGACTGCTCAGCCACATGTCACAAGCGTCGCAGGCCGAATCTTCGGCCGGGTTGTTGTAGTAGCTGGTATCGCAGGAGAAGGCTTGTCCGCCGTCGTTGTGGTCGGTGTTGGTGAAGCTTTCGCCCGGCATGGTCACGGTCAAGGTGTTGTGGGCGATGCTTCGGCGGGCGTAGTTCATGTGGTGACTGGAGCCCCAGCCATCGTAGTAGCCCGAATCCACCGCCAGGTAGCCCTTGTACCAAATCGAGAAATGTCCATTGTCCGATTGCTGGTGGCCGCCACGGAAATCAGCACAGGCGAACATGGCCATGGCGTCGTCTGTCTCGTTGCCCTCGCGCAAGATGACCTCGCCCAAATTGGCGAAGTGGGAAGAGGCGGGCCCGGTCGGCAGCTCGGCCTTGGGCGCGCCGGGCGTGTACCAAAGCACGTCGGTCAAATGCGCCACTTTGTAGAAGGACTCGGCGTAGTTGCCGCTGTCGTAAAAGACGCCGATGAAGTCGTCCAGCAAGCCCTGGGCATAGAGGGCCTCATCATAGCCCAGACGGGCCAGGTTCTTGTGGAGGCCGGTCAGGTATCCGCGTACGCCCTTGCCCTCGGAGGCGCTGCCGTCCAAGGTTTGACTCCAGCGATCCTTGCCCTGGTCGGCCCAGTGGATGAGGCTTTGGTCCCAGGGCACGGTGGAAGACAAATACCAAAAGGGCAGGCTGCGCCAAAACGCCGAGGACTGGAAGAAATCCAGGCCCGTGGCCGTGCGCAGGCCGTCCATGTCGATCATCACGGGAGAGCCCATCTCTCCGTCAAAATATCCAAGGCTCTCGTGCCAGCCGCCCATGTCCCCGGCCACGGTGTTGAGGGCCGGATGCTCGTGATTGAAGAGAAAGTTGAAGGCTTCGCTGATATAGCGCTCGGCATCCGCATCCCGGAGTCCCTCGTTGTGCAGGGCAAGACCCGCTAAGAGTACGGGTGAGCGGCCGAGATAGAAGTGATTGTTGAAGTCGGCGTGTTTGTACATTTCCAACAAGTAGTCGACGAAGACGGTCGTGCCGTCGGCGATGGCTTGCAGGTCGGCGGGATGATCGCGCAGGTCATCCATGGCCCAGTCCAAAGCCAGCATCCAGCTCAAGCCTATCCATCCCAATCCCAAATCCTGAATCTGAGCTCGGAGGTCCACCCAATGTTGTCGGTCGTAAGAAGCCAATCGCAGCAGGCATTGCCGAACACGGTCTGCCTGGGCGGCTTGGCCTGTCATCATGTATTCAAAGGCCATGACCTTGGCGATGCGGGCCAATTCGGATTCAGAGTAATCGTCCAAGTTGGCCGTCAGGTGGCCTGAGTTTGCGAACATGGCGTTTTGTTCACACTGGTGGGACAGGGCACCCGTGCAGCGAGCACGCAAGTCGCTCAAGTCATCGACCAACAGTCGGGGATGGGCGTCTTTGATGTCGGTGACAAGGCGCAGGTCTACCTGGTTTACCTGCTCGCCGTCGGCAAGGGTCAAGCGATAGGAAAGGTATTGCAGGTCGACTAAGGCCGCGGGCACGGTCTCGTCGCTCAGCGTCGTCCAATCACCCCAGGCTCCAGGCTGTCCACGCTGCATGCCGTCGTCTTCGGCACCGCGCAACTCCAGGCTCTGAAAGCTGCCGTTTGCGATTACGTCGATCCAGTTGGGATCGGCTTTCAATCCGTTGAAGGCGCCGGATGTGACGGTGCCGGGTCCAACGAGGCGGCCAGGGATGACTCGCGGTACCTCGATCCAGTGACCCTGTTCGTCGTGGTAGTCCCATTCTCCAAGCTCCAGGGTGGCTCCACCGGAAAGCGTGGCCACGAAATCCCGATAGACGAAATACTCATGGAATGTGAAGTCGGCTGGCGCTGCCTGAACGACCACGGGCAACAAGGCCAGTGAGAACAGAGTGGCGATGAAGGTCCGCATGCCGTGTTTCTTAGAATGCCGAGCCGTCGATTTGCTTCCCGGGGGAGAAGATGATCTCAGGGTCGCCGGAGGCCTGGCTGTGGGGCGTGAAGTCGCCGCTTAGATCCGGTGCGCGGGTGTTGGATTCGTCGCTGACCGCATCTTCGTCCCCGCCGTCGCCATATCCGTAACTAGCAACTTCCAATCCATCGGCGTCCAGAAGTTGGATCGTGTCTCCATTGGCGTCCAGGTCCAGACCATAGAAGGTGCCCGGATCGGCTGCGTTGCTGATCAAGTACTGCGCCCGGGCTTCATCCTCGGGCGGCTCGCCGCCGCCGAAGACGACGATGGCGGCACCTGATGCAAGGCTGGTGCCGGCGGCAAAGGTGTGGCGCGGCAAGTATTCGCCCCAGTCCCTGTCCACCAGGGTCCAGCCGGAAAGGTCCAGGGTTGCGTTGCTCATGTTGATCAGCTCGATGAACTCGTCTTCCACCGCATCGATGCTGCCGTCGCCGTTGGCGTCTTCGCCGCAGGCCCCGTCGATGAGAACTTCGTTGAAAACGATTGGGCTCACTTCGGGCCCCTCGTCGCCGCCAGCATCCTCACCAGCGTCTTCACCAGCATCTTCACCAGCATCTTCACCAGCGTCTTCTCCGGCGTCTTCTCCGGCGTCTTCTTCGGCGTCTTCTCCGGCGTCTTCTCCGGCGTCTGCGATGCCGTCCTCGCCCGCATCGACGGAAGAGTCGCCGTCACTGCAGGCCATGGCGAACACGGCCAAAATGGTCAACACGAATATGAACAATGGAGATTTGTGCATGGCCCCTTGCCTCTCTGCCTGTGGTTCACAAGGCAGCCTAGCATTTTGGTGGGACAACTTCTATACTGAGAATAATTTCCAAGTGAAAGTCGAGGTGATGTATGCCGCTGTGTCGTTTTCTATCGATGGCTGTGTCCTTGTGTTTGCTTGTTGCCATGGCGGCCTGCGGGTCGGAGCAGGCTGAGGAGTACGTCAGTCAGCGGGCGGGCTTGGAGATTCATGTGCCCGGTGACTACGCCACCATCCAGGCCGGCATCGACGCGGCCATGGCGGGCGATACCATTTTGGTGGCCGAGGGCGACTACACTGAAAACCTGCGTTTGTTTGGGAATATGACCCTGCGCGGGGCGGGCATGGATAAGACCATTTTGCGGGGACAGATTGGCTGCACCAGCGGTGATTTTTCCACGATAGAGGGTTTTCACGTGACCAGCGAGGGCGCCGCCGGCTACAGCCCCGACGTGGGCATTTCAGGCAGCGGCGATACTTTGCGTATTCAGTACAACCTGGTGGAAGGTTTTGGATCTGGCATCGGCTTGGATGCCGAGAACATCATGGCTGTGACAGGCAATGTCGTTCGTCTAAATGGCATCGGTATCGAGCTGTTTGAGGTCGGCCCCTGGGTGGTGGTGAGCAACAACCTGATCCTCAACAACTCCGATTCGGGCATCACCTTGTTCGCCTATACTTCTCCTCGCATCCTGCACAACACCATCGTCGGCAACGGCTTTGGTTCTGCCTACGACATGGGCGGGGCCGGCATCTCGGTGGGGCCTTTCAATTCGGAGGTCATTCAGAACAACATCCTGGTTTCCAATCACGGTGGCATCAACTCCATGCAGGATTCCAACTCAAGCAACCAGCACAATTTGATTTGGGGCAACGTGGACAACTACGTGGGGGATGCGATCGTGGGCCAGGGGGACCTGAGTGTCGATCCGCGTTTCGTCGACGCACCGGCCAAAGATTATCGCTTGCAAGCCGACTCACCGGCCATCGATGCGGGTTTGGACGTAGGCATCTCCACCGACTTTCTGAAACAGGAGCGATCCGGCGCGCCGGACATGGGCGCATACGAGTACGTGACCGCTGGCGCAGCGGGCGATCTGATCATCAGCGAGGTGCTGGCCAATCCCCTGGATGAAGCCTTGGGTGAGTTCGTTGAGCTATACAATCCCACGGACACGGCCCTCGATGCCGCCGGACTGGTCATCGACGACGGCGATGCCAGAGACAGCGTGGGGGCCTACTCCGTGGGCAGCACCCTGGTGCCCGCCGGCGGTTATGCTGTCATTTTGGATCCGGGCTACGTTCATCTTGCAGTTAAGTACGACATCCCGGTCGAGGCGGTGCTGCTGACCGTGGGCACGGCCACCATCGGTTCGGGATTGTCCACAAGCGATCCGATCATGCTGGAGCGTGATGGGGTGGTCATCTCGAGTTATTCCTTGCCCTTCAATCCGGGCAACGGCATCAGCGCCGAGCGCGTGGATCTGCAAGCCGGAGACGGTCCGGACAATTGGGCTGCATGCCCATGTGGGAATTCCCCGGGCGCGGCCAATTGCATTTCCTCCGGCGGAGCATCGGCGGGTACGCCCAGCCTGATCATCACCGAGGTCATGGCCAATCCGGCCGATGCCCTGGTGGGCGAATATGTGGAGATTTTAAATCACGGTGAAGATGCAGTGGAATTGACCGGCTTGGTTTTGTCCGACGGCGATAGCACGGATATCCTGGTGGTCGTCAGTGGTCGCGCCTCGCTCGTGCAGCCCGGCGAATTGGCCCTGGTGGTGGATCCGGACCTGGTGCCTTTCTTGGCAGCCGCGCCCTACTTCCTCGACGCAGGGCTGGCCGTGGTCAGCGTCGAAGGGGCTGCTTTGGGCAATGGATTGTCTTCCACCGACCCGGTGAGCTTGTTGGCGGCCGATGGCTCGACGGTCATCAGCACCTTCTCTCATCCCGGTTTGACCACAGCTCAATCCATTGAGCGACTGGACGCCTTCGAAGCCGATGTGGCCACCAACTGGACGCCTTGTCCCTGTGCAGAGGGCCATTCGGCCGGTCTAGACAACTGCGCCTGGAGCGGCGGAGGCGCCGAGGTGCCGGTTTTGATCATCAATGAGGTCATGGCCAATCCGGTTGACGAGGATCGGGATGAGTTCGTCGAGCTTTTCAATCCGGGCTCGGAGGCTGTGGATTTGGCAGGCTTGATTTTGAGCGATGGGGACGCCACGGATGTATTGGGTGCATTCCCCGGACGAAGCGACACCATCCTCCCGGCCGGCGGTTATGCGGTCATTCTGGATCCGGAGTACGACAACGGCTACAGCATTCCGGCTGGGGTGCTTTGGTTGGCCCCGGCAAACAGCACTTTGGGCAATGGTTTGACGACCACCGATCCTTTGACCTTGTTGGCCGCAGACGGGGTGAGCGTGGTTTCGACCTTCGCGTATCCTTTCAACCCGGGCAATGGGGTCAGCGCCGAGTTGCTGGGCGACGCCGGTGACATCCCCACGAACTGGGCCGCTTCTACCTGTCCGGCCGGTGCTTCTCCGGGGGCGCCCAACTGCGCCGCCAACCCGGACCCCGATCCGGATCCGGTGGCCACCGATCTGGTTTTAAGCGAGGTCATGGCCAATCCGGAAGACGAGGCCTATGGCGAGTTTGTCGAGATCGCCAACCTGGGCGACAGTCCGGTGGACTTGGCCGGCTATGTTCTTAGCGACGGGGATGCCACGGACGTGATTGAAGGATATTTGGGTGGACCCACTTTGTTGCCTGCCGGTGGGTTGGCCGTGGTTTTGGACTCCGGTTATGCCGGCTTGGTCGATCCCTACGTCATCCCGGCGGAAGCTTTGTTGCTGACCGTGGGCACCGCCACCCTGGGAAGTGGTCTATCTACCGACGATCCTGTCAGTCTTTTGGCCCCGGATGGGGTCACCCTGCTGTCCACTTACGGCACACCCTTTAATCCGGGCAACGGCATCAGCGCCGAGCGAGTGGACTTGGCCATAGCCGACGGGCCGGAGAACTGGGTGGCCAGTCCTTGTGCCAGTGGCTCGTCCCCAGGCGCTGTGAACTGTGCGGACCAGACGCCTTCGGGTGCAACAGTGGTGGACGTGAACCTCGCAAGCAGCGTCGAGATGCAGCAGATTACCGGCATCGGCCCGGCAACGGCCGGTGCCATCATCGCGTACAGGGACAGCTATGGAGCCTTCGAGTCCATAGAGCAGCTTTGCGTTTTGACCGCGGTCAGCCCCAGTCAATTGGCCGATTGGCGCCTGGCTGAAGATGGAGAAGAGCCCTTTGTCCTGGGGCTGGCGGGCGCTCGACCGGTGCAGGCCTTTGACGGCGTGGCCGAGCTTCTGGCCGCCTTGCCCGCTCCGGCCTCTCCTGGCAACTGGCTGGGTCAGCCCGTGCGCTTGCGCCGCGTGGCTTGTTTGGATGCCGACGATCAGGCGAGCGATCAGGTTCTGCAAATGGCCGACTGGGGCGACGAGGGACTTTTCGATCCCAACGGTGCCGAGCTGCAGGTCTATTTGGCCGAGGATCCCAGTCAGGGTGCGTATGACCGCAGCCAAACGGACCACGCAAATGCCATGGCGGACTGGATCAAAGAAGACGGAGATCCTTTCGCGGACCCGGTTTTCTATCGTTGGGCCGAGCCCCTGTGGAGCTACGGGGCCGTGGCTTACGGTCATGTTTTCTCAGTCGAGGGCGTGCTGGAAGTCGATGCCGGAGCCTGGCGCCTGCGGGTAAGGCCCAAGGTGGATGCGGGTATCGACCGCCTGGTGATGATCGAGCGCTGGTTGGATTCCGCAGATTGGCAAGAGCTGCAGGTGGTTTGGACTTATAACTACAAGCCGGTGGTCATCGAGGCCATGAGTGGCTACAGCTATTCTTTGCCCCATCGACTGGCCTTGGCTCATCCCTGTCGCGCCTGGTGGTTCGCAGAGCACGGGGTTTGGATCGACGTGCCTCGTTGTGCAAGTTTCGGCGAGTGCTCGCCCATGACCACCGACTGGAATCTGTTCAACCAGGCCCTGGCCGCTTGGCGGCAGGACCCGGGGGAGACCGGTTCCTACTGCTTTGAGCTGGATGCCCAGCAGTATTGTTTCACGGCGGAAGAAGAGACCATGGGCGTGGAGATTCTTAACCTGGCCAGCTATGGGCAGTTGACCGACCATTGCTATAGCTCGACTTTGGCCAATACCGTGTTGGCCAATCGACCCTATGCGTCCATCGCAGCGTACGACGCCACCTATGGAATAGGGGCTACATCCTTATGGAATCTGTTGGTGTGCTACGTGCGGTCGGGTGATTGGCCCGAGGCGCCCGAGGGCACGGTGGCCAGCGTGCTGCAGGATGTCCCGGACAACGAGTGGAGTATCGTCACCGTGGACGAAGCCGAGGTGAGCTCCATTTCCGGCGCTCTTTTCGATGTCTGCGATCCGGGAACGTCGGATTGTATCGCGGTCTATTCATATGCCAGCCTGCCCACGGGCATGCAGGTGGGTTCCTTGGTGCGCGTGGTGGGCCAGGTCAAGTACTACACCAGCGGTGGTTTTTGGGAGTTGACGGTGGACGGCACGGATACCTACGTGAGTCTCTTGACTTCGGAGACTGCTCGGGCACCCGTGGCCGGGGATCTGGTCATCAACGAGTTCTTGGCTGATCCGGGAAACGCAATTTGTGATGCGAACTGCGACGGACTGCGTTCGGCCTCGGGCGACGAGTTCGTCGAGATCGTTAACGTCTCGGCGGCGCCTTTGATTATGGATGGTGTGACTTTGTCCGATGCCTTGAGCGTTCGCCACGTCTTCGCGGCCGGCACGACGCTCGAACCCGGCCAAGTGGTCGTGGTCTTCGGCGCAGGAAGTCTGGATTGTACGGCCTTCGCGGGTTTGCAGGTGCTTGAGGCATCGTCCGGCGGGCTGAGTCTGAACAATACCGGAGACAGCATCCTGCTCGCCGGTGCGTCCGCTGAACTCCTGGCTTCGGTGACCTACGACAACACGGCAGATCATGAGCAGTCCATGGTCTTGAGCCCGGACCTGAACGATTTGGATCCGGCGGCCGATGTCATCTCGGGCTTCATCCTGCACATGAGCGCCGACGACGCCGCCGACAGATCCCGATTCTCCCCCGGTCGCCGTATCGACGGTGGCGCATTCTGATACGCCGGGTGAACCCTGTTTTTCAGGGCTCGCCTCTTTCTCCATTTGATCATAGGATACCGGCTGAATCCCGACGGTGAAATCTAAGACCAACTTTTAGCCAAGGGGCAGCCATGCCAACCGAGCGGAACGAAATCAAATTGCGAGACGGACAATTGAAGGACGCGGTCCAGGTGGTGGTGGAGGACGACCGGACCGGCATGCATCCGGTCACCCTGGAGCGGGCGGTGCTCGACCACCTGCACTACACCTGCTCCAAGGACGAGGAATCGGCCACCGCTTTGGATATCTTCCAGGCCGTGGCTCACGCCGCTCGAGATCGATTGGTGCACCGCTGGATTGAAACCCAGCGCACCTACAAGGAACAGGACGCCAAGCGCATCTATTACCTGTCGGCCGAGTTTTTGCTTGGGCGTTCATTGGGGCTGAACCTGATCAACCTGGGCCAGTACGAGGTGGCCCGCAAGATTCTGATGCGCTACGGGGTCGACCTGAGTCGTCTGCTCGAGCAGGAGCTGGATCCGGGCCTGGGCAACGGCGGTCTGGGGCGATTGGCGGCATGCTTCCTCGACTCCATGGCCACCTTGGCCCTGCCCGGCAACGGCTACGGCATCCGCTACGAGTTCGGCATTTTCGCCCAGGGCATGCGCGATGGTCGACAGGTGGAGCAAGCCGACGCCTGGGCTCGCTTCGGCAACGTTTGGGAGATGCCCCGGCACGAGGATACCGTGTCGGTTAAGTTTTACGGTCGCGAGGTGCAGCGCACCGGTCGGGACGGGCGCTTGCGCACCCGCTGGGTCGACACGCGTGATGTCCTGGCGGTGCCTTACGACATGCCGGTGGCCGGCTACAGCAACGACACGGTCAACAACCTGCGCTTGTGGTCGGCTCGGGCATCTCACGATCTTGACTTGGCGGTGTTCAACGACGGAGACTACCGCCAGGCGGTGGAGGAAAAGGCCTTGACCGAGAGCATCTCCAAGGTGCTCTACCCCAAGGACGACACCCCGGAAGGACGCGAACTGCGCCTCAAGCAGCAGTATTTTTTCGTGCGTGCCTCGATTTGCGACATCATCCGACGCTTTCGCACGAAACACGACGACTTCGGCAAGTTCCCCGACAAGGTGGCCATCCAGCTGAACGACACCCACCCCTCCATCGCCGTGGCCGAGCTGATGCGCGTCTTTGTGGACGAGGAGGATATCGATTGGGAGACGGCCTGGGATCTGACCCAGCGCACGCTGGCCTACACAAATCATACCCTGCTGCCCGAGGCGCTTGAGCGATGGCCGGTGTCCCTGTTCGAGCGCCTGCTTCCCCGCCACCTGTCGATCATCTACGAAATCAATCGACGCTTCATGCGCTACGTGCATGTGGTCACGGGCGGAGACGACGAAAAGAAGCGCCGCATGTCGATCATCGAAGAGGGCCCGATCCAGAAGATCCGCATGGCCCACCTGGCCGTGGTGGGCTCCCACAGCGTCAACGGGGTGGCCGAGCTGCACACGGAGTTGATCAAGAAAAACCTATTGCCCGACTTCGCCGAGCTTTGGCCGGAGCGGTTCAACAACAAGACCAACGGGGTGACACCGCGTCGTTGGCTGTTGTTTTGCAACCCGCGCCTGGCCCTGGCCATCACCGAGCGCATCGGCCGGGCTTGGATTTGCGATTTGACCGAGCTGCGCAAATTGACCGACTTCGTCAACGACGAGACTTTCGGTCAGCAGTTGCGGTCCATCAAGCGCGAGAACAAGCGCCGCTTGGCGGCGCTCATCAAAAGCCAGCATGGCTTCGAGCCCGATCTGGACTCTTTGTTCGACGTGCAGATCAAGCGTTTGCACGAGTACAAGCGCCAACTGCTCAACTGCCTGCACATCGTCAGCCTCTATCGTCAGATCCGTGCCAAGCCCGATATGGACATGGTGCCGCGCACTTTTGTCTTCGGCGGCAAGGCGGCCCCCGGTTACGCCATGGCCAAGCTGCACATCAAGCTGATCAACGACGTGGCCGCCATGGTCAACGACGATCCGCTGGTGCGCGGGCGGATCAAGGTGGCGTTTTTGGCCAACTACGGCGTGTCCATGGCCGAGACGATCATCCCCGCCGCCGACGTTTCCGAGCAGACCTCCATGGCCGGCATGGAGGCCTCGGGCACCGGCAACATGAAGTTCACCATGAACGGTGCGTTGACCGTTGGTACCTTAGACGGGGCCAACATCGAAATCCGCCAGGAAGTGGGGGCGGAGAATTTCTTCCTCTTCGGCCGGACCGCCGAGCAGGTGGAGGCCATCAAGCGTTCGGGCTATCGCCCCTCGGAAATGATCGAAAAGAGCGCCGCGCTACGCGGCACCATAGAGTTGATCGAGTCGGGCTTTTTCAGTCCGGACGAGCCGGACCGATTCCGACCTGTCACCGAACACCTGCGACAAACCGACACCTACCTGGTCTGCGCCGATTTTGACGATTACGCAGCCTGCCAGCGCCGTGTCGAGAAGGCCTACCGCGATCCGGCTGCCTGGACGAAGATGGTTATCCTGAACCTGGCCAACTCCGGCAAGTTCTCCTCCGATCGCACCATCGCCCAGTACGCAAAAGATATCTGGGGCGTCAAGCCCGTGCACATCAAACTGCCCGAGCTGGAAGAGACGGAAGAGAGGGACGGAGGAAGCAAGGATATTGTAGAACAACTGTAAATCCCAGCGTAGATCTGCGACCAATCTTCGTCATCCGCATGGATGGCCAATAAAGATTGCGAGCCATCATGGACATACCGAGATCGCTAAGAGTTTGGTTTGTTATCCATTTTGTTGCTGACATCGTCTTCGCTATTCCCTTGTTGTTCGCACCTTTGTGGACCCTCGGGCTGTTCGGACTCGAGGGGGTTGAGCCGCTGACCGCGAGATTGGTTGGTGCCGCCCTTGTGGGCATCGGAGGAGAATCCCTTTTTATGCATAAGGGGAGCTTTGATGCCTTCAATACGATGCTCACGCTGAAGATTCTTTGGTCCAGCGCCGCCATCATCGCCATCGTTTTGGGCCTCGTAGAGGGCGGAGCCAGCTCTCTCTGGCTGTTTTTCGGAATCTTCGTGTCTTTTTCTGTCGTTTGGATTTACTACAAACTCCAATTGACAAGAGGGAGGGATGGGGTGTCCGGATTCCGGACACCCCAATGACCCTGCTCGGTGCTCGATACATGGTCCTCAAACCATACTCTTTCTTCCACATGATGTGGCGGGCTCACAACCGCGAGTACATCATGCAATCCCACAGAGAAAAGCTCTGCTATCTTCGCGCGGTCCGCGACGTTCCTGCTGCCCGTCAACCTACTGTTCGAATGACAGGGAAGACGGGAGGCGTGTATTAGGCTTGTGGTTCTTTGATGCTCTGAAGAACGTTTCTTGTCGTCACCGATTCGTCCCTCTCCAAACGGGCCTCATCACTCCTGACGCGGCCGTTTGTGCTATAATAAAAGTGTGCTTCCAAAATCCCGTTGATTCGGAAAACGAAGCACCGAGGGAGGACGCCATGTCACGACACCCTCAAGGAATCTCCAAGACGACTTTGTGTCTCGTCAGTTTTTTGGTTCTGGTTTTGTTTGGTTGTGGGCGGTTTGGATTCGAAGAGGATCCCTGCAAGGACGTGTTGTGCTCGGGTCACGGGACATGTTCCGTGGAGGATGGCGTGGCAACTTGTCTGTGCGACGCCGAGTATGTCAACGAGGGTCCAACAGAGTGCATCCCGGATCCAGCTTTGGGCGAATGCGTAACAAACAGCGATTGCGACGATGCCAACGCATGCACGACCGATGTTTGCAGCGCCGAGGGTGTCTGCCGACATGACATGCATACTGGGCCCTGTGACGACGGGCTCTACTGCACCGACGGAGATGCTTGCGACGGAAGGGGTCACTGTGTCGGCGGTGGGTTGCGGGATTGCAGCTCGGTGGACGAAGCCTGTCGAGTCGGAGTCTGCAATGAATCCACTGATCGATGTGAGGGCCAACCTGTGCTCGACGGCGACGAATGCGGAGCCCGTTTTTGCAATGGGCTGGATTGGATGCGCGGGACCTGTCTGGCCGGGGAATGCAGCAGCACGGAACGCGTCACCGCTTGCGCGGACGGCAATGCTTGCACCGTAGACCAATGTGATGCCGCGGGTTGCAGCAACCTGCCTGTGCCCGACGGCGACGAATGCGGAGCCCGTTTTTGCAATGG
>JAFCZJ010000254.1 GCA_019314375.1 Deltaproteobacteria bacterium | reverse complement strand
ATTGTGGCGGGGATGCCGGGCCGCATCGTACGCATCTGCGTAGACGAAGGGGATCTCGTCATGCAGGGTCAGTCCGTCATGGTCTTAGAGTCCATGCTCTTAGAACAAGAAGTCCAAGCCCCAAAAAACGGCACCGTAACCGAACTCTTAGTACATCAAGGCGACTACGTGGGCTTCCAACACCTGCTTGCGCTCATCGATTGACGAGTGTCCAGCCAGAGGGGCCACCTTCCGGCAAAGCGGCAGTCCCCAATTTTTCCCCCTTGACAAAATCCGCCAGCATTTTCTATGCTCGAATCAACAAAGGGGAACAAAACCAAAACGCCGTAATTCTGAGAGGGGATGATCATGCTGAAACGCTTCCTAATTTCTGCTGTGTGTGTGTGTGTGTTACGTTGGGTCTAGGTGCAGTGCCTGCGCTTGCTCAGAATCCACCCGCCGATTTCTGGAACAAATACAACGGCACCTATGACACCGGACGCAACTTCCTAAAAAACACGGGGCGCGGTTCAGGCTCGGTGGGAGGCAACAAAGGGGCCTACACCTTTTCCTGGCCCATCCCCTTACCGGCGGGACGCCGCGGCGTACAGCCAAGCTTGAGCCTGACGTATTCCAGCAGCGGTGGCAGAAGCCACCTGGGCGAGGGCTGGAGCATGCCGAGCCCGCACATCGCCCGCTCCACAAATTTCGGCACACCCTCTTACAATGACCAGGACATCTTCGAGTTCCACGACGCCTCGGGGACAAGCCACCCCATGGTGCCGGTTGAAGAAGTTGGCGACGAGATTCGTTATCGCTTCCTCCGCGAGAGCGCATTTTCAATCGCCCGCAGGGACACATCAACTTCAGGCAACACCTGGACCATCCTGCGCCGCGACGGACACGTCCTGCGCTTCGGCGATAAAAGCACCTACAACGCCCGGGTGGACATTGACAACCTCGGCACCTTCGCCTGGTACCTGCACGAGCACGAAGACACCATGGGCAACCAAGCCCACACCTGGTACTACAATCAGGGCAACGCCCGGGTGCCCAGCCAGATGAAATACACGGAGCACAGCAGCTTGGCCGAGGCACCGGTCCGAGTGGATTTCGCCTGGCTGACCAACGGCAACCCCAAAATCATCAACTGCAAACCAGGTCAATGCGCAAATGCCGATCAGCGTGTTCTTGAGCGCATCACGATATACACCCAGGAAGAATACACGCCGGAACAGGAGGGTTACCTGAAGCGCCGCGACATCGACTTTTCCCAATCCTTCGGCGAGATCGATGGCCACCGAGTACTCAACAGCATCCATCAAACGGCCTACCGCGCCGACGGCACGCCCAGCCAAACCGGCACGGCAACTCAGATCCCCGACGTTGATTTCGAATACGAGTCGGTGCCCGACCCGGGCGGCAACGGGGGCACGGTGGTCATCGACCCCTCAGTGGGTCAGCCCGGCTGCACGCCTGAGTACTCCGAATACGAATGGGATAACGACTGGTGGATCCGCACCAAGCGTACCATGGCCGACATGAACGGGGACGGCATCAAGGATCTCGTCTTGTCGAATAGCAAGGGCAGCGAGTATTGGATTTATCCCGGCTCGGTCGACGAATGGGGTGACTTGACCTACGAGCAATACAACCCGCTGGAATGGTCCATCCCGAACAGCGGCCCGCCAAGAACCGATGGCAACGTACGCACCACATGGTCGGAGGGAGAACCGAACTACCCCAGATACACCAACCTGCGCCAAGACTTACAGGACATCAACGGTGACGGCCGAGCTGACTGGATCCTCGGCTTCGGCGGTCTTTGGGTGGCCATCAACAACGGCAACGGCTTCGACACGAAAACGCTCTGGGACGGAGTTTCGGGCGATGACCTGCGACAAACGTTCAAGACTTCGGATCCCGGCATGATCCCAGAGGCCGTCTACGAGTTCACGGAATCCTTAATGCGGGACGTAAACGGAGATGGTCGGCCGGACATGCTGACTGAATCGGGGGTTCTCATCAACGACCCCAACGTGGAGGGCCAGTTCGTGGACATGGGCTGGGGAAGTGGCTGCTCCACACCTGTAACCATCGCAGGGTGTCACGGATGGGAAATCAAAGTCGAAGCGCCCGAGGCGCAAAAGGGCGTGGTTTACACCATCAAGGAACTCATCGACATCAACGGCGACGGGCTGCCGGACATCCTCTTCCAACCGGATGCCACCTACCCATTCGAGGACCTGGAGGAGTTGAGGGTCTGCTATAATAATGGGCATGGTTGGGACGATTCGGTGTCATTGGGCTTGACGAATCATGTGGGTATCAGTCGGGATTCTTCCAATGGCCCATTCAAGGATCTGCCGGAACTACCCGAAAGCTCATTTTCCTTAGACGGCAACGTCAACCAAGCCGAGGATGATGGCTTCTTTGGCGATATATCGAATAGGGAGGTAACGGAACCCACCCTGCCTCGGGAAGAATGGGCCGAGAATCTATTCATAGACTGGACCGGCGACGGCCTGCCGGACTACCTTTACTGGGATGGAGAAAACAACTGGTTGATGCGACGAAATACGGGCAAGGGTTTTGCCGCCAGCGACGAAAGCATCGATTGTGGGTTTGGGCAGAAAGGATTCGGTCTGAGCTATACCCACGGCTCAGCGTATCCCCCCACGATCCCTGAGTTCAGTGAAACCGTAAACATGCATATGGATCTGGACGGGGACGGCGGCTTGGAGTGGGTAGCGGGCGATGAGAATTGCCAGAGCGGCAATTCATTTGGTTTTGTTCGGGGTGCATTACCGTCCACCCTCAAGTTGAAGAAGGTCATCAACAACTTTGGCGGGGAGGTGAACATTAACTACATGCCAGCCAATCGCACGCAAAACGCCCAAATTCCCATCCCCATGTCGGTGGTGACCCATGTAACAAGCAGCGAACAAATCACGAACCGGAGTCATTTGCTCACCTATAGCTACGGCGACGGGCTCTACGAGGGTCAATCCGTCTACGTAGGCGCACCCTCCATTTTCAAGAGCCCCGGCAACAAAGAGTTCCGCGGCTTCCGCTGGGTGGAAATCAATGATTCAGCCCGAGGCACCACCAGCCACAGCGAATTCCATCAAGACGTGTACAAGCCGGGCAAGCTCATCTTCAGCACGGTGACCGGCCCGCAGGGTGATTTGCCCGAGGGGACCAAATCCACGGCCGCCGACAGCATTTCGATTAGCCAGACCACCACCCAAGAGTTGAACTCCGTGACCCCGGACGGGGTCACGCCCCTGGTCCGTTACGACACCGTGCCTTGGCCCACGCCGCAGTTCACCTATGCCGATCTCAAGAAAAAAACCCTATGCTTGGGCAGCCAGTGCACGACCACCGGCAAGCGCTACACCTACGATACGGGCCACGGACGCATACTAACCAAAATCGACGTCGGCAAATGCAGCACCGGTTCCTGTACAGACACCAGATATACGCACAAGACCACCATCACCTACAAGGAGCTGCTCAACTACAACGACAACCGCTGGCTGGTGAAAAAGAAACAGGAGATTTTGAGTCAGTATCTGCGCCAGCTCTTCACCTGGACTTGGATCCAACAAGCCAAGCAGATCTTCTATCACGACAGCACCAGCAATTCGTCCACCTTGACCGAGGGCCTGTTGCGGCGGGTGCTCCGTTACAACTCGTCGATCAAGGGGGACGTTGGTAGCTCAATAAAGAACTATGACTCGCTAGGCATGGTGATCAGCGAAACCGATTACAACACCAGCAACCCGGTTCTCACCACCTACGTGCTGGACCCGGTTCACGGCAAATACGTCACCTCAAAAACCACTGCCGGTCTGACCGAGACCTATTCCTGGGATTATGGGCTCGGCCAAAAAGTCGTTAGCATCGACCCCAACGGAGTCGAGACCGGCTGGGTCCATGATGGCTTTGGCCGCGTCCTGGAGGAGCAATGGCGACCAAGCAGCAGTGATGACTGGCAAGTCCTGGTAGAGAATTCATACAGCGATTTCACTTTCCAGAACAGTGGCGTTCCTGTCCACGACCATCAGTGGTCCACGGTGGACGAGGGAGAAGGCCTCATTTCTTACACCCGGCGTTACTACGACGGCACCGGCCGCCTTTTACAGGAAGCGGCCAAGTTCGATGGCAACAACGGTTACAGTCGCCTGGTGGCCTATGATGGAACAGGCCGCCTGAGCTGCGTAAGCAAGGCCCGCCTTGAAAACGAAGGCGCTGCCTTCGAATATCAAGGCGTGCTGAATTGCGGAAGCTGCACGGACTGCGCGGACTACGGTTTCGACGGCCTGGATCGTGTACGCTGGGTGCGTGACGCCGTCAACAGCGACACGGCCGTGCGTTCCTTCGTCTACGGCGGGGACTTGAGCGTGAGCATGACCGACGAGGAAGGCAAGGAGCTAAAAACCCTGTCCGATGGCTGGGGAAATATCAAATACGTAATCCGCGATCCCAATGGTCTTGCCCAGACCTCCATCTATTCGTACGATGCCGGCAATCGCATCACGTCGGCCAAGGATCCAGAGAACAACACCATCAGCTACATCCGCAACTACCTGGGCAAAATCACGCAGGTCAATCTACCCAACAGCCACCAATGGAACTTTGCCCATGACGACAACGGCAACACGATCTATTCCCAATCGCCCGAAAACCGGGAGATCGACATACAGTACGACGACCTGCAACGCGTCCTTTTGAAGACCTTCACCCAGGACAATGTGGTGGAAGGCAGCAATACCTATACTTATGACAGCTCACCTGAATACGGCCTTGGCAGGCTGCACATAGCGAACAGCGATGCCGGCCAGGCC
>JAFCZJ010000045.1 GCA_019314375.1 Deltaproteobacteria bacterium | reverse complement strand
TTCACGTGCCTCCGCCCCCGATTTTTCCGATTTTCCCCCCTTTGCTTGGGCTAGGGGATGATCGTACGGGCCGGTCGCAGCCCGATTACAAAATAGGCGTCTATCGGGTCGTACCAATTGCGGTACGCGAGTCGTAAATAGGGCTGGCCCATGTTGTAGGAACCCCCTCGATTGATGCGGTATTCGCCCGTGGGGGGTCCGTAGGGGTCTTCCTGGGCCCCGTCATTTCCCGTATTGGCATGGTACCAGTCGTGGCACCACTCGGTCAGATTGCCGACTACGTCATAGAGTTCGAAGTCGTTTGGATCGAGGGTCCCTACCTCGTGGGGGTGGTCTCCGCTGTTGTTGCGGTACCACGCGAAGGAGTCCAGCAACTCATTGTTGTCGAGGGTGACCGGTCCCGTGAGTTGGTACTCCGTCCCCGCGACCAGGTTGCCTCCGTTGGGGAAGGCGGCATTCGTGCCGGCGCGCGCCGCGATTTCCCACTCGGCCTCGGTGGGCAGGCGGCAGCCATTGCATTCGTAGGGAGAGCCTGCCGGCTCGCAGCTCAGGTCCAGGCCCTCACCGGTACAGGTGTAGCATAAGGATTGGCCGGCCGCTTCGGACAGGAGGTTGGTGAACTCGGCCGCCTGATGCCAGGTCACGCTGTCCACCGGGCATTCGGCACAAAGGAAGTGGGTTTCGTCCGTGTAGCTGGGGTTGTACCCGGTGACTTGCTCGAAGAAAGCTTGCGTCACTTCCGTGATGCCGATCTGGAAGGCGTGGGTGAGGGTGACATCGTGCAGAGGGAAGTCGTCTCCTTCACGGCCGACTTCGTTCAAGGGGCTGCCGACCTGGTAGGTCCCCGCCGGTACTTCAGCGAAGTCGATTTCAAGGCCAGTGTCCCCACCGCCGGCATCTTCGGTGCCGGCGTCTTCGGTGCCGGCGTCTTCGGTGCCGGCGTCTTCGGTGCCGGCGTCTTCGGTGCCGGCGTCTTCAGTGCCCGCGTCTTCGGTGCCTGCGTCTTCGGTGCCGGCGTCTTCGGTGCCGGCGTCTTCGGTGCCGGCGTCTTCGGTGCCGGCGTCTTCAGTGCCGGCGTCTTCAGTGCCCGCGTCTTCGGTGCCAGCATCTTCGGTGTTGCCAGCATCAATGTCTGTTGATGAGTTGCCACAGCCTGCCGCGAAGATCGATACGCAGGCGAGGAGGACGAGAGACGAAAAGTACGAGTATGACATTGGATTCTCCACGAGTTCAGATACGGATCACGGTTGTCCGTGCACTATGGGTTGGGAACGAAGCCAAGGATGGTTTCCGGGTATTTGTCGGTCATGAGCAGGAATCCTCGGTCGTCGAGACGGACCAGGCCTTCCCAGTTGCGCGACTCGTCGGTCAATACGAGCTGAATGGGTGGCTTGGGGATTAATGTGATGCCCGAATGGTCGTATTGGAATTCGACAAGTCGTTCGACGTAGTCATTTTCCGCGTGGGTTTCGCCTTGGCCAAACTGGTCGACCAGTGGGTCTGTATTGGGTTCGAGCATGGTATCGCCGGGCCAGAAATAGTTGATGGCCCAGAAGCGTCCATCTGCGTCCAGCGTGGTCGCATCCGTGATGCGATACTCGATGTGAGGAAAGGCGAGGGTCCCGGTTGTATCCGACAAGGGTTCGTAGGTATGGGCGACCGGAGACGGGTTGACGGCGATGCCGTTGGCTTCATGAATTGAGATCAGGTCGGTTCCCGCAATGAGGATGGCTTCCTCGGCCATGTTGGACAGGCCTGACTGGGATGCAATTTGTTCGACAGGTGCCGCATGCACGGTCAAGGAGGCGAGCGCCGGATCGATCGTACCGGAGACCAGGTAGCCCGTCATGCTGCTTGATGACCCTGCTTCAATGCTTAGAAAAACCTGGTCTCCAAGAAAGGCGATGGCTTCGTATCCCTGGAAAGACACAATATTTTCCAGGGCGGAGTCATCGAAGGGGATTCGAATGGGCTCTAATGGATCGCCTGATGAGCCATCCAGGACCGCCAGAATGTCGCTTCGATGCAGCGCAAAGACCGCATCCGAGGTGCCGTCGCTGAAAAAGCCAGGGTACTGCGGCAAAATGATGAGATAGTCCCCATACCAGGCCAAGCCGGATACCTCGGACCTGTCCTGGGCCAAGGGGCCATCCAGTTGGATGATTCTCACTGCTGTCTCGATGGGCTCTTCTGAACCAGCATCTGAACCCGCGTCGTTTTGGTCGACGCCGCTATCTGGAACACCGTTGTCCTGGTCGGTTCCGCAACCTCCCACGCAAAGCAGGATTGTTGTGGCGATGCCGACAAGAAGTAGAAGGGCCTTGTTGATCATTTGTCACCATTTACATATAGCGCCTGATGTGTCGATGCAGGAAGAAGGCACCGCCGAAGAGGATGGCACCGCCGATGAGCGCCAGCAGATCGAAGAAACGCAGGCTGTTTTCGAGGACTGAGTCTTTGGGGTTTGAGGGATCGAAGAGGACCCAGATTTTGGCCCCTCGTCGGTAGTCGGCACGAATTTGGGCGTTTTCTTCGGCCTCCTTGGTGGATTGACAAGGAGAGCCGGGTTTGTCGAGATGATCTTCGTAGCCTGGATTGATGCGCCAGCCCGAGTGGGTGGTGTCTGAGGCCTCATAACGGTAGCGCAGGCATATGTAGTAGCGCTTACTGCCGCTGCCATATCGACTCGTGGGATCGATGAGGTTTTCGCTGAAGGTGTGATAGGAAGTCACCACGCCCGGGGTTTCTTCCCAGAGCAACATGGTGGGCAGGCTGACCAGTAGAGCCCAAAGGCCCCAAAGGATCGCCACCAGGCCCAAAAGCATGCCGACCATGGAACCGCCGTAGAGTCGTTCGTCGGTCATCATGGGCAGAGCCTATCCGGCAGGCGCAAATCCGGCGGGATCGATTACGGGCTTTTGTTCTTACATCGAGGACAGAGCCGGTTTTGAACACCAACCGACAAGAATCGTTCACCACATCCCAGACAAGCCCTCAAGGCCACGTCCGGTTTGCCAAGAGCGCACCATTTGAGAAACTGTTCGGAAAGGCCCAATTCCCGGGCGCGATCCATCACAGCGGCTTTCCGAAAGCCCTTGCTGGTGAGCCTTTTGATGATTTCATTCTTGTCTTTGATGAACCACTCGACGATGCTGTCGTCGATGGAAGCGGTAAAAGAGAGGATTTCCGTTTTGCTTTTTGTTTGTGTCATCCCGGTACCAGACCAGAGGTGGAGAGTCATCACTTGTCGGATTTATTAGCAGATCCGCCGACGAGCGTGATTTTGAGTTTGGGCAGTCCGTCATCTGTCTCGTCAGGATCCGAAATAACCTGTTTCGGTTCCTCTTCAGGGGGGAGATCTCCCCTCCGTGCGGCGAGACGCTTGGACTTGTCTTCTTTTTTCTGTTTTTTGGCCGATTCTCTCTGCCGTTTTTTAAATGTTTGTCTGCTCGATTTTGCCATATTTACCACCTTCCCCGAAGGGGTGGCCCACAAGGATAGACCTCTTTGCGAGCGTGGCCTGGAACCAAGGTGAGGCGAGTGGCTTCGATTGCCTCGTGGTTCTCTCCAGCATTGGCCGACTCAACTGGAAACAATCGGCGAGAGTATGCACTATTAAGGAAGCAATGTACAGAGGTACTTGGATGATTTTCCTGTATGAATTTTCGCCCCCAGGCCGGGGACTTTGCCCCCAGGCCGGGGACTTTGCCCCCAGGCCGGGGACTTGTAAAAAAAAGCCGGGTTGTGGTATTCGTCACCTGAAATGTCAAAATCGACCAAATTGCTTCAAGAGGGCCATTTCTCTGCCGATACCGAACAAGAAGATTTGCGCACGGGGCGGGTGGTTCGCTTTTCTTCCTTCTTTGGGGCCAGCGTACTGTTGCTCTTTGCTCTGCTGGATCTGCTCCATGGTAATACCCTGCTTGGCCTGATTCTTCTCGCGACCGGGTTTGTTGGTATTTGCGTTCCGATTTATATGAGATTGACTCGCGAACTCAGGAAAAGCGCCTATGCCGCGGGCGCTATCATGATATTCGTTTGCACTTTTTTGTTGCTGTCGGACACCCCGCACAATATCGGCTTTGTCTGGTCCTTCGTCTTGCCTGCCTTTCTTCTTTTTGTGCTCGGGCTTCGCGCAGGCGGAATCCTCGCGCTCCTGTTTCTTGTCTTTGGATTGGCGATGTTGGTGATCCCCGACAACCCCCTGGTGGCGGTGGCGCATTCTCCCGGCATTTTGTTTCGTTTTGCCATTTCCTTTCTGTCCGTGTTTTTTCTAACCGCCTACTACGAACGAGCCCGGGAAGTCGCAAGGAAATCCTTGAGGGAGCGGGAGCAGGACTTGAGCCTTTTGAACAAGGAGTTGGAAAAACGAGTCGACGAAAGAACCGCCGCCCTTCAAAAGAGCGAGGAAAAGCTGCGCCAATCCGCAAAAATGGAGGCGGTGGGTCAACTGGCGGGGGGCATCGCCCACGACTTCAATAATCAGTTGGCGGGCATCGTGGGTTACGCGGATTTGCTCAAACAGGATTCACAGGGCCTGCCCAAGCTTTCGGGCTATGCAGAGAAAATCCTACTCGCGGCCCAGCGTTCCTCGGATTTGATAACCCAGTTGCTCGCCTTCTCGCGCCAGGGGAAGTACCTTAATATTTCCGTGGATATGCATCAGGTCATCGACGAGGTTTTCTCCCTGGTATCCCATATCTTCGATCGGCGCATTGTCTTGCGGCAAGAGCTCAAGGCTTCAAGATGCACGATTTTGGGCGACCCCTCACTGCTTCAAAATGTCATCCTCAATCTCGCTTTGAATGCTCGAGACGCCATGCCACAGGGGGGAGCGCTGTTTTTTGGTACTTCAGTGGCCGAGTTGAGCGAAGAATTTTGCAGCGAGAGTCCCTTCTCCATCGCTCCCGGGGCTTATTTGAGAGTCGATGTTCGCGATACGGGAAGCGGTATCGATTCCGAAATTCAAAAGAGGATGTTTGAGCCCTTTTTCACCACCAAGCCGCAGGGCAAGGGTACGGGCATGGGGCTGGCTGCTGCTTATGGCACCATCAAGACCCACAAGGGTGCCATCTCTGTTTCCAGTGAACTTGGCCGGGGAAGCTGTTTCCAGCTTTTTATTCCGCTTGTTGAGAGGCAGGATTCGTTAATTCGGGATGCTTCGTAAGAAACAGCACTAGCTCGGGATGCTTAGTAAGAAACAGCACTAGCTCGGGATGCTTAGTAAGAAACAGCACTAGCTCGGGATGCTTAGTAAGAAACAGCACTAGCACCGTGTCGCCTTGCGACACGGCACAAGTGTTTCTACTCTGGTGTCACATGTTTGTGTATTTAATTTAAATGGTCAGGTTGTTCCTCATTGAGAAACACTAGTGGCAGGCGGGGAAATCTTGCTGGTAGGTAGTTTCGGCGGTCACCGCACTCGAGACAAATTGATCACAGGAAGTGTCCAGTATGCCGGGGCAGGTGAAGGCGTCGCAGGCTTCCTGGTCCGGGCCGGCCTGTCCGGTTTCTTCCGTCCATTCCATATACTGAAGGCAGCAGTCATGCGCCATTTGGCAGCTGTCGGAGGCGTCGGCGTATTCGCATACGTCCTCTTTTGTGGTGTTACCGCCGCAAGCCGCGATCATGCCCATGGACAAGACGAAAGTTGCTACGAGAACCAAAGTCAGTGATTTTTTCATTCCCATCTCCTCGAGTGAATGTTTGTTTTCCGGACCTTAGTCAGGCGAAAAGAAACAAGTCAATGGTCTTATAGCCCCAGTTTTATAGCCCCAGTTTTATAACCCCAGTTTTATAACCCCAGTTTTATAACCACAGCAACCAGGGCATGCCCATGGCCAGCAAGAAGGTCGAGGCCACCAAAATGGCCGAGCCCAAGCGGTGACCCTTGGGCCGGCGCAGGCCGACCACGAGGGAGAAGGGACCCAGGAACAGGCATGCAAACCACAGGGGAATCTGCAGGTAGAAGACCAGCACGGCCGGCACGAAAGGGACACCCGCCAAAAACAGCCACATGTGGACGCAGCAGGCCAGCGGTCCCAGGCTGATGAGGCGGATTTTTTTGGCATCCGGAAGGGCGCGCTTGATGGCCCGACGCCAGCGGAAGACCAAAATGATGCCCAGGTGCAAGATGAGCACACCCAGGATCCAGAGCAGGCCGCCTCGCGGGGAGAACGCTTCGTTCCGTATTTCGCCAGTGCTCAGGTCGAAATGGTAGGTCGAGGGGCCCGAGCTGACCAAGGTCAGGCTCTTGCCGTCGGATGATGCCGAGTCGAACCACTCACGCCAGAAAGGGCCGATGGGGCCGATGCCCCTTGGGGCGGATGGGTGGACCACCAGATCATCATAGGCGTAAGTTTTGAACTTGCCCTCGGCTTTGAAGAACTGCAGGGCTTCTTGATCGAGATCGAAAACTTGCACATGTTTCCAGGCCAGCACGGCCACGCTTTGGCCGTCGTCCGCGAGGAAGTACTTCTCTTGCCACATGGAACGCTCGAAGGACCACAGGGCCCGGTCGCGATCATGGGTCTTGTACACAGTGGCCTGCTGTTTGTCCGGATTTACGTCCAGAACGAAGGCGCCGCCGGGTGCCATGACGTCGCGTCGCTGGGGCGAGGCATAGGAGGTGGCCTGGGCGCCGGCGCTTAGGGTGCATGCCAGCAAGGCAAAGACCAAGATCGTGTGGCTTGTATGGACCATGATTGTCGATGCTATGCTGGAACCCTTGATGAGATCCAGCGCCATGTCGGTCTGGTGATGAATGAGAGGATGCTATGCGCTCTTTGTGCTTGTGGGTTGCTCTTGGATGCTTGGGATTGCTTGTGGCCTGTGGGGGCTCGGTTGGCGGGGAACAAGACGCGGGTTCGGACGCGGGTTTGGATGCGGGTTCGGATGCGGGTGTGGATGCGGGCGGCGATACCGGTGGAGATGAAGCAAGCACGGCATGCAATCTGGACGCGGCCCAACCCCCCTGGCCCGACTGGGTACCGGCATGGCCAGGGGCCGGACGCAACGCCACCGGCCGCACGGAATTTCGCGTGTTGAGCGATGGGGCGGTGATTTCAAATTTGCGGATCGAGGGCTTGAGCGCACAGGGTTTCGTGGTGGCCTGGGAGACCTCCGGGGATGCCGACAGCTCAGTGGCTTGGGGTACCTCGGCCGAGCAATGTCCCCTTGGCTATGCGCGCACAGGCGCTCGGCGGACACATCGCATGCTGGTGGCTCCTCTGGACCCGGAAACAGAAGTTCATGTCTGGGTGCGTTCGCGGGATGACGCGACGGAGGATTTGGGTCAGTTGCTTGTTACCACACCGGCCTTGACCTCCGTGACGGAGCTGAGCGCCTGCGGCGACATTACGGAAAGCGGCAACTATCGTTTGACCTGCGACGTACAGGCGGACTGCACCTGCTTTCGCGTTTTGGCTTCGGACGTGCACCTGGACCTGGGTTGGCATCAGGTCACTTACGCAGCCGGCACCACCAGCGAGCAGTGTCATGGCGTGTATTTGAACGCCGACCGAACGCGGGTTTCTTCGGGTCTGGTCGTGCAGGGTGCCCAGGGCGGGGACCTTTATAGCCACGCCTTGTCTGGTCGGGGTGCCGAAGATCTGGAGTTCGATCGCATTTGGCTCCGGGTGCACACGGCCGATGCCTTTGGTTTGAGGACCATGTACGCGGGCGACGTGAAGGTCCATGATTTGGTGGTGGTCAGCGAAGTGCGGGACGTGACCGATCGGCATTATCCGGGCAATCGGGGCATTGCTCTGGACCTTTCCCCGGAAGACGCCGCGGCCGAGGTTTATGACTGCGTGCTTTTCGGGGTGCCGCATTGGGGCATCATGTTTACAGGCGATGAGCGCCTGACGACTCGACCGGCAGGTGGGCAGACCCGATCGCTGCGCAACAATCACGTCTTCGCCGATATGCACGCCACCAATGGTTACGCCCTGGGTGTCCATGCCAATCACATGGAGGTCCACCATAATGAAATCCGGCCCCTGGTCAATGGCCGGGCCGTCCACTACACCGCCTCCAACGGTTTCATCCATCACAACATCGTCGAGGCGCTAGAACTCATCGAGGGCAACCCCGCCGAAGGTTTTGCCTATTATTCGGACAGCTCGGACCCGCATTCGCCCCATGATTCCAGCGTCTGCACCTGGGTTGTGGCCCACGGTATTCGGGTGGAGAGCGGCAATTTCGGCGAGGTCGCCAACAACGAAGTCTACGTATACAGCCTGCCTGATGTGAGTTTCGGTTCCACGGCCCTGAACATCTCCACCGGCGCCGGGGCGGCCGGAGGCAACGAGGTCCATCACAACCAGTTCACCGCCCACCGGGCCGAGGGCTCCATCGGCTGTGCCGGTGGCGGGGTGCCCACCCTGGCCGGCTGGGTTCGAGGCGAGACGCCGGTCGAGGCGGCACAACTCCACGACAATCGCTTTGTCTCAAACGGCCAGACCTTGGACATCGAGGAGCCGGCCTTGGCCACGAGTCAGGACGACGAGTTGGTGGGGCCATAGAGGCCTTGCGCGCTTCTTGACCTCGGGGCTATGTTGATTGGGTGATCGATTGCGAGGCGATATGTCGATTTTAGAGTGGTTGGGATTGAAAGCGAAAGAAGAGGATTCTACCGCATCTGGTGAAACCGAGGGTTTGCGTGAGATCGTGCGCGAATTGGACTCCATGGAGCCGGCACAAGCACGTTACGTTGCGTCTTTTGCCTATTTGCTCAGCCGGGTGGCCTTTGCCGACTTGGATATTTCGGTCGAAGAAACGGCTGAGATGGAGCAGATCGTGCGCCGCATCGGGGGCATGGACGAAAAGCAGGCCCTGCTGGTGGTGCAGATGGCAAAAACCCACGCGCGACTCTTCGGCGGTACCGAGAACTATCTAATCACCCGCGAGTTTAACCAGATGGCATCAATGGATCAGAAACACGCCCTGCTGCGGTGTCTTTTTGCCGTCTCGGCCGCGGACGATTCCATCTCAGCGGTTGAAGACAACGAGATCAAGCAGATCGCCGATGAGTTGAAAGTCGATCGCGACGTGGTGGGCAGTCTGCGGGCGGGATTCAAGGATTTTTTGGCCTCTTTGAAGGATTGATGATGGAGCGAGGAAGCGACGCATGAGGCGCATGGTCGTGGCGCTGGTCTGTTTGGTGCTGGGTGCTGCCTGCGCCCGTTTCGGCTTCGATGAGTTTGCCGATCCGGATGATACCACGCCCCCCAGTCTGGCCATCACCCAGCCCAACGGAGGGCAGGACTTTGACGCCGACGAGGACTCTCAAACCTTGGCCGGCACTTGTTCGACCGACGCCGTGGATTTGCAAAGCAGCTTGGGGGTCTTTGTCGACGACGACTGCAGCGACGGGGCCTGGTCGCTTGCGCCCTACACCTTGGATGCTGGTGAGAACCTTTTCGTCATCTCGGCCTCGGACGCCGCGGGCAATCAGGCCTCCACCAGCCAGCGCATCGACTACGATCCTCCCCCCAGTCTGGAGATCAAGGAACCCAACGGGGGGAATGACGAGATTTGGTTTGAGCCGGTGGTTATCCTGCGCGGTACTTGCAGTACGGATGTGGTCAATTTGCAGATCGATTTGGGGGTCCTGGCGGACGCGGACTGCTCGGATGGGGATTGGTCCATGGGCCCTTACACCATGGGCTATCCGCCGGGTCCTCATGTCTTTACTTTGACGGCGGATGACGGCCAGGGGAATCTGCTGGCCGACAGCATGACGGTTACCTACTGTTACGTCCGACTGGACTGGGGCCACGACCTGGTCGAGGTCAATGACAATCCAGGCACCATCACGGGTCACTGCTCGCCCGAGGTGGTTTCTTTGTTCCTCGACCATGGCGTGCTGGTTGACAACGATTGTTCTGACACCCTGTTTCGAGTGGAGTTGGATTTCCCGGGTGGCGAGGGGGACTATCCCCTGGAGGCGACCGGGACCGATGCCCTGGCTCGAAGTCAGATGGATGACACCATCGTGCGCTATGACATCACCCCCCCCGATGCGCCTGTCGTCCTGGCTTCCGAGCCGGTCTCGCCCAATGAAGAGAATTTTCCGGGCTTCACGGGCGAGGGTGAAATCCCTGGCCTCCTTCAGCTTTTCTCGGATCCGGCCTGCACCCAGGCCTTGAGTATGCGCCTCCCCATCTGGTCGAGCTTTTTTTGGGTGAACCCGCTGGGCATCGTTGTGCCCGACGGCAGCAGCACCTCGGTTCATGCTCACTCCATCGACAGGGCCGGTAATCTGAGTGCTTGCTCGACCCAGCCCTTCATCTATGAGGACGCAAGCAGCTTGGATTTCCCTGCCTGTGACGTGACCCTGGGGGGGGCGCTAAGTTTTGTCGAGCTGCAGGCTGCCTTGGACCAGGCGCATGCCGACAGGTTGCAGCATTTGGGCGATGGCGTGGTCATGGTCTGTTTGGACGCCGGCGCGCTCGTGCAAAGCACCGGGCCTTCCGGGGGGGCGAGGATCCGCATCCCCGGGGATGACATGATGCTTGGCTGCCTTTCGGGTCGCGCCACCCTGAACAACGGTCGCGATGACGATCTGCCCAGTTCGGCTGAAGCCCAGGGCGGGATTTCGATTGTGGGCCGTGAGCGGGTCGGCCTGTTTAACCTGGACATCATGGTACAGGGTCCCGCAGGCTCGGCCCTGGAGGCTTCAGACAGCAGCTTTCGCTATCTTCGTGGCCTCAGCTTGGAGGCGAATTTGGAGAGCGGCACGGCTTTGTTGTTTCCTTCCGATCCGCAGACCTTGCGCTTGGCCGAAATGCGATTCTGTTACCTGGAAGGTCACACGGCCATGCGTACCCGCAACCTGCGCCTGGGCCTCATGGTGGATACCGAGTTGCACCATCACGGCGGTAACGGTCTGCATTTGGATAACTCATCCATATTGATCGGGGAGATTCGCGACTGTCTGATCAGTTCCGACGATCCGGACGAGGGCGGCACGGCCATCCACATCAATACGGCCAACCGGAGCGCAAGCATCCAAAAAATGACGGGTACCATCATTCGGCGCAATCCGGCTGCCAGCAACAACAGCGGGCGGGCCCTGTGGTTCAGGCATTATGGCTCCGATGATACCTACGTCAGTACGCCCAACTTCCGCGACAATTATTTTTGTGGCTCTTGGGCCACCTTGCTGGATCCCGACATCGGGCCCACCCTGGGCTACGATCCGTGCAACATCGACGAAACCCATGGCGCGGCCAGCGTGCCCTGGGGCGATGCTCGGCACGCGGCTGAAAACCCCGGATTCAATCTCCAATCCACTTGGGGCGGTGATTGCCCATGACGAGAGAGCCAATGGCGAAATTGTATTTGCAAATATTTGTGTGTTTTTTGCTGCTGAGCCTTGCGGGCTGCGGTCTGGATGTGATCGGACCCAACCGGGCACCGGTGGCTGTTTTGCTGGCTGAGGCCAAGACCCAGATCGGCATGCCGGCCATCATCGACGGCGCTGCCAGCTTTGATCCGGATGGGGATGCCATCACCTACACTTGGCGGGTTTTGCAGGGGCCAAGCGGTGCCGAAACCTCTTTTGGTCTGGAGGATGGCTCGCGCACTACGTTTACCGCGCAGCAAGCGGGGACTTATCTTTTGTCCCTGGTGGTTTCTGATGGACAGGCGGATTCCGAGCCCGCCGTGGCGCGTCTGCGTGTGGGGGAGGCTTGTTTGACGGACGCCGACTGCGACGACGGCGATCTTTGCACCACGGATCTTTGCCTCGGTGGTGCTTGTCAAAACACGCCCCTGCCCGATTGCGGCGACCTGTGCCCGGATGATCCCGAAAAGACAGAGCCCGGGGTTTGCGGCTGCGGTGTGCCGGACGCAGATGGCGATGGGGACGGCACCCCGGATTGCGAGGATGGCTGTCCAGGGGATCCGGATAAGGTCGATGCGGGCCTCTGTGGTTGCGGGGAAAGCGACGCTGATTTAGACAGCGACGGGACGCCCGATTGTCTGGATGGATGCCCGGAAGACCCCGCCAAAACCGAACCGGGTGTCTGTGGCTGCGGCGTGAGTGACGACGATCAAACCACGGATACGGACGGAGACGGGGTGGTGGATTGCAATGACGGTTGTTATCAGGACCCGGACAAGACCGAGCCTGGGGTTTGCGGCTGCGGAACGCCGGAGGACACAACGGACAGCGACTCGGACGGCATGCCTGACTGCATTGACGGCTGCCCGAATGATCCGGACAAAACCGAGCCCGGACTTTGCGGTTGTGGCGTTGTTGACGATGCCGGCGACAGGGACGGAGACGGCACGGTCGATTGCCTAGACGGATGCCCGGACGATCCGAACAAGACCGAAGCCGGTCTTTGCGGCTGCGGCGCAGAAGAGTTGGACAGCGACGGCGACGGTACTTGTGATGACCTTGATTGCGCGCCTTTCAACGCGGCCATCCACCCCGGCGTCACCGAGGTCTGCAATGGCATCGATGACAACTGCAATGGTCAGCGAGACGAGGCGGGCTGTCCTTGCACGGTGCAGACCTTCCGCGACCATAGTTATCTCTTATGCCCTGGTGGAAACGAATGGACCGAAGCAAGGGATGCCTGTCGGGCGGTGGGTTATGACCTGCTGACCGTGGATGACAGCCTGGAAAATGAGGCCATGGCCGAGAGCATCGCCGCAAGCCTGGGGGGTGCCGACACCTGGATGGGATTCAATGATCGCGACGACGAGGGCGTGTGGCGCTGGCAGTCGGGTGGGGGAACGGGCTACACCCATTGGGACAGTGACCAGCCGGACAACGCCTGGCTTAGAGAAGACTGCGCTCTGTTCTGGCATGATGCCAGTGGACTCTGGAACGACGCGAATTGTGATGACGATGCGGCCTACGTCTGCGAGTCGGATTGCGGGGCCGGCCTGGATTCGGACGGCGACGGATGGGGAGATGCTTGCGATTGCGCCCCGATGAACCCCTGGATCCACCCCCAGGCGACGGAGATCTGCAACGGCAAAGACGACGACTGCAACGGCGTCATCGACCAGATCGCGGGTTGCCCCTGTGTCACGGGCACGATGCGGGGCCATGTCTACAGTTTTTGCTCCGAAGAGTTGGACTGGACCACGGCCCGAGACCGTTGTCGGGACTATGGCGGCGAACTGGTGACCCTAGATGATTCGAGCGAGCAGACGGCGATCTGGGAGGCCATCGCCGATGTACTGGGCGGGGTTGATACTTGGCTTGGATACAATGACAGGGAAGAAGAGGGTACTTTCACGTGGGTGGACGGCAGCCCGAACGCTTACGAGAACTGGCATGCTAATGAGCCCAGCGACAGCGGCGGCGACGAAGACTGCACCCACTTTTCCGGCGATGGGCGATGGAACGACAACAGCTGCGCGCGTGGCATGGCCTTTGTTTGCGAAATCGTGCCCTGTCCCAACGATGTTTTCATGGACATAGACGGCGATGGCGTCTGTGGCGATGTGGATACCTGTCCTGTGCATTACAACCCCGATCAAGAGGCGACTTGTGGAGATACAAGTTGCCTGAACCTGATGCAGAACGCTGGAAAGACCGAAGACGGCCTGTACTGGATCAGCGCGGCCGGGGCCAATCTGCCCATGCGGGTTTGGTGCGACATGCATCGAGCCGGCGGCGGCTGGACCATGGTGACGGTCTATGGAAGCAACGGCCGTCCGGGGCACTGGTCCCAGAGCGCTTATCCCCGTCCCGGGGCTTCTTTCTATGGAAAACTGAAAGGTGCCGTCATGGATCCGGGGCGAAACAACAATTTTATATTCAACGCCTCCGTGCCGGCTGCTTTGCTGTGGTTGCAGTCCCAGGGCGAGGTTTTGGCCTGGGTGGGCGGGGTGACCGACGACTATGTAACCGCCAGTCTGCCCGGCGACTGTAACTATTTTGACCCCGGCACCTGGTGCATTGAGAACACCCATGGTCCTTTCACCGTGACGGATTCGCATAGCGTGGTGGTGACGAACGATGGCTATGCTTGCACCACGGCTCATCAGCAAGGGAACTTTGGTGATGACCCTTACGATGAGTTCGGCTTACATATCATCGACGGCTTGGACAGCAGTGACTCATACAACTGTTGCGCAACCGAGGCCGGTACGGGATTTCAGGGTTGGGGCCGGACTTTCACCACGTTTGAGTCGGGCGATGGCAACTATTGGCAGGGGGTGACCTCATACTGGGATCCCAATGGCGACTTCCATCAACCCGGTGCCCTGTTCATTCGTTAGCCCGTCAAATCAAGCCGGTTGAAGGTTTCCCGATGTCGAGTTAGAATCGGACATCGTTGGGCCGAAATCCCACATGGAGGAAGATCATGAACATGATGAAAAGGCGCATATTCTTGAGCTTGGCCGTCTTGCTCTCACTGGTTTTGATGGCTGGTTGCTCAGAGAGAAGTCAGGAGCTGGACGCGGAACAGCAGAGCCAGCCCATCATCGGCGGCAGCATAACCTCGGCCTATCCGGCCGTGGGTGCCCTGGTGGTGTACGGTGCCGGCGGCTACCAGTCATTTTGTTCAGCTACCCTGATCGCCCCCCAGTGGGTGCTGACCGCGGCCCATTGCGTGGACGGAACTTCCGGGGTGGACGCTGATTGGGCCTATTTTACCAACGTGACCTATCCGGACAGTGCCGGTTCCAGTGAGGTCTTCCGAACCTATGCGTTCTACCCACACCCTTCCTATAACCCCAACGCCTCCGATCCGAATGACAGCTACGACATCGGTCTGGTGCAACTCACCAACCCGGTGACCAGCATCACGCCGTATGATATCCAGACCAGCAGCGTGGCTAACTGGGCCGGCACCACCTTGACCTATGTGGGGTACGGGGTGACCGAGGGTGTCCACCAGAGTGGCGGCGGGGTCAAGCGGGTGGCCGATATCGACATGGACTGGGTGGATGCGCGGATTTACTACAGTAGCTACTCGAGCACGGGGATTTGTTTCGGTGATTCCGGCGGACCCGGCCTGTATAACGATGCAGGTAGCTACCAGGTGGTGGGCGTCAATTCCTCCGTTTACAGCAGCGGGCAGGACCCCTGTCGAGGCACTTACATCGATACGCGGGTGGATCCCTTCGCCGGCTGGATCGCCGGTTACACCGGCTCGACGGTGCCTTCCTGTACGGAAGATCCCTCTCGCTGTCAGTGTCCGGAGGCCTGCCTTGCCAGTGGCGTCTGCGATGACACAATTTGTCAGACCATGGACTGTAGCGAGATATACGATTGTTTGGTGGACTGCGGTGAAGATGCAGGCTGCCAGAATGTGTGCATCAACAGCGGCACCGCCGAGGGACAGGATGTTTTGAATGCCATGTGGGCTTGCTGGGGCGAGCACTGCGAGGGGGTCGAAGGAGAGGCCTGGAATGATTGCGTGTACCAGTACTGCGAACCCCAGATCGACGCCTGCTTCCCGAGGGTCACAGGCGACGCCAGCTGTGAAGAGATCTACAACTGCATGGTGGAATGCGGTGCTGATGGGACCTGCCAGCAGACCTGCTATGAGACCGGCACGGTCCAGGCGCAGGATGAGTTGGGGGCCATGTTGGATTGTTGGGAAGATAGCTGCGGTGACCTGGAGGGCGACGCGTGGAGCGATTGCATTTATGAAAGTTGTGCCGCTGAGCTGGATACCTGTCTCCCGCCTGATGACTGCGCCATCACCGGAGGCGACTGTGCCGCGGGCGAGGCTTGTTATCCCTCGCCCACCGGCGCCACCAACTGTCACGACTCGGAGGAGGTCACCCCGCCGGATGCTTGCGACCCGGAGACTATTTCTTGTGACGATGGTTACATCTGCCTGGATACGGGCAACGGCACCGGTCATTGCTTCGACTGGTGTCTGGCCGACGGCGACTGCGGCCAATACGAAAGCTGCAATTTTATTTTTGGGGATTTTCCCGACTTCGGCATCTGTCTTTGCATCGACGCCGACGAGGATGGGGTCTGCATTCCCGACGACTGCGATGACGCCGATGACCAGGCCAATCCCGGCTTGACCGAGGTTTGCAATGACGGCATCGACAACAACTGCGACGGACAGACCGATGAAGGTTGCGGGACCTGTATCGACGCGGACGACGACGGGATCTGTGTTCCCGCCGACTGTGACGACAACGACCCGAACGTCAACCCCAACGTCGAAGAAGTATGCGGCAACAACATCGACGACAACTGCGACGGCAATACAGACGAGGGTTGCGGGACTTGCACCGACTTAGACGAAGACGGTTATTGCAACGACGTGGATTGCGATGACAACGACCGTCTGGTGAACCCGGGCGCGATCGAGCGTTGCGGCAACAACGTCGACGACGATTGCGACGGCCAGACCGACGAGGGCTGCTCGACCTGCACCGACGCGGACGATGACGGCTATTGCAACGATGTGGATTGCGATGACAACGACAGTCTGGTGAACCCGGGCGCGATCGAGCGTTGCGGCAACAACGTCGACGACGATTGCGACGGCCAGACCGACGAGGGCTGCTCAACCTGCACTGATTTGGACGGCGACGGCTACTGTGAAGATGTAGATTGCGACGATCACAACAGCGCAAACAACCCAGGGGCCGTCGAGCGATGCAGCGACGGCGTGGACAACGACTGCGACGGGCAGATCGACGAGGGTTGCTCGACTTGTACCGACCTTGACGGCGACGGGTTTTGCGAAGGCACGAGCGATTGCGACGACCACAACTCAGACGTCAACCCTGCTGCCGCCGAGGTTTGCAACAACGCAAGGGATGATAATTGCGACGGGCAGATCGATGAAGGCTGTGGTGAGGCCCCTTGTAATGACAATGGAGACTGTGACGACGACAATCCCTGCACGATCGATTTTTGCACCCTCGATGGCTGCACCCACGAGAGCGAAATCGAAGGCATGGCCTGCGGTGAGTCCATGATGTGCAGTCAGGGTTCCTGCGTGGCGGCACCCAAAGCCGAGAAATCCGGTTGCAGCGTGGCCTCGGGCTCTGGCGAGCTCGGCTCTTCAGGCCTCTTGGTTCTGATGGGTTTGCTTGGTTTGGCGCGGCGTCGGCGCCGCGACTAGGGTTTCTTGAAGAGGCACGATCTGGGTGGGGACAGGCGGATGGCGCCAGGGTGCTTTTAGTTGGCCTGACGACAGATGCCGCTGGCCGAGCAGTTGACTTGATTCGGGCCGATGGGGCAGGGCCAGCAGTGATCCACATGACTGCAGTCGGGTCGGCATTCGGCCGGGACTTCTCCTTCGAAGGGGAAATCTTCCAGGCAAGTATTGCCGTCCCGTACTTCCACACTTCGCGCTTTGGGGCAGGCGCAACACTGGTGGAGATCCACCACCCAGGCGCAGTCTGAATTTGAATCGCAATCGAAATCGCTTGAGGGCAGGCAGAGGCCGCAGCCCTGATCTTCCGTTTCGCAGAGATGGTCTTCGGGGCAGGCGGCGTCTTCGATGCAGCCGCAATGACGAACGCATGCCTGGTTGTTGCAACTGCCGTCCGTCGGGCAGTGGGAATCCTCGTTACAAGCCAAGGCCGGGGGCTCCGTTGCCACGTAGCATTCCCAGGCACCCAGGCCATCGGCGTCCATGCAAACGGATGTGGCGGGGCAGGCTGGGCCGCAGGGCGCGTCTCCTTCGCTGGAACAAGCGGCAAAGACAAGGGCACCAAAAAGCATGAAAGCAAATCGCATTGAGAAGTCCTCCTTGGGGCATCTTAGCAGAAATGATTTGCGAGCGGGGTGGCTCTTGCCCATGATGGACCCATGAAGCGATTTCTTAGACCCATGCTCAGGGTGTCGGTCTCCGTGGGCGCGGTGTATTTCTTGGCGGCCCTGCTCTTGTTTTTCTTTCAGGACAAGATCATCTTTCCGGGTCAAGCCCTGAAGGCCATGCCTGACGCAGGGCGAGGAGTGGCAGGCCTTGAGCGCCTATGGACCCAGCAAGAGGAAGGCCGGAGCGAGGCCTGGTTTTTGCCTGCTTCTGATGCCTCGGCCGAAAAGCCGGCCGGTCTTTTGGTTTTTACCCATGGCAACCACGAGCTGATCGACTCATGGCCTTCCGCGCTGAGTAGATATCGCCGCATGGGCTTTCATGTGCTCTTGCCCGAGTACCGAGGGTACGGTCGAAGCGAAGGCAGTCCATCCGAAGCGGTGATCGTGAGCGATATCGAGCAGCTATTGAAGAAGGTACTGGCACGCCCCGATGTGGATCCTGCCCGCCTAGTATACCATGGTCGCTCCATCGGCACCGGGGTGGCATGCGCCCTGGCTCGGGTAAGGCAACCTGGGGCCATTATTTTGCAGTCGCCCTTTGTCAGCTTGACTGAGATGGCCCATCGCATGCTCATGCCCGGGTTTTTGTTGCGCAGTCCCTTTGAGAGCCAAGAGGCCTTGCAAACACTGGGCCTGCCTGTGCTTATCTTCCACGGCGATGTGGACTCGGTTGTGCCCACCCAGCATGGCAGGCGTTTGCATGAGGCGATGCCGGGCAGTCGATTCGTACTGCAATCCTGCAATCATGGAGATTGCCCACCGGATTTGGCTCGTCACTTTGAGCACATTGCGAATTTTCTCGAAGCCGAAAAACTCTTGTAGGTTCCTGATCCCCCATCCTGAGCTTGGAACGCTTGCCCTGGCTGTGATACTGATCCGGAACGTCGAACATGTTGTTAGTGGCATTTACGAATTGTATATTGATTCGTTAATGCCACGTTATACTGCGGCGTATGCCGCAGTGATAAGGAGCTAATCATGTCGGTCTCCAAGCGCGGAAGCATTCTGTTCATGCAGGCAATCCTTTTTGTTTGCTTTGTCCTTCCTGGTGGCACAGTCCAGGCCAAGGATCTGCGACGCATCTCGGCCGTGGTTTTGCCGCCCTACTCGCCAGAAGGCGGGGCTGCCCAGCGTTTGGCCTGGGGCATGGCCGACCGTGCCGGGGCTGAGCTTATGGGTACCGGCAATTACAACCACTTTCATTTGAAGCAAGTCTTGTCCATGGCCCGCAGCCACGATATGGCGGCCGAGGCCCTGGGGAAGCCCGCCCAGGCCCTGCGCGCCGTGCGTATTTTGGGCGCCGACAGCGGGGTCTTCGGAAGCCTCAACCGGCTGAAGGACGGACGTTGGCGTCTTGTCTTTACGGCTTTTGAGGCAGGCTCGAGTCGTAAGCACAATGGCCGAGCTGACCTGCCGGCGGACACGGCCAAGGCCGTCGAGGCGGGTGGCCATGTTTTGGCGGGTGCCCTGCGCAAGTTGCAACATGTCGAGCAGGTCGGCGAGCAGGTCGCGCATCCCCATAGCGATTCCGCGCCGGCCATGGATGCCTATTTGTCTTGTTACGCAGTGCTGGTCGAGCAACCCATGGGCTTGCGCAAGTCCCACATCATTGAGCCCAAGCGTTTGCGTCAGGCGCGCAGCGATTGCATGAAGGCGGTGGAGTTGGACCCCAAATTCCATGCCGCCTGGGCCGCTTTGAGTATTGCCAATGCCCTGTCCTTCGAGAACGAAGAAGCACTTCGCGCTTTGAAGCAAGCCCAAGGCGCCAAGGGATACCTGCCGCTCGAGCCCATCGCCCACTACTGGATGAGCACCCGTTTCAAATCCTCGGCCGAGGGGGCTCAGGTTTTGGAAAAGGCTGCTGACAAGCATCCCGGGGCTTTGATTCTTCTGACCTATCTTGGCGAGCATTTGAACATCAGTCGTCGATACAGCAAGGCTTTGTTGGTCTGGGAGCGCTATCTCGGCCACGTGAAGACAAGCGCATACGCTTTGGCTCAAAAGGGATACTCCTTGGCGCGTCTGGGTAAGCTGGATGAGTCCATCGCCGTCAGCCGGCAGGCCTACGAAATGGACACGAAGTGTTTGGACCTGAAGCTGGAGTTGGCCAGTCGTCTGGTGGACGCCAAGAAGCTGGGCGAGGCTGAAAGCATGCTTTTGCCCATGAGCAAGGAGCCGGACGCCTTCGGTGAGATTTTGTTGCGCTTGGGCTATGTGTATTTGCTGAAGAAGCAGGATGCCAAGGCCGAGCCCCTGTTCAAGCAGGCTTTGGCGATGGCCAAGGGGCCCAATGAATGGCGCACCCGGGGCCGCGCGCGTTACGATTTGGCCATTGTCATGGTGCGGCGCAACCGGCCGGTGCAGGCCGAACAGCATTTGTTGGACGCGGCCGCCGAGGGTTTCTTGGTCAAGCGAGCTCTGGCCGACAACGACGACTTGAAGGTCTTGGCAAAGCGCCCTCGGGTGGCCAAGCTTTTCAAACAGACCAAACTCAAGCGCAATCCCTTGCTCCTCATGTCTTCTCCATTTCCCATCGATTTCGCCGGTGAGCCCAGGCCCGATGGTGATCGTCCAGCGCCCATCACGGGCGTGCGGTTTTAGGTTTTAAATTGCTTTGAGCGATCCATTTCCCATCATCCTGGCTTCCACCTCCCCTTATCGACAGGAGCTCATGGGGCGTTTGGGTCTGCCCTTTGTGGCCGTGCCGCCGCTTTATGAAGAAGAGCACGATCTGGATTTGCCACCCGATGAACTGGTCTTAGAGCTGGCCGAGCGCAAGGCGCGGTCTTTGGTCGAGCTGCACCCCAAATCCTATATTTTAGGCTCCGATCAAGTGGTGGAATTGGACGGGCGCATCCTGGGTAAGCCCGGCAACGTGGAAGCCGCGGCCAGTCAGTTGGCGGATTTGTCAGGGAGGACGCATCGCCTCTTGACCGGCGTGGTTTTGATGGATGCAGCCAGTGGGCGGGTTGAGCGGGTCTTAGACGTTCACATGATGACCATGCGTTCGCTGACCGCGGATCAGATCGTAGCTTATGTGACCCGGGAGATGCCGGTGGACTGCTCCGGTTCTTATCGGGTGGAAGGGCCCGGCATCGCTTTGTTCAAGAGCATGAAAGGCGATGACTTCACAGGCATCATCGGTTTGCCCTTGACCAAGGTGGTGGACCTTTTGGATGTCATGCAGGGCGTCTGCGAATAGCGCCAAGGAGAAGAACAAGCATCATTAAGGGAAGGGGATTGGATTGACTTTTTAGGCCGCAGTCGCAAGAAGCGACATTATTGCTGTCTAAGACACCCCCCCCGTCCGTACCGCCGTCCGTACCCGCGTCAGTCTCCGTACCTGCGTCCGTCTCCGTACCCGCGTCAGTCTCCGTACCTGCGTCCGTCTCCGTACCCGCGTCAGTTTGGCTCGCCGGGCCGGCCACGGGCAGCAGGATTTTCGATGGATGAACAGGGCCGAAGTGGAGCGTGATATGGCCGGATTGTAGATGGCTGTGTTGTCGGAAGGGCTCGCCTGTTTGGGGGTTCAGGTCAAAGCGAGGCACGTTCGAGCCGGAGATAGAGAGGCGCAGGCGGTGGCCGCGGTTGATCACAATGGCTGTGCTCCACAAATCCACCAGCATGTGGCCCACTTGTCCTTGGGGCAGCAGGTTTTCTTCGATGGGCCCTTCGCGCAGCCGGGCCCGGATGGCGCTGTCGGCCACCAGCATGCTGCGGCCATCAGGGTAGACGTCGCTCAAGCGTGCCATCAGATCGAAATCCGCCAAGTCGGCCGAGGCATGCAGTTCCACAAGGACTCGGCCCACGACCTCCAGGGGTTCTTCCTGGACCGCCGTTGAGAAGACCAATACGTCGGAACGCGTTTCGACTTGGCGCTGGTCAAAAGGGCCGGCGGGAAGGGCCAGGTTGGCGCCACCAAGGGTGGGCACCGGGTCGGCGGGATCGGAGGGGAAGCTCAGGATCGATTCCTCGGCCGGCGCTTCGTCGAGGCCCCCATCGGCCTGAAGATGGAGCGGTACGTAATGGAATTCGGGCGGCCAGTCATCGGTCGTTCGCCAGATGTTGCCGGGTGCCTCCGGATCGTCTACGTCACCCATGAGGTAATAGCGTACGGCGGGCCAGTCGGCGGCGGGGCTGTCTTCGCCCAGCAGGCAGTGAAGCACCCAGTCGGTCCAGGCCTGGCCCAGATCCATATGGCTGGATTCGGGATAGATGAGTTCACCTTGTTGAAGTTGGCCCAACCCCCCGTGGGTCCAGGGGCCGATGATGAGGTGTTGGGCCCCGCGAGCCCCGTCGCCGCCAGCGTACTGGTAGCCCGAGAAAGCCTGGATGCTCCCTTCGACAAAGATATCGTACCAGCCGCCGATGTGTGCGGCGGGGACTTGCACTTCAGCAAAGCGATCGTTTAAGCGAACCGCATCCCAGGCCGAGTTGAGCAAGTGATTTTCTTCAAAAAATGCCAAGCGTGCCAAGCTGCCCTGGGCTTCAAGCCAGCCTTCCAGCAAGGAGGCTCTCAATACGCCTCCAGGGAAAAGTCCCAGTTCATAAAAGTCCGGTGTCGCCACTTCGGCCCACTGGCAGACCAACCCTGTTGGTCCTTGTCCCGCCATGAGATACTGGGTGATGCCCAGGGCCGAGCCGCCCATGGTGGCCACCTGCCCATCGGAAAAATCTTGAGCAACCAACCAAGCCAGGCAGTCTTCGCCGTCGGTTGCGTCGTCGAAAAAGGTGGTGTCTTCGCCCTCGGAGGCGAAGCGTCCACGCAGGTCCTGAATGACCACGGTCACCAGGCCGCTGCCCGCCCCTCCTTCGCCCAGGTCTTGCAGGAGATTCTTGTTGTACGGCGTGCGAATCAGCAAGGAGGGGCCCTGGGAAAAGCTTGCGTCAATGTAGACGTCCGTTGCCAGATTCACGCCGTCGCGCATTTCCACCATGACGGTGGTTTTTTCCACCTGGGCAAGGGAGGCGCTGGGGGCCAGGACGAAAAGCAAGCAGAGGACGGGCATGTTGAATTTTTTCATGCGTCCAGTTTGCCAGTTCTTGTGGCGTGGCGACAAGAAACTTGTGGTTTTGTCGGTCGCGGAAGAGGGGTTACTTCAAGCCGCGTCGTTTGAGTAGTGGCTCGATGGAGGGTTCGGTGCCTCTGAAGGTTTTGTAGAGGACCATGGGATCTTCGGCACCGCCCGTGCTGAGCAGCTTTCTGAATGCCTTTGCTGTTTCTTGATCAAACAAGCCCTTTTCTTTGAAGGCCTCGAAGGCGTCGGCGTCCAGCACGGCCGCCCAGATGTAGCTGTAGTAGCCGGCGGCGTAGAAGTTGCCGGCGAAAACATGGCGGAAATAAGGGCTGCGGTAGCGAGAGACGATCTCCGGGATGAGGCCGATTTTGGCCAAGGAAGCTGTCTCGAAGGCTTTGGCGTCAAGCTCTTGCTTGGCCTTGATGAGGTGCCAGTCCATGTCCAGAAAAGAAGCCGCCAGGTATTCCACGGTTTCAAAACCCTGGTTGAAGTACCGGCTTTTTTCAAGCTTGGCCACCAGGGCGTCCGGGATGAGCTTGCCGGTTTCATAGTGGTGGGCATAGAGCTTGAGCACCTCAGGCTCTAAGGCCCAGTTTTCCATGATCTGGGAGGGCAGCTCCACGAAATCGGTGCGGATGGCGTTGGCGGAGCCTTTGTATTTCGCGTCGGCCAACAAAAAGTGCAGGCCGTGACCGAACTCGTGGAAAAGGGTTAAGACTTCGTCCAGGCTCAGCAAGGCGGGCTTGTCGCCGCTGGGCAGACTGAAATTGCCGGTGTTGGTCACCAGGGGCGCGACTCGCTTGCCATTTTCGTAGCTTTGGTCCCGAAAGCCGCCGCACCAGGCACCGCCGCGCTTGCTGGCCCGGGGGAAATAGTCGGTATAAAGCACGCCCAGATGGCTTCCGTCTGCTTCCTTGACTTCGAAGACGCGCACATCCGGATGGTAAACGGGGATGTCCTTGAGTTCGGTGAAGCTCAAGCCGTAGAGCTTGTGGGCTACATCGAAGGCACCTTTGAGCACGTTGTCCAGCTTGAAGTAGGGCCGGAGCTCTTTTTCGTCCAGGTCGAACTCGGCTTTGCGCTGCTTCTCCGCGTAGAACCACCAGTCCCAGGGTTGCAGCTTGAATTTGCCGCCCTCGGCGTCGATCAAGGCCTGCAAGGCCTTGACTTCTTTTTTTGCTACCTTCAGGGCAGGCGTCCACAATTGTTTGAGGAGTTTGTCTACGCTTTCGGGATCCGGGGCCATGCGCTTGTCCAAGGCATAGTGGGCGTAAGTGGAAAAGCCAAGCAGCTTGGCTTTCTCAAGCCGCAGGAGGGCGATTTTTACGACATTGGCCTTGTTGTCCAGGTCGTCGCCATGATCGCCTTGGCCCACGTAGGCCTTGAACATTTTTTCCCGCAGCGCACGCTGCTGGGCATACTGCAAAAACGGGAGCAGGCTGGGTTTGTGGATGGTGAACTTCCATTTTCCCTTGTGGCCGTCTTTTTCCGCGGCCTTGGCCGCGGTGGTGAGCACTCTTTCGGGCAGGCCGGCAAGGTCTTCTTTTTTATCCAAAAGCAAGCTGAAGCGGTTGGTCTCTTTGAGGATGTTTTGACCGAAGGCCAGGTTGACCAGGGACAGTTCCTCGTTGATGGCTCGTAGGCGTTTTTTGCCCGGCGCGTCCAGCATGGCCCCGCCGCGGATGAATTTTTTGTACCATTCGTCGAGCAGCCGATTTTCCTCCGGGCTGAGGTTCTTGCGAGCCTCGGATTCGTGCACGGCCTTGATGCGGGCAAAGAGCTTCTCGTTCAGGGTGATGTCATCCTGGAAAGCCGAGAGTTTGGGGGCCACCACCTTGGCGATCTCTTCCAGTTTGTCGTTGGTGTGGGCCGCGCGTACGGCATAGAAAACCCCAAGAACCCGGTCCAGGAGCACTCCAATTTTGTCCAAGGTCCCTACGGTGTTTGCGAAGGTGGCGGGCTCGGTTTTGTCGGCGATGGTCTGGATTTCTTTCAGGCCTTCGACCAGGCCTTTTTCAATGGCCGGCAGGTAATGCTCATCCTGAATCAGGTCAAAGGGCGGGCTGCCGAAGGGGGTTTTGAATTCCTGGAAAAACGGGTTCACGGTAGCCTCCTCGGCCTGTGTCGTAACGTCCTTTTGGGCCTCCTTTTTTTGGGCGTCCTTTTGGGGGACGGAGGCGCAGGCCGCGATGATGAGACAAACGAACAATGGGGCAAGGCGTTTCATGGGTTGTCCATTTCTAGGAAAAGTGGGTTGTCGATGGTTCACCCTCAACTCGGTCCATAGTTGACCCATTTCGGTCGGAATCTCAATGGTTTTTGTGCTACAAAGCGGCATGATTGAGGCAGCCATTTTCGACATGGACGGATTGCTCATCGACTCGGAGCCCCTGTGGGCAGTATCCGAGATAGAGATCTTTGCCACGGTGGATGTCATGTTGAGTCTGGCCGATTGCAGGCAGACCGTGGGCACGAGCTTAGAAGAAGTCGTGGCCCTGCGATATCGGCAAAAACCCTGGAAAAGCCCAAGCCAAGCCGAGATTTCCTTAGGGATTCATCGCCGGGTGGTGGAATTGGTGCGCGAGCGTGGCCGGGCCTTGCCCGGCGCTGTGGAGGCTGTGGCTTTCGCGAGGTCGCAAGGCGTCAAGGTGGCCCTGGCCACGGCTTCGGACCCCGAGCTTGTCGAGGCGGCCCTGGGGGTCATGGGCCTGCAAGACGCCTTCGATACCGTGCAGTCGGCCTCAAGTCTGCCCTTCGGCAAGCCCCATCCCCAAGTCTACTTGAACGCGGCCAAAGCCCTGGGTGCGGATCCCCAACGCTCGGTGGCTTTTGAGGACACGGTCGTGGGTCTGATCGCCGCCAAGGCGGCTCGGATGATATGCGTGGCCGTGCCCGATGAAAGAAATGCCTCCGATCCTCGCTACACCATCGCCGACGCGCAGCTTTCCAGCCTGGAGTCGCTGAACCAGGAACTTTGGCAGCATCTGACCAGCCAGATTATTGGGTAGGGATTGCAAATTGGGGCATCTGCGGCTAGCCTTATCAGTAGTTGACCAATGTGAGGGGTGAAGCATGAAATCTCAGTGGATCGAACACAGGGGCCAGAGGATATTTCACATCGACGTGTCCAATTTTGAGCTGGACGCCGAGGGTGTGCGAGCGGAATTGGAAGCCGCGGTTTCGGTTGTCGTCAAGGAGGCCAAGGGTTCTGTGTTGCTTCTGGCTGATCTGAGGGGCACCACCATGGGTTCTGATGTGACCGGCGCCATGAGAGCCAATGCGCCGAGGATGAAGCCGCATTTTCGCAAAGCCGCGTTGGTGGTCCATGTTTCGAAAATGCGTAAAGTGATCTTGGATACCCTGACGCTCATTATCGGCTTCATGCCGAAGCGCTTCGACGATTTCGAAAAGGCCAAGGATTGGCTGGCTTCCGCTGCTTCTCAATCAGATTCTTCCTCAGAGTCATAGCATCATGTCCAGTGTCGATTTTTCATCGATGCGCAGAGAAGGACCGCGCATTGACGTCAGATGTCTGTATTTTGTTGTGCTTTTGTCGATCCTTTTCGGCGTCGCGCCGGTCCGGGCCGAATTTGCGATACCCGAGCCATCGGACTGGACAGAGCAGGGTACTGCGCTCACCGCCGGTCCGGCCGGTTCCTGGGATGCGAGGGGCTTCGATGGGCAGATCAGTCCTTGCTCGGTGGTGAAGAAGGACGGCACCTATTTTCTTTACTATGTGGGTGCGGACGGTGATCGGCTTATCGATGGGGGCCCGGCCAACCGGGCGCTCGGCGTGGCCACCAGCACCGACGGGATTAACTTCACCAAGTATGCGGGCAACCCGATCATCACCCACCTGCCTCACAACAACGAGGAGGAGGGTCTGTTCTCGGCCGGGGCTACCTTGGACGACGCGGGCAATATCGTCTTGTTCTACGGCGCGGTCTGGGCGGAAAACAGCACCACGGAAAGTGTGAACGGCCACGTGGGCCTGGCGACCTCGACGGATGGTCTGGTGTACACCGACCATGGCTATGTGCTTAGCTGGAATGACCCTTCGGTCTGGGGCTATGGGGACGAGATTTTCCCCCTGGGCGCTTTCAGCTCGGGCGGGAATTGGTATGTCTATTACGGCTCCAAGGGGCCCAGCACTTATTGGGACCTGGGCATCGCCTGGGGCCCCAGTCCGGACAATCTCACAAACAGCGCAGGCGTGCTCACCTCGAACGACATCATCGGCAGTTGCGATCCGATTTGGCTGAGCGAAGACAAGATTGCCTTGTTTATTTTAAAGGACTTCGACGACAACAAGCTCGATGTCCATACGATACAGGCCGACTCCCCGGGCGAACTTGGCTCACCGGTCAAGACCTTCACTCTGCCACCGTACCGCCACACCACCATCATGCTCGATCGGGATAGCGCCACATGGTTTATGTACCAGGCAACAGATCGGGCAGAAGACGGCGACCACATCCGCGTGATGACGGCGCCGGCGGTTGAAGGCCCGGTCCATACCTGGAATACCCTGGGCGGAACGATCGACGTGGCTGCCGGCACCACGCCGGGCATCGCCGTGGATTCGCAGGGCATGCTCCACCTGGTTTACATGTCGGCTGGGAGAATTTATTACCGGCTGGGCGATGCGGATGGCGTTTTCGGCGCCGCCGAAGAGATCCCTTTGCCAGGGGGCGCAAGCGGAAATTACAACTCGCCGCATGTGGTTGTCGACGTGAACGATACGCCTCATTTTGTTTTCGAAAAGGACTGGGCGAGCAGCTCGACCAGGGCCTGGTACACAAATCGGATTGGGGGCACTTGGCGTGTGCCTCTTGTGGCGATCAATTCAACCGGCGGTGGTCGGGCCAACTACCCCAGGCTCGCCGTTTACGGTTCCACGGCGATCGTCGGTATCCTGACGGGCATCGAAGTGATGGGCCGGATTGTCAAGATCACAAACCTGGATACAACGCCCACGGTGGCGAGGGTTGTTGAGACCCCGCTCTGGGTTCCCGCCCCTTGTATCGATGCTCAGGGGAATCTCAGTGTGGTTGGTAGAAACGGCCCCGCTGGACACTATGTCCAACAATACGACATGGACCTCAACACCATTGGGGCAGGGAGATTGCTTTCGTCGGGGACGCCGGCCAAGACCGGCGAACCCACGGGTGCCTGCGTCGACCACGCGGGCGTGATCCATGCGGCGGGAAGTACCGCCCCGGGAGAATACGACCAGATTTGGTACAACAGCACCGCCCGACTTGATGCGGGCCAGTCGAGTTTGCTTGGCCTGGATTTCGATCAATGGGTGGGCGAGCTGTTTTACCCGACCCTGGCCGCGGATTCCACCGGCACGATGATCTACATGGCCTATCGGGACATTGACGACGGCTCCGGCCGGGCCACGATCATTCGGGATGGATATTTTGGCGCGCCGGTGACATTTGCCCCGAGCGTGACCAGTTATTTTCGATGGAATCCGCAAATTGCCGCGGCGCCGGGTGGAGGGGTGTATGTGGCTTGGGACTTCGGCGGCAGGGTCTTCGTCAGGTCGATAGGCTTGGGCACTGGAGAAAACCAGGCGCCGGTGGCTTACGACCAGAACGTCAGGACCCTGCTGGATGAACCCAAAACCTTCGATCTCGATTATCGCGATGCCGACGGTCCGACTCCCCGCACTTTTACCCTGGTCAGCGAGCCGGTCAGTGGGGCGCTGGCGGGCACGGGGGCCACGCGTACCTATACGCCCGATACCGGGTTTTCTGGCCAGGATTCTTTCACCTGGAAGGTAGAGGACGGCGATGGGGCAGAATCGAATGTGGCAAGTTGTACGATCCATGTCCTGGAGCGTGTGGAGATAGACGATCTCTGGGTTGCAAGCGGCGCCGCTTACGTCTGGGACACGCTCGAGTTGGGCAAACTGCCCTACATCGATCGGGCCTATGCTTTTTCTGTGATCCCATCCGATCTCGTTGGGCTGGATTATCTGAAAACCGCCAACGCCGATAAGCAGGCGACCGACAATCCCTTTATTCGTTTTTCGGTGAATCAGCCTGTGACAGTCTACGTGGCCCGGGACGCAGCCAATGTCCCACGCCCGCCTTGGCTTGCCGGCTGGGTCGATGAGGGCGATACCTTGACGGTCGATGCCCCCTTGACCCTCAACATCCTCTCCAAGGAATTTCCCGCGGGCCAAGTCGAGCTGGGTGCCAACGAAGGCCCTGACAACGCTTGTAGTATGTACTCCGTGGCGGTCGCGCCCAATGGGGTCGTATCAACCGGGGACGGGGATGCGGGGCCGGACGCGGGCGGCGACAATGATGCGGGATTGGACGCAGGCGGCGGTGACGACTCACAGCCGGATGCTGGCGCATCCGATGCCTCCAGCGGACCGGACGCCGGTGGCGACGTCGAAGAAAATGTAGATGGTGGTTGCGGCTGCGGTGGCGTAGGTGGAGGGCGGCAGGCCTTGCCCTGGTTTATCGGCTTGCTGTTGTTTTGGGTATGGCGGCGGAGGTCGTGCCCCCTCAAAAAATACTAGCACCTCATCCCTTTGGGATGCGGCACAAGTGTTTTTACCATGGTGTCTTGTGTTTGTTCACTTTGCTGAAACTGCGAGGTTGTGCCTCCTTAAAAAACACTAGCCGCCTCCCAGGAAATCGTCCCGTCCCAGGCAAATTCATCCGCGAAGAGATTGTTGGACAGGTTCAGCGTGCCGGCCTGAACCGCCGAGGCTTCGATGACGTTCACCGGCGATGGCACGATGGTGTTGACCAGACGATTGCCCGTGATTTCCACATTGCGGTACGCGATTTCGCCGGGATTGCCCCGGTCGGGATAGAGGGTGATGCCCCGGTAGTTGCTGTCAAAGCACCAGTTGTCGCGAATGTAGACATTCTCGGTCAGACTGACGGTGCCGGTGTGAATTTCCTGTACGATGTTTTCGCAGAGGAAGCCCGCGACGTAGTTGCGATCGATCGTGATGTTTCGGCCGCCGGTCGTGACGACGTGGATCCCCATCTCGGAGGCATGACCGAGCGCGCGACTATGCGCGTCTATGGTCTGGCTGAAATGGAAATTGTAGCCGTAGACGTAGTTGTCCGTAATGGAGAGGTTCTCCATGCCCATGCAGTTCACGGCAATCCCATCCATCAAGGGGCCCACAATGCGGTTGTTTTCGATAAAGACATCGGTCAGGGTTTTGTCGATCAGCCCATTGACATTGATGGCCCCAAGATCATTGTAGGCGGGGGCCCCAGCGGGTCTCCTGATGCTGTCGAAATCGTAGATGGCATAGAAAGCCTTGGGGTGTCGATAGTTTGCGCAATCGATAAATGAGTTGTCCTGGATACGCAGGTTGCGGCGTACGGAGGTGTCGTTCGATTGGGTGGTCACACCGCCGCCATGATAATGGAGGAAGCTACAGCCGACGACCACGAAGTCCTGGGGACTCGTGGCGTAAATACCTCGCGCATTTGCGTGGTTCTTGCTCGAGTGGGGCAGGCGATACTGCCAGTCGGTACCGACTGTCTCCGCGCCGTCCTCATTGATGTCCGCGAAGACGATCTCCATCGGTGGGGAGCGGTCCAGCCTGTGGCCTCGAAACCCAATGCCCGCGATCATCACTCTTTCGGGAGAATCGAAAGCCAAAGCGCTTGAGCGCCGGTCCCAGTATACACTGCGGCAGTTGGTGTCGTTTGTGCCGCAGCCCTCGCTCAGGCCGGAGTAGATGAGCGATTCCGGCCCGCCGATGATCAAAAGGTCACTTCGATTGGAAAAGAGCACCGGTCGTTCGAGATGGTAGGTCCTGTTGCCCAACACGAGGGCCGCGTAGCCGCTTGTCGCGGCCGCGGCTTCGAATTTCTCGGTGTCGGTGCCGGCAAAGGAATCCAAATGACGAAAGTCGGCCAAGGAGAGCCCACGACTCACAAAATCAGCGCTGCTGAATTCGGTGTTGTATCTCGCCAGCGCCGCTGTCTTTTCGGCGTCTTGGGCGCTTGATGGCATGCTCGTGGCCAAGAAGGGCTCTGGGTTGTGGGCGACATAGACGTTTTTCACCGGCGGCCTGGCCGAGCCGCTGGGATAGGCAGGCGGTTGGACGCTGTGTTCGGCCGCAAATTCGCTTTGCCTGTCAAAGTCGTAATCTCCTTCAGCGGGTAAGGCTTCCGCCCAGCCGAACTGCATGCCCCGGTAGCCGCTCTCACTGCCCAGGACATACCATCGACTGCCGCCGTCGGTGGGGGTCGGTTGCGCCAGGTGGCCCGCGATGTCTGTTTTGCCGTCTCCGTCATAATCACCCTGGGCCGGGCTGAGGCATTGATTGCCGAATTGTTGTTCCAGGTGCCCCGCGCTGCTCCGCATCATGAACCAGGTACCGGCCGGTACTCCCGAATCGGCCTGCTGCAGATAGCCGGCGATGTCGGTCCGGCCGTCGCCATCATAGTCGCCGGGCACCGGTACGGTGGCTTGCCATCCGTATTGTATGGACTCGTAACCAGCAGTGCTTTGCATCAGGGACCAGGTGGCCGTGGTTTGATAATAGACCGCCAGATCCGTCTTGCCGTCGCCGTCGTAATCGCCTGGCACCGGCTGTGTTGCGCCCCATCCGAATTGGCTGGTTTGGAGTCCCTCCGAAGAACGAAAGAGGTGCCAATAACTATTGCCGCCGGCGGGGGGCGCGACATGCACAGCCACATCCTTGTAGCCATCCCCGTCGTAGTCGGCAAAGACAGGGACCACCACGCCGCCGACCCAGGGAGGTGGGGCCGGCACGATACAGTCGCCCGGCGGACCACCCACGCAGGTCAAAAATCTGTAAGAGCCGCTGAGGGTGCCGTTGTTGCAGGCGCGGGTCTCGGTCGTGCAAGTCTCGCCGGGTGAGGCGATTCCCTCAAGGTAGTAGGTCGCCGAGCTGCCGTGGGCGATATGCACGCTGGCTGCTTGCGTGCCATTGGGTCCCGCGCAATCAAGAGGACTTCTCACCGAGCAGGCGAGATACTCGTAAGTGCCGTCCAGGGTCCCATCATCACAAAAGCGCATTTCCGACACGCAGGATTCACCGTGGGCCACAGTATCGCTTTCAAAGTACTCCAGGGCCGCGCCATGTTCGATTGTCTGTCCATCAGGCCCCGCGCAGGCCATGTAATCAACGCAACTGCCCTCCGTGCAGATTTGATCTTCCGTACAGGAAGACACGCAGCTGCCCTCCTCGCAAACCATGCAGAGGCCGGCATCGCAAGCCGGGTCGCAGCTGTTGTCGACGACACAAGTGCCGTTGTCGCAGACTTGGCCTGTCGTACAGAAAGACACGCAGTCGCCCTCATCGCAAACCATGCACTGGCCGGCATCGCAAGCCGGGTCGCAGCTGTTGTCGACGACGCATGCACCGTTGTCGCAGATTTGGCCGGTCGTGCAGAAAGTTACGCAGGTACCCTGATCGCAGAGCATGCACAGGTTGGCATCGCAAGCCGGGTCGCAGCTGTTGTCGACGACGCAAGTTCCATTGTCGCAGATTTGGCCGGTCGTGCAGAAAGTTACGCAGGTACCCTGATC
>JAFCZJ010000008.1 GCA_019314375.1 Deltaproteobacteria bacterium | reverse complement strand
CGGATGACATCGATGTGCTCTCTTTGCAGGCCGATGATGCGACCCATCTTTCCGCCCAGATTCAGGTGGCGTCGGACGCCGCCCTGGGCGAATACGACGTCATCGCCGTCACCAACGGCCAGGAAGTCGTCGGCTCAGGCTTGTTCAGCGTGGAAGAACAAACAATCTCCCTGTCGCCGGCATCAGGCGTACAGGGCGAGACCTTGGGCAGCGTTACGATCAGCGGCGGCCCGGGGGGCTATTCGGCCACCAGCGAAGTGAACCTGGGCGAAGGCGTCACCGTGGGCTCTTTTTCCGGCAGCGACACGAGCCTGACTTTGAGCGAGGTGGCCATCGCGGCCAACGCCCCGGTGGGTCATCACGATCTCAGCCTGCGGGTGGGGAGCAGCAACCTGGACTTCGGCGATGTCTTCACAGTCTATCAGGGCGCGGCCACTCGCCTCTTGTCCGTCACACCGGATCACGGCGACGCGGGCCATCCCGCCCTGGCCTTGACCCTGCTGGGCCAAAACACCCACTTTGACGGCGCGGGCCTTGAGCTATCCACCTCCGAGGGCGGCATCTTTCTTGCTCATCGCAGCAACGCCAGCCCGGAAGAGGTGACAATCGTGGTTTGGCTGCTTGACGACACCGTGCGCAGTCTGCGCGACTTGCAAGTGCGCCTGGGCGCGTCAAGTTGCGAGGTCTGCGAAAAAGTTACGCTCATCGATGCTTTCGAGGTCACCGAGCCCGGCTTGATTCTTTCGCTAAGCCCCGCCCGGGCGGGGCCCGGCGATACGCCGACCGTGAGCATCACGGCGTCGGATGGAGAGTTCATCGCAGACCAAACCCAGGTCGTCTTCGAGCCGCCCGACGGCATTGAGGTGCTGGCCGTCCGCGTGACGAATTCGGATCACTTGGAGATGGATTTGGAAATCAGCGCCGAGGCCATCGGGGACCCGCGCACGATTCGAGCCTACACGGGCACGGAAGTGGCCGTGGGCCACGAAGCCTTCGACATCCACAACCCCTCTTTGCTCTCAATCCGACCCACCACAACCTTCCAGGGCACGATGGGTCTGTCGGTCACGATAAAAGGCATCGACGTGGTTTTTGACACCAGTGCCACGGTTGAATTCTCGGGCCAGGGCGTGACGGCCGGCCCGGCCCGGCCCGATGCGGAACACCCCGAGCAATTCACGGTAAGCGTGGACGTAGCGGCCGATGCCTTGCCCATGGCGCGGGATGTGACGGTCACCCAGGGCGAATTGGAGCTGGTGATGGAACGAGGCTTTACCGTGGTGGCCGCGCCCGAGCCGAGAGAGGAAGGGGGCTGTGCTTGCGCTGCCGGCAACCCGAGCGACACAAGCGCGGTGTCAGGTCTTCTCTTCTTCCTGGCCTTCGCGCGCTTTCGCCTTCGCGCAAGCCGCTGATTCCTGTTGCAGCAAGTAGCGCTCGACCCGGCGAAAACCTTCCTCGCCTTCACGGGACAGGCTCAGGTAGCTCTCTTCCACGTCGATGTCGATGGCCGGGCCTAAGTCCCGACTGATGTGCATCTCCGTGGGCGTGCTGATGAGCAGGCTGCCGGTGAACTCCACGTCTCTTCGTCTCACCAAAAACCGAAAGGGCGAAGACAGCCAGCGACCCGCGCGCAGGGTCATCCGCGCCAACAAGGTGGCAAAAAGCAAAGGCACCAGGTTGAAGACGCCGCGCACAAAACGCCTGCGTCCCTTTATCTTGCGAGAAAATCGCCAAAAACTCCGCATGATGGACCAGCAGTTGGCCCAGTGCACCGAACCGTTCTGCTTGAGCATCCAGCGATGCTCGTAGACCTCGCGCACCAAATCGTAGATCACGGGTTCCGCGGACAGGGGCCTGGCCAACCAGAGGTTGTTCAAACGCACGGACACCTCCCGGAAGGGCATGGCCCCCAGCTTCCACTGATCCAACACCGTATGATCGCCCAGGGCTTTTTGCATTTTTTCCAACTCGGCGTGATCGAGCATGCCCACGACCAGCTTGGCTTCTTGCGGAGCCATCCGGATGAATCGATCCAGATCGACGGCCCGAACAAAAGGCATGTCCGAAGTCATGATCAACACGCGATGAGACACAAGCTCCGGGTGTTGCAGCTTGAACTCAGCCACGGAATTCGGCGTCAACTCGGCGGCCCGAGGGGCCGCATAGCCCCGACTCGGCAGGATCGCATCGAAGAAGCCAATAAGCATATTTTCCAAAATGCCCTCGCCTTCTTCAAGCAGGGTCAAACCCTCACCGGCCTCTTCCATCAGGGGACCCAAGGCCTCACGCAAAGCCTCGACAGGCCCCACCACCACCACCCGCCCCACCTCTTTCGCATGGAGGGCCGCGCGCACGGCCCGGGTGACAAGGGTTTCCCCCCCCAGACGCAAAAAAGGCTTATAGACGGGCCGACCATCCACCACAAACCGACGGTCCGCCTTTCCCCCGGCCAAGACGATGGCGTCGATGCCCGCGCCCTGTTCCAGTTTTTCAGCCTTTTCGAAGCGATCCACCATGGCATCACGGTCCTGCCCTTAAGCCGGGCGAAGAACTTGCGTCAATACATGAGCACCGTCAGGAAATAATCTATGATCATGACCCCCACCGAGCCCGTCACCACCGCCTGGGTGGTGGCCTGACCCACGCCCCGGGCACCGCCCTCGGCGTAGTAACCCTTGTAACAGGAGGCCAGGGACACAAAACCGCCGAAGACCGTCGCCTTAATCAGACCCGAAGTGATATCCGAAGCCTGCACATACCACTGAATCTTGGCGATAAAGTTACCCGGGTCGATGCCCCACATCTCCACGCCGACAACCCAGGCACCGGCCACGCCCACGATGTTGAAAACCATGGTCAAGGCAGGAAACATAAACAAAGAGGCCAAAAAACGCGGCACGATCAGGTACTGCACCGGGTTGACGGCCATGGATTTCAGAGCATCGATCTGCTCCGTGACCCGCATGGTGCCCAACTCGGTAGCCATGGCGGAGCCGGCCCTGCCTGTGATCATCAAAGCCGTGAGCACGGGGGACAACTCGCGGCAAAGCGCGAGGGTGACCGTGGCGCCCACCATGGACTCCATACTGAACATAGAAAAGGCATAGACACTCTGTAAGGTGAAGACCGCACCGGTGAAAGTGCCCGTCAGAGCCACGATGAACAAAGAGCCCACGCCCACAAAGTCCAGTTGCTGAAAAAGCAGCCCAATACGAAAAGGAGGCCGGAAACAAGCCAACAGCACGTCAAAGGCCATGATGACGAAATCACCCACGCGATTAAGCATCCGGACGGTCCGATTTTCGCTTGTGACATGCATGGGTTGCCGATATTGAACCAGTCTGAGCCCCCGGTCAAGCCAGGACTCGAAATTTGCCCAAGCAAGGGCAAAAAATCACCTTTTGGGGGACTTTGTACCCTGGGAAGGACCGAATTTCCGGGGGAATAAGCCTTGACATACCCTCGGGAATCTGATTTTTTTCGTCTGCTAAAGCAGGTAGACCAACAAGCTCGGAGTGACATGATGAACAGAGTTCTGCCCCTACTCCTGACACTGGGTGTCTTATTGTCACCCTCTCAAGTTTTTGCTGCCGCCTTCGAGGATCACTCGAGTTGGGACACAGAGCCCAGACTCGAGACCGAAAAAGGCATTAGTAAAGGCATGGCCGTGCTGGAAATGTACACCGGCATGCGATTCTTGTGGAGTGAAAACTACTTCAACTCAAACGGCAAGGTGGCCGACGCCCCGCACCAATACGACATGATGTACATGGACGTGGGCTGGCACTTTGGTTTCACCGAGAATTGGACCTTCTGGACGAACATCCCCATCGTCTGGAGCGAAGATTCCACCACCGATGCGGCCGGCGAGCTCATCTATGACCGCAAGTCGTCCGGCAAGATCGGCGATGCCAACACGGGTATCATTTACCAGTTCTTTCGCCGTAACGACCCGACCATCTCCATGGGCATGGGCCTGCGATGGAAGCTGCCCACCGGCTCAGAATCCCCGGGTGCCAACAGCCTGAACATCACGGGCACGGGCACCACGGACGTGGAGTTGTCCTTCCTGGGGCGCCTGCAGCTTTTCCGGTACATGGCGCTGGGTTGGGCCGCGGGCTACAACATCCGCTTCCCCGAGACCGTGCAGTACATCATCGACCGCCACACCTCCATCACCAACGCGGGGCTGGATTTGGGCGATGAAATCTACGCACAATTGGACATCATCGCGGCCTTTGACTACATGGCCTTCCAGCTGAGCGGTCGCTTCACGTACCGCCGCTCCTCGGCCTTGGCCATCGCTGAATACCGCGCCGAGACCATCCGTTGGCAGAACCCCGCCACCGGCGAAGTGGAAGAATCCGAGATGTTGCTGTTCAACGGCGCCCGCTACCAGGACTGGGATGTAGTAGCCCCCAACGGCGACAAGGTCTCCAGCGCTGGCTACATCTTCACCCTGACGCCGCGCCTGATCCTCCGCCCTCTGGAGTGGCTGGACATCACGGCTTTTGCCCAGTTCCACCTGATGGGCAAAAACACCCGCTATCTGGTTAACAAAGACGGCAACAACGCCACCATCGAGAATTTCGAACCCATGCAGGTCCTCGGCAAGGAAATTGTCGGCGGTCTGATTCTGGGCGAGTTCGGCGTTGCCATCACTGGCCGCTACTAGGCGCGTCCGTCACCTAGAACTACACCGACGATGCCTTTCGGAGGAATCATGAGAACCGGCGCTCTTTGCAACATCTTGGCCATTTTGGCACTTACATGTGTCTTGCTGGCACCACAATCCGGCAAAACCTATGACGGGAACTTCCCCGATGTGGATTGGCTGACTTTAGAAACCGAACACTTCATGATTCATTACTACCCCAAAGTGGAGTGGACGGCCCGCATGATGGCCAAATATGCCGAGATCGCCTACCCCAAGGTGACGGGCCTGTTTGACTACCCTCTGAAAGAAAAAGTCCACATCGTCATCCGCGACCAGGAAGAAAACGCCAACGGTTGGGCGGCCTACAGCGTGGACTGGGTGACGGTCTGGGCCACCCCGCTTTACTACGTGCTCCGTGGTCGGCAAGAGTGGATCCCCGACTGTTTCACCCACGAGTTCGGCCACATCGTCTCGCTGAAAGTCAACGACTGGAAAGCCGAGTCCAACATGGTCGTCCTGGGCCAGGGCCTGATCGAAGACGGCGTGAACAACATCGACTTCGGCGCCAGTTTTCTCCTCGGCTACAACATGCCCTTCTGGTGGACCGAAGGTATCGCGGAGTACTCGGCCCACATGGCCGGCTTCAACTGGTGGACCACCGCCCGCGACATGCACTTGCGCATGACCGTCCTGGATGACAACGCCCTGAGCTTCGAAGAAATGTTCACCATCGGTGACAAATACTCGGGTTTCGACGGCGAAAAAGGCTACCAACAGGGCTACTCCATGGCTCTGTATGTGCAAGAAAAATATGGCAAAGAGCAATACGCTCAACTGGCCATCAACTCGGATAAAAAGGGCAATCTGGTCTGGGAAAAGAACATTGAAGACGTCCTCGGCGTCGAGGGCCACGAATTGTATGATGGCTACATCAACTGGATGCGTAGCCGTTATGAGCGTCAGTCCGCCCCCATCCGCAAGGCCCTGCACGAAGGCGAGCGCCTGGCGTACACCTTCGGCAAGGAAGTGCGCGAGGTCGAGAAACTGGACAACGGCAAGTACAAGATGGAGCTGGGCGTTGCCAATTACAAGTTCGCCCTGCCGGCCGACGTGGAAGAGGCCGAAGGAACCATCAAGAAAATCGACAAGACCCTGGAAGGGGAAAAGGTCGAGAAGAAAGAACAACTGGAAGCTTACAAGTCGGTGCTCAAAGACGCCATCAAGCGCTACGAAGCCGAAGGCGCCAAAATCGATGAAGACGACAAGCTGGCCCAAATGAGCAAGTTCGCCGAGGTCACCGCGTCCGCAATTCAGGCCGCCGGCTCCCTGGCTTTGGTGGACGAGGCTTTGGACGAGCTGAACAAAGCGGCGAGCAAACCCAAGGTCCGCTATTGGAAAAGGCGCAAGCGCAAGGCCCACTTTGAAGCAGGCAGCCCCTGGGCTATGCTTCCTTTGATCTCCCCGGACGGAAAAAAAGTGGCGTTGTCCAGCCGAGCTGTTCGAATCATGCCCATCGATACCAAGGACCTGCCGGTCTTTTCGGGCCGCTACTTGTCGGGCAAACGCTTCGGCGCCATAGCCGAAGAGGGAAAAATCATCAAGGGCGCTTCTTTCTGGACCGGCTACGATTGGCACCCGGACAGCAAAAAGATGCTCTTCAGCTCTCTGCGCTGCCCCCATACCTGGCTGCCCTGCATTCAACTGGATGGCTACTACCGTTACGATCTGTTCGAATATGATCTGGAATCGGAAGACGTAGAGCGACTGAGCTACCGCCTGCGAGCGGTCTATCCCTCCTATTCGCCCGACGGCAAGACCATCGCCTTCGTGCATCTCGAAGACGGCCAGAACTGGCTGGGTCTGCTGCCCGCCAATGCCCGGGAAACCACCATCGACGGCAAGTGCGTCATCGACGGCAAACAAAAAGAAAACTGCATCAAGTGGTTGATCAAAAAACACGACGGCACGCAACTCGGCAAGCCCAGCTTCAGCCCGGACGGACAGCGCATCATCACCGACCTGTACCGCAATCATCAACAGGATATCTGGATGATCAACGCGGACGGCAGCAACCTGCACCCTTTGACCTGGGATCGGGCTGAAGACCGAGACGGCACGTTCACCGCGGACGGCAAGGGCTTCATCTACTCCTCCGATCGCACGGGTGTTTTCAACGCCTATCACATGGACTTGGGAACCCGAGAGGTCAAGCAGCTGACCAACGTCTTAGGCGGCGTGTTCACACCGAAACTGACGCCCGAAGGCAACATGATCTTTGCCTACTTCAATTCCTTCGGCTTGCACTTCCGAGGCCTGAAAAAGGACGACTTCTACAACAAGGTGGTAGACGCCGGTTACGACGTCACCCCAGAAGAAGTGGCCCGCAACCTGGCCTACGAAGAGGAATTGCCGGAAATTCGCTCCAAGTCCACATCGTACAGTCCCTTCAATCCGAAAAACTGGACCCCGGTGATTGGTATCCCCCTCTTCCTCTACGAGCGCGACGCCATCGGCATCGGTACGCAGATGGTAATCAACGATTACCTGGACAAGCACACCCTTATCGGCCAGGTACTCTTGGGACAAACCTCGGACTACCGCCTGATCTACGTCAATGACTTCTGGTATCCCACTTTCATCTTGGGCTGGGTGCACATCGACTTCGCGGGCACACTTTCTCAAAGCATCGGCTCTTCGGCCATCGTGTCGACCCGATCCGAAGAGCACTTCGAATCGCCCATGAACTACAAGTACCGCCAGTCCGTGGACTTCGGCTTCGCCGGCATCAGCTACGAGCTGAATCCCAGCATCACGGCCGACCTGAGTTACCAGTATCGCTACTACACCTCTCAGGGCCGCTCCGACAACCAGGGCGACGCCTTCGTGACCAACAACGCCTACATGGCTTCTTTGGAATACGATGCCATCAGCAGACGCGGTACCGCTGACGTCAACCCCAAGGGACTTCGCGCCTCGTTGATGTACAGCCTCACTCGCACCGGCCTGCCCAATCGAGAGTTCGCCGATGTGGAGTGGCTGGGCCGGCACAACCCGCCCGGCGACAACTCGGACGACTATATTTACCACGAGATCCAAGCCGCCTATCAGCACAACTTCCCCATCACCTGGTGGAACCGGGCCGGCGACCACACCCTGGGCCTGAACATGAGGGCCGGCTGGCAGAACCGCAACGTGCAACGCTGGGATGAGTTCTCCGGTGGGTCTCTGCATCCTTTGCGCTACGTGCCGACCCAGTCCGCTACCCAGGAATTCGCCGGTTACGAAGACTTCAGCCTGCAGGGCGAAACCATGTTGATCATGTCCATGGCCTATCGCTTCCCTATCTACCGGCGCATCAACCGCAAGTTCGGTCCCTTCTACTTTGCGGGCGTCTGGGCAGAGCTTGCGGGTACGGCGGGTAACCTCTGGGGCTACACGGCCGACTACGAACGTGATGTCTATGGCAACGTGGCGAACAACCCCCAGAGCTACTGGGATCCATACGTCAAGCGCGGCACAGTGCGCAGAGAAGTGCCCTTCAAGGACATCGCATCCAAGAACGGCAACTATTTGCTCTACGACGTCAGCTTCGTGCTCAAGCTCAAGGGCTACATGTTCGGCTACCTGCCCTGGAACAGCTTCGTCCGCATTTCCTACGGCCTGAATGACATCACCGCCGGCATGCGCGACGTGAACGACGACGGCATTTACGTGGACAACTACCCCAACGACGCCCTGATCGCCGAGACCGAACCCAAGAGTCTGCGCATCTCGATCGGCATCGGCTCAAGCTTCGATTGATCCAAGAAGCGAAGTAAATTCGACCGGCCTCGGCAACGGGGCCGGTTTTTTTGTGCCCTTCGCAAGGGACCATGGCAAGCAAATCTGGGCACTTCCAGACGGGCTGGCAACGGGGCCTGATTTTTGTGCCCTGCACAAGGTCTTCGTGCAAGAATATGCCATGCGCTACGCCCTGCCATGGCTCTGGCTCCTCTTGCTGCTGCCCGCAACAAAAGCAGAAGCAGGCCCTCCCCCCGAGCTTGGCCCGCTGTTGAGGATACCGGGTCGAGCGCAGCCCGATCGACTCATGCTGCGCTTCGAAAGCCCACCGCCCAAAGACAAGGAATTGAGCTGCGTGGGGACCATTTGCACAACCCGCCTTCGGGGACCGAAGGACCTGAGTCGAATCTTGCAGAGGCCTGGACTGATGACCCTCACCCGGCCGGCCCGCTATCGCCTTCGCCTGGATCAGGCCGCGGCCTGGACCGGACTCAGGGAAACGAGAGCCACGCGCACGGAAATGGGTCGTGGCGTATTGATCGCCATCATCGACACGGGCATGGACTGGAGACACGAAGACTTCATCGACGATGCGGGGCAAAGCCGGGTGGCCTGGTTGTTGGACCAGACCCTGCCTCCCGTCGGACTTTACGCGGACTTAGAAGCCCTTGGCGACGGCGCCGTGTTTTCGCGCATCGAGTTACAGGCGGCCCTGGATGGCGAGAACGAAGCCGCATCGACCGCGGGCCGAGATCCCTTCGGTCACGGCACCCACATCGCAGGCATCGCCGCCGGGAACAGTCCAATCTACCAGGGCCTGGCACCCGAGGCCGAGTTGATTGTGGTCAAGGCGGTTGGTCCGGAAGGCACGGTGGATGAAGCTCGAGTACTCGCAGGCCTTGCATTTTGCCTGGAGGTCGCTCGCCAAGCAGGCAAGCCCCTGGTCGTCAACCTCTCCTTGGGCGATCAACTTGGGGCCCACGACGGAACAAGCCCTCTGGAGTTGGCCCTGGCCTCGGCGGTGACGAGCAGGAATCCAAGCTGCGCCGTGAGCGTAGCGGCCGGCAACGAAGGCGAACAGGACCGTCATGCCAGGTTGCAGTTACAACTCAAAGCCCCCCCCGAGCGCCTGGCCTTTCATCTCCCAGGCACGGGACAAATCCTCATCGATCTCTGGTATGAAGAAGACGGCCCTCTCTGCCTGGCTCTTGAGTCTCCTGCCGGCGAAGAGCTCCTCGCCCTCTGTCCCGGGCATGAGCCCACACAAATCTCTTTGACCTCTACTTCCGGTACCCTCAACCTGGCCACCGAGCGCCAGGCGGAAAAAGCGCTGGGCCGTGTCTTGCTTGAGTTCAGCGGTGACGAACTGGCGAGCGGCACATGGGTTCTTGAACTTTTCGGACAAAGTCGACGGGTGGACGCCTGGGTGGCTGACTATGACCGCGTGACCTGGCCCTGGCCCCATTTTCTCTCCCACAACAACCATGCAAACCTGGTAGGCCCACCGGCCACGGCCCGTGGCGTTCTGGCGGTGGGCGCATTCGCGGCTCGAAATCGCTGGCAGGACCTGGAGGGCGTCTTCCATGCCGTCTCGGGTTGGCCTGGTCTGCGGACCGCCTTCTCGTCCCGTGGGCCCAGCCGGGACGGGCGCCTCAAACCCGATCTGCTGGCCCCTGGCCTCTCTGTAGCCTCCACGCTTTCGTCCGATGCCGATCCTCGCTCAAGCCAGAGTATCTTTTTCGATGCAGGCTCGATGACCCAAGTGCTGCCGGACGGTCGGCACGCAGTGGCCTCGGGCACGAGCATGGCCGCGCCCTATGCGGCGGGCCTCTGCGCATTGATCTTCGAAGCCCACCCCGACTGGACGGGAATCCAGGTCCGCCGGGCCGTGATCGCGGCCTCCCGTCTGGACGTGGGTGGAACCGACGCTCGCGGCCATGGCGCCATCCACGTACTGAACAGCCTGCGGGGATCAGATGCCGAGGTCAGCCTGGCCATGGACTCAACACATTCTCTCTGCACCCTCTCCGAGGGCTGGTTGCCAATGGATGCGGCCCAGCCAGTCCAGGTTGTTTTCGTACCGCGCGACAGCGAGGGCCTGCCCGCCAAAGCCTCGGCGACGGCGGGCCAAACTGTAAAGATCGAATCCATCCCCGCGGGAGCGCCCTTTCTGGGAGATGTCGAGGATCTGGGCGGTGGCATATACATACGCCACCTGGGTGCCGGCGGTCAGGAAGAGCAAAGCTATCGCTTGCGCTGCAGCCTGGGCGAACAAGCGGCCGAGGAACAGCCCCATCTTCGTATTGGTCGAGGAAGCACAGACAAGGAAAACGATGGGGGCTGTAGCACTGGGATGGGTAGCGGGCTTTGGGGGCTACTGCTTTTAATCCTCCATCGACTCCATCATTTCGCTCACCGCTTGATTGTCGGGCGCTACTTCATGGGCCGTTTGCAGGCATTCTTGAGCACGCTGACGAAAGTCGGCGGCCTTCGCCGGCTCTGACTTCGACAAGATCATGTACAGGCGGCCAGCGCGAATGAGGGCTTCGAGGGCCTCCGGATGTTTCTGCAGGATCTCTTCCAGCAAGCCCAAAGCCTCCTTGAGCTTACCCAAGGTCACGAGCACCTCGGAATAGCGGTAGCGGTTGCCCATATCCTTCGGGTCCAAGCGGATGGCCACCTCTAGCTGATGGGCGGCACGACGAAAATCCTCGCGGGCGATGGCCAAATCCGCCAGCCGCAAACGCGCGGCTTGATAGAAGGGATTGATCTCGACGGCCTGGTCGTAATTTTCCCTGGCCTCTTTCCACTTCTGTACTCGGGCGTAAAGATCGCCCAGGCCCACCAAAGCATCCGGGCTGTCAGGCCTCAACTCCAAGGCCTTGCCGAAAGCCACCACCGCCTCTCCGCTGTTGTTCAGTCGACTCTGAGCCAAGCCCTTCAGGGTATATGCCAAGCTGATGTGGGGGTGATGAATCAGCACATTGTCCAAATTAATCAGGGCTTGCTGCACCGCCTCCCTCGACAAAAGTTCGGTGGCCTTGTGCAGGTCGGGCAAGATTTCAACGGGAATCCCTCGCTCCGGATCAAAGATGCGATCCGCGATCAACCTGGCGCGACTCAAGTCCGCGTCCCGGGCATCGGCATCCAAAACAGGCCGCAGGGCAACCATGGCCTCGGCATCCCGGCTCAGTTGTTCCAAACAATGGGCACTGGCGATTCGAGGGGCGGCCCATTGTTTATCCAAAACACTGGCCCTGGCGAAGGAAGGCAAGGCTTTGTTACAGTCTTCGTTGCGCAGGTGCAGCAGGCCCATGCGATAAGGTGCATCCGCTTCTTCTGGAAGCAAGCGACAAGCCTCCGCGAAAGACTTGAGTGCAAAAACCAGACCGCCTGGTCCCCGGGCTACAGCCACCAAGGCCAATCCGTAATGACCGAAGCCGGCCCGATCCCCACCCAACATGCCGGTATAGCGCTTCTCCACTTCCACCAGACGCCCAATAAAATAGGCCGCCTCCACCAGCCCGCGATGGGCATCCAGGTTGTCCGGCTGACGGCCCAGAATCGCATCAAAGGCCTCAAATGCTTTCTGCCCATGACCCTGCATGGTCAAATTCCGCGCCTCACGCAAGGGGTCGGGGTCTGGCCGCAGCCCCCGACCCGGCGTTTGGCAGGCCATAAGCAAGCTGAATAAGGTCAAGGGAACAATGCGAATCAAAAGACTGTGTCTGCTTGGCTTTTTCATGGAGGCCAGAACTCTAGGCCCCAGCAGAGTCCTTGTCAATCCATCTGGGCTATGGAAGAATCAAGGCGCTTATCGACCCATATCGACCAACAGGAGAGATCGAACCATGCAGCCATACACTCACACCCGTCTGTTTTTCCTTCTCTTGCTCATCGCCTTCATGGTTGCCTGTGCGACGACCGCGACCGCGCCGGACCCCCAAGCCGGACCCGAGACCAAGACGGCACCCCTGCCTCAAAAACCGCTTGCTCGACCGGGTCCCGCACTGGCCCGAGATGACTTCAATCGCCTGGCGGCCCTGCTGGACCAACCCCTTTTCTGGGAGCAAGATCAGAAGAACCCCGGCAAGCTGGACGCCGATGAGTTGGTGCTTCTGGGTGTGGGCTCCAGGCGCCAGGCTTACGTGAACGAAAAGGGAGCCTTCACCCTTTTGTTCCAGCAAATTGTTGCGGGCATGAAAGAAATGCGCCGTCGAGAATCCGTGGCGCTGGAGCTCAACCAGGGACGCCCCACCTTGGTATTCAACGACTTCACCAAGGCCTCGGCCCTGGACCAGAAAATCGTACGGCACATCACCGCCGCCGCAAGAATCATTGAAAAAATCCACGCCGAGCAATTGGGCGCCGAAGGCTATCGGGCCTGCATCCCCCAGGGTGACATGCCCAGCCGCGCTTTGTTTCGGCGAAACCAAACCCCCTGGTGCGTGGCGCCGGCCACTGAAAACGATCCCTTCTGCAATGCCTGCCCAACCTTCCCTGCTCGCTTGTCGGGTCTGTATCCCGCGGCCCTGCAAGCTGAAAAAAACTGGTGCGACAAGCTGGCCAAACTGCCTGCGGCCAAGACCCTGTTGGATCCCTTTACTCGCGTCGAAGAAGACGGCCAGGGCGGCCTCCTTGCCGTGCCTTACACCCAGGCATACGGCAAGGACATGAAACAAATAGCCGCCGAACTTAAAGCCGCGGCCCAGTCGATCACCGAGGGGGAAGAAGCCTTCAAGGCCTACCTGCTGGCCGCTGCCAAAGCCTTTGAAAACAATATTTGGGGACCGGCGGATGAGGCCTGGGCCGCCATGAACGCCTCAAACAGTCGATGGTACCTGCGCATCGCTCCGGATGAAGTTTACTTCGAGCCATGCAATCGCAAGGCGGGATTCCATGTGTCTTTCGCTCGCATCGACCCCGACTCACTTTATTGGCAAAAAAAGCTCACGCCCATGCGCCAGGACATGGAACAGCGCCTGGCCGACCTCATCGGAAAAACCTACAAGGCCCGACAGGTCAGCGTGCACATGCCCGACTTCATCGCCATGGTGCTCAACGCCGGCGACGCACGCAGCCCCCTGGGCGCCACCATCGGCCAAAGCCTGCCCAACTGGGGCAAGGTGGCTCAAGAAGGTCGAGGTCGCACGGTGGTCATGTCCAATCTCTACACCGACGCCGACTCCCGGGCCATCCGGCGAGCCCAGGCCGAAAGCCTGCTGTCGAAGGAATCCATGCAACGCTACACCAACGATAAACGCCTGGGGCTTTTGGACATCATCCTGCACGAAATCACGCACAACTTTGGTCCCCATTCGGATTACACCATCGACGGCAAGCCCCCCAGCGAGGTCTTTGGCGGCGCCATGGCCACGGTGCTCGAGGAGCTCAAGGCCCAGACCGGCGCACTCTTCTTCGTCGACTTTCTGCGAGAAAAGAGTCTTTTGTCGAAGGAAGAAGCAGAGCAAGTTTACCTGCACTCCATCGTCTGGGCCTTCGGCCACATTTCTCGCGGTATGTTCAGCGCTGAAAACCGACCCAAGCCATACAGTCAATTGGCAGCTATCCAAATGGGTGTCTTGAGCCGAGCCGGCGCCATCGAATGGTCGACGGATGAATTGGCCGCCAACGGTCGGGACCGGGGTCGTTTCCATATCCACTTCGACAAGGTCCCGGCGGCTCTGGCTGACTTGATGAAGCAAGTGGGCCAAATCAAGGCCTCCGGCGACAAAGAAGCCGCCAAAAAACTCGTCGACGAATACGTGACCGGCGAAGGCAGCAGCTTGATGCACCAAACCCAGGTGGCCGATCGAATCCTTCGGTTCCCGAAAGCCAGCTTCGTATACAGCGTTGGGCTGTAATTTTGAGCATTCCATCGACAGGTCGAATTCTGACCCTGCTTGCGGCTTTCCTGCTCAGCGTGGGCTGGACAATTCAGTCGCGTGCCGGCGGCTTCACCATCGTTGAGTTCGGCGCAAAAAAAACCTCCATGATGTGCTCGATCGCCAAGCCCGATGATCTTTCCGCCGCCTTTCACAACCCCGCGGGCTTAGCGAACCTGCACGGAACACAATTTCATCTATCCTCCGGCTTTTCCATCGTTGATGCTGGCATCAAGGTCCGTGCTTGGCCGGCCGGCGAAGGCCAATCCGGCAGCGAGGACTACATCGACACCGCGGTGGATGAAGACGGGTATTTCGAAGGTACGATCAAGCCCACCAAGTACTTTGGCGCCATGCCCATGTTCGCCATGTCCTCCGACTTCGGCTTCGACAAGGGACCCGTGGTCTCCCTGTCGGTCTATGTACCGGATTTCATCGGTGCCTTCATGCCGGAAGACGCGCCGACGCGCTACTTCGTCACCGAAGCCTATTTTATCGCCGGTATGGCCTCGGCTTCGGTGGGCTATCGTCTACCCGATCCGGTGGATTGGATCAGCATCGGCGCAAGCCTGGGGGTCATGTATGTCCGCATGGAGGGCAAACGATGGGTCAACGTGCCCCTGTATGGCGATGAGACCACCGACTACGTCCTGCATATGCTGGGAGAAGACGTGCAGCCCTTCTGGAACGTAGGCCTGACAGCAGAACCCATCGACGGCCTGGTGGCGGGCCTGGTTTTCATCGCCGGCGCCAGCGTCGCCCTTGATGGCTCCCTGGGCATCGACCTGCCGCCCGGCGAGACCGAGGAAGACCCGGTCCTTTTGGCCGTCACCGATGGGCACGGTCTCTTAGGCGAATATGAGCAGACCACCCACATGAAAGTCCCTTCGGGTCTCGGCGCAGGCCTCCACTGGCAGGTTATGGATGAGCTGGATTTGGCCGCGGATTTTCGCTGGTGGTTTTACCATGTCTTTGAGAGCCAGGACATGGACCACAACATCGAGCAGGAAGTACTCGGCGAGCCGGCCGTTGAGAACCCCATGGTCACGCCCAAAGACTACCATGGCTCTTGGACTCTCTCCTTCGGCGCGGCCTACCGCCCATTTCCTGATGATTGGCCAGTGGAATTTCTGGCGGGGTGGACCTACGACAAATCGCCGGCTCCGACCCGGACCAAAAGCCTGGACGCGCCCACGGTGGATTTGACCGGCATCAGCTTCGGCCTGCGCTACACCTTCGAGCCCAGCTGGCGCTTGAGCCTGGGCTACTACCACTACTGGTACCTCAAAGACGAAGTCACCGATTCGTTGCTGGATCCGCCGCAAAACGCTATTTTTTCCGGCGGCGTGCATACGATCTCGGCCCAAGTCGAATTCAAGCTCTGAGTGAGGAAATCGCCCATGCGACAACGTGTCTACCTGTCCCTGCCAATCCTGTTGTTGCTGCTGCCCCTTGGCGCTTGCAGCCTCTTCGGTCAGAAAAAACAAGATCCACCACCGAGGCAAGAGGCGCCCAAGCCTGCCTACCAGCAGACAGCGAGCCAGCCATCCGCCTGGAGACAGGGCGCCGGCGGGAAAGCCAAGACGCCGGACAAAGAATCCATGAAAAACAGTGGTTATTCTGCTCACGCGGATCGCATCGCCATTGGCCAGATGGAAAGTCAGGCCCGAGAAGGACCCTCCGCGGCCCCCCAAATCGCTAAATTTCTGGCGGATGCAAGCCCCAAGGTACGAGCTCGGGCCCTGGAAATCCTGAGCGATTTTGGACCCAAGGCCGAACCCGCCCTGGGCCGAATCATCCCCATGAGTCGCGATATCAAGCCCGGGATTCGCCTGGCCGCGGTGCAGTGCATGGCCAAGATGGGCTCACCCAAGGCCGCAGACGCCCTGGAACAGCGACTAAAAGATCCCGCCCCGGCCGTTCAGGTTTGGGCCTTGGCCGGCCTGAACAAGCTGGACGCCGATGACTGCACGGATCGTTTGGAAGATCTCGTGTCCATCCTGGTCAAACACACCGGCCCCACGGCGGAGCAGGCGGCAGAGGCCTCCAAGTTGTTCAATTGCTGCAACAAAGACGTCGTCGATGACTTGCGCCAAGCCCTGGCCGGCGGCGACGAGCGCGTACGGGCCTCGGCCGCCCGAGCCTTGGGCTACCGGGGTGCCGCGGCCAAAGCGGCCCTGCCTGCGCTTATCAAGGCCATCTCCGACCCCAAGGCCTTCCGGGTCAAGCAAGCCGCCTTGCTGGCCTTGGCCAAATTCGGTCCCTCCGCGGCGCCCGCCATCGACAAACTCATCAAACTCTTAAAAGACCCGGCCCCCCGCTTCCGCGAGCTGGCGGCCCACGTCCTGGGCCAAATCGGACCCGCCGCATCAGCAGCCGTGGGTCCATTAAAAAAAGCCAGCATCGATGAACAAGCCACGGTGCAAGCTGCAGCCAAGCGAGCCCTGGCTGCCATCGGCGAAATCAAACCATGAAGCCTGCTCTTTTCCTCGCAGGCCTTTTCGTACTGGCTTATGGCCTTTCAGGCTGCGAAGAAAAGAAGCCCGCCGATTCAAAGCCAGTCCCACAGTCCAAGATCAAAATCGATCCGATGCTCTTTCTCGAAATTCAGCAAGAAGAGATCACCAAAATTATCGAGGCCCACTGGAACGACTGCGAAGGCGGCCTGGCCGCCCTGCTGCAATTCATCGCCGCTCAAAAACCCACATTTCAAAACAAGTACAAAGACAAGCCGGCAAACTGGCGACCGACCCAAGGCCCGGGTCCCCGAAAAATCAAGGGCCTGCTCATGCAGTGGTCCAAACGCTGCCCCGATCAAATCCCCAGGCTAAATCAAGCATTGCGCCAACTGGCAAAGCAAAGTTCCAAAAAGAGGCACGATCCGGCCATTTGAGTCAAATCTGAAAATATTGATTGACACCCACGGCTTGGTCAGTATGATTCAAAAAAGAGTCTTAATGTCCTGAATTTACACCAATTCCAGACATACGAGAATTCCAGGAGGTCGGCCTTGTCGAAATTAAGCACCTGCATAACGATAAGCTTGATGGCGAGTCTTCTTGGCGTGCCTGCTGCCTTCTCCCGGCCCCAAACAAGCACTCGGAACCAAACGGAGGCGGAGGGGAAAAAAGCAGACCCTGATGAAAAAAAAGAGACTCCCCAGAAGGACTTTGAAGATTTCGCCGAACTGGACATCGCGGCTCTGTTGGATGAGGAAGTGGTCACCGCCTCCAAACGGGCCGAAGGAATCGAGGACGCGCCATCCATCGTCACCGTTTTCACGCGCAAGGACATGGATCGCTTGGGCATCCGACGTTTAATCGACTTGCTGCGGCTCACACCGGGTTTCGTGGAGGTTTCCTCCCCCATGGAGCGCAATATCGCCTCCAGAGGTGTGCATTCGAGCACGTCTCAAAATGTGGTGATCCTGGTGGATGGCTTGCGTATGAACGATTTTCTGACCAACACGGCGGCTCCTGACGGATTTATTCTCGACATGGCGGAGCGGGTTGAGATCATCCGCGGACCAGGCGCCGCCCTCTATGGATCAAATGCCCTGACAGGGGTGATCAACATCATCACTCGAGACGGCGACAAAACCCAGGGCTTCTCGGCAAAAGTCGGATACGGCAGCTCTGACGCCATCGACCTTTCCGCGCAACATGGGCATCGATTCGAGGATGGCTCCAGCCTTTACTTGTCTGGTACTTTCATGCAATCCCACGGCACCCGTCACCTGGTCCCAGGACAGGAGGACATCCTCCTGCCCCTGTACGGCCAGAACCTCGCCGACGCAATGCAAGAAGGCGAAAACCTGACCCAGCCTCGCGGCACCACCCCTGTCTGGGTCAACCACTATGGCCCGAGCTACGAAACCCTGCTCAAGTACAAACGACCCGATGACTGGACGTTTCGGATTGGCTCGGCCCGAAAACACTTCCATCCCCAACGGGCGTCCAACCAATCCCTGCTAGACGTGGTTGCCCAGTCACAACGACCTGTTCGTATCGATACTCGGACGTTTATTGACCTGGCCAAGTCCTGGGGGAGCAGTAGCGAATATGGGCGCTTCACTTTTCGCCCTTCGATACTGCATTTTGGCCACCAGGAGCGCTCTCAACTCATCGCGGAGGAGTTTTTTGACCTGGCCGCCGAAGAAGCCCAGACATCGATCCAAAATTGGTCAGGCGAAGAGCTTCGCTTCAGCCTCAGCCTGGAGTACGCCGTGGACTTGGGTGATTGGGCCTTTCTGCGCGACATGACCCTGCTTGCCGGCATCAACGCCGAATACGATGTCGCCTACAACTACCGACTCTCTTACTGCAAGCCGGATCCGGACAACATCCATCCACCAAGCACCTATAGCGAAGAGAACACCGGCCATGACTACATCTGCCATAGCGGCGCTCCGATGCTCGACGAAGGTGCGACCGTGGACAAATGGGGCAATCTGCTGCTTCGGAACAAGAGCTTCCTGGGCAACGGCGACGATCTGCTCTGGGGCGGCTTTCTGCACTTGTCCACGCGACTGCCATGGGATGTGGGTCTAACCCTGGGCGGGCGAGTCGATTTCAATTACGACTACGATCCCATGCTCACCCCCCGAATCGCCTTGGTCAAATCCTTCGAAAAAACTTTTTATCTAAAAGGAATCTTCTCTTCCGCTTTTGTCTATCCTCCCTTCCTTTACCGCACGGGCAACCGTCAAGCCGGCATCATCGGCAATCCAGACATGAAACCCCAGTCCATCAAGACCCTGGAGGCCCTTTTGGGCTTCAGGATGGACATCCTTCGCATCGAATTGAACGCTTACTACAACCTGGTCTCGGACTTCATCACCTACGACGACCAACTCTTGGCCAATTCGCGCCAGTACTTCTTCGATAACTATGGAGATCTGCACATCTTCGGAGTGGAAGGAAGCGCCATCGTCTACTTGTGGGATGGGCGAATCGATGCTCGTCTGAGCGCCGGGTTTGCAATGCCCTTGGACGCGACCGATGATCGCTTCATCGTGGACGGTCAACTGGGAGGTCCATCCAAGTATCCGCCCTATTTTGGTAGTTTCATTCTCAACGGACGGCCCCTGGATAATCTGGAGATCGGCTTCTCGGGCGTATACGCAGCGGCCACCGAATTCCGCCTGGCACAAGGCAACACTTTTGTCGACGTCCAGGGGACCGATGGTCGAACACACTCCACCCAGGCTGCGGAAGACTATGACACGAGCACCTTCTTCATCGACCTGCATGCCAGCTATACCCTGTTTGAATCTTACCGACTAAGCGTCCTCGCCAAAAACCTCCTCGGTTCCGAGTGGCGCATGACGGGGGCCACCATGGTGCCCTATGTCACAGAAGGCCGACAGGTCATGGTCTTTGTATCCTACCTGCACTGAGGGACAAGCGATGCTCGACACACGAATGCTGCTATGGGTACAGGCTGGACTGTTTTCATTGAGCCTGGTCGCCACGATTGGATGCGAAGGCGAAACGGAGGAGACCACGCCAATCCAAGTCCGACTGATGGCCGATCTAAGCGGTCCCAATTCACATGCAGACCGCTCCTTCCAGGCTGGCCGTATTGACCATATCGATGCCATCAATGCCTCAGGGGGCCTGTCCGGAAGAACCATCGAATACGAAGAAGCGGACACCAGCGGAGATCCCGGAAACGCCTTGCAAGAATATCTTCTTTGGAAACAAGCACCTTCCTGGCCCGAGGTGGTCACCCTCTTCTCTTCCGGAACCTCTGAAACCCAGATCCTCTTGGATGAGATAAAAAATGCTTCATTGCCGGTTTTTTCCAAATCCACATCGGGTACGCTGACTTCACCGGTCGGAAGCACCCAAACCATTGAACTGGAAGACGGCACCATCAAGATTCTCGAAAACCCTGGAACTCCGTACAATTTTTTCACAAGCATCGACTCCTCCTCCGCGGCGCGAGCGGCCGTGGATTTCATCGCCGCCTCCGGAGGACACACCATCACCTTTGCCTGTTGCACCGACACGGATTCCTGTGGAGGGGCGGTGGAAGCCGCCAGGCACTATTTAAAAGGCCGCTATGACATGGAAGTACTCGACGATCTTCCCATCGCATACAATGACACACCAGAAAATATTTCAGCCAAGCCACGAGTTTACCTGCTTCACCACCCGTCGGCGGAATGGCTGTGGCTCGGCACCCCCCGTTCCATCAGCGCCGAGATAATCAAAGTGCTGAGAGACAAGGATCTCAAATTTCTGGTCGACGTCTCCTCCATGAATGAAGCATTGGACGATCTCTCCGAAGGCGCGGGACGAGGCAAGGTTTTCGGCCTGGTCGCCGCCACTCCTTTCGGTGACATGGTCGCCAGTCAAGCAATGCCTGACCTGGTGCGAACGCACACGCAAAGCACCCGTCACGCCGAAGATGACTTCATGGACCTTGACTATGTCATGGGATACGCCCAGGTGGCGCTATGGAGCATTGCGGTGGAACGCCTGCAGGCAAAAAACGAAAAAATATCGCGAGAAAACCTGCGCGGCGAACTGGAATCCATGCGTCAGGTCAACACGGGAGGCCTGCTCAAACCGGTGGGATTCACTCCTGAAGACCACCGTCCATCGCTGGCCGCCGACGTCTACAAAATAGACAAGAATGGACTATTCACCCACATCGATCTGCTGGAAGTAGAACGCAAAACCGAATGGCTCGGCTGGTAGCCAAGTGAGGCAAATAGCGATTGACAAGACCAGACTAGCCCGTATTATTTACTAAAGAGTCTGAATATCCTAATACTTCACCATCGACAAGCACGCTGTATTTCGAAGTCAGAGGTCTATAAGTGTACAAAATCTACACCTTGACGACGTGGGTCTTTGGGCTTTGCATATTCTGCCTGCCCAACCCTGCCTTGGCTGATCCTTCCCGGAATTCCGATTCCGGTGATTTTGCGGAAATGGACCTGGAGGCCCTCTTGGCCACGCCGGTCGTTGAGGCGGCCTCCAGGCGGCAACAATCGCTCTATGACGCCCCGGCCTCCGTCACCTTGATTACGGCCGAGGAAATCCAGGCTTCCGGTGCCACCAACCTGGCCGAAGTCATGCGGCGCGTACCGGGCATGCATGTGCTCCAGGGTGCTTCCAATTTCTTTTCGGTGGGCCTGCGGGGGGTGACCGGCCTTTTGAACAATCGGGTGCTGGTCTTGCTGGACGGCCGCAACATCACGGATCGCCTGAACGGCTACAACCCCTGGGGTGCTCTGCCCGTGGGTCCGGCAGATATCGACCGCATCGAGGTCATCCGGGGACCCGGATCCACCCTGTACGGAGCCGATGCGCTGAGCGGCGTGATCAACATCGTGACCAAAAAACCCCAGGAGTGGCAGGGCCTTAGCGGTCAGGCTTGGGGTAGCATGGGCATATTAAGTGAAAAGGCCGACGGCAGTGATGGCGCACTGATGCAAAATGCCGGCGGGGCCCAGGCGGCCTATGCCTGGGCCAGCCAAGACGGCAAACTGGGCACCCGGCTTTCCTTTCTCATGGAGAGGTCGCCGGAATGGCAACCCCGCAGCTTTCAAATCGGCCCTTTCCACTACGGACTGCACGCCACGGTGGATTACCGACCCGGTGAGGACTGGAATCTGACCGGCAGCCTGAGCCAGGCCTTCACCGAGCAGACGGTGATCTTCAGCACCAACATAGCCCCCGGCACACTCAGCACATCCCAGCAGGCCTTCAACCTGCAGTTGACCAAGCGGCGCTTGTTCACGAATAGCTTGACCCTGCGATCCCAAGTTGACGGCAAACTACTTCGCTCGGAAGCCCAGGGGCCCACCGGCATGGAAGACCAAACCCAGGCCCTCGCCTCACGGGAAATCCACGCGCAACTGCTGTTGGATTGGAGCCTTTTCGATGGCCGAAACGTTTTCACCATCGGTACGGAAGGCACAGTCTACGATGTGACTGAGTTTTTTTCCGAGCCAAGCTTTTTCACTGTGGCCGGGGTTTTCAACAATGAAACCCGGCTCCTTTCGGATCGTTCGCTCAGCCTGCATATAGGCGGTCGCCTGGAACAAATCCAGGCCGAAGAAGAAGAATTCGGCAAAGTCGTTTACCGCCACTTCAGTCCGAGACTTGCCGTGACCTGGCGGATGAACGACAACCACGCCATGCGATTAAGCGGCTCGTCTTCTTATCGTACGCCCACGCCCAACGACGCCTTCACGAGCATCCACATCGCCTTTGATCCGGAGGCACCGCCGGTGCGCTTCTCCATCGGCAACCCAAGACTGCACCCGGAGGAGCTCTACGCCATCGAGCTGGGCTACCGGGGATTGCTCTTCGATGCCTTGCGAGTTGACGCCGTGCTTTTCGGCCAGGAGGTCAAGGGCCTGATCCAAACCGTCCAGGAAAACATCACCCCAAGCTACAAGGTGAACCGGGATGCCTATTACCAGGCAGGCTTGGAGTTGGGCCTGCGATGGTCACCCAGCGCCAACCTCTCCGCCTTCCTGAACTATACCTTCACTTACAGCATGGATGCCGAGAGCAAGAAAATGCTCAAGGAATGGCCTCTGCACATCTATGGCCTGGGCCTAGAGTGGCGCTTGCCCTGGCGATCACGACTCACCGCGGATGCCTATCTGATCTTCGACTACGAGCCCACCATCTCCACGGTGGTGGATTGGTCCGGAAGCAACCAATACAAACTCTGGGAAAAACGACAGGCCGCTGACACGGCTTTCATCAACCTGCGCCTGGGGCGTTATTTCTTCGAAGATCGGGCCGAAATATTCCTAATGGCCAAAAATTTGCTCGGTTTTTTCCGGGAAACCAACGGCCTGCGCATGTTTCCCCAAGATTTTGTGGAGCCCATCGGTGGCACCGTGCTGATTGGTATCACCTTACGTGATGGCGTCGGCCGATGATGGAGACAAACATGAAGAAAATCGACAGAATCGCCAAATCTTTTCTTGTCTTCGGTCTTTTGTTCCTGGCCGCAGGCTGTGGATCAGACTATCCGGACGCCAAGCCTGGGCGCACGATCTTGGGATTGGTCACCTATACAGGCGAGGCACTTGAACAACTTCAGCAGCCCGCCTTGGCGATCTACGCCTTTTCCTCCTGGCCACCCGCGGGCCCTCCCCACGCCAGCCGATTGTATGAAAATCCCGATTTTTCTTCAGGCGGCGTGGCCTACGAGCTGCCCAATTTGCTTCCCCACGATTACGTGATTTTGGCCCAACTGATGGATTTGGCTGACGACAATGGAATCGCCCCCGCTGTGGGTGGCTACCCCGACTATTGCTCCTTCGGCTACACGCCGGTGACCGTAAACGATGAGGCTACAACAGACATCGACTTCGAACTCTTCGACGAATCCGGCAGCGCCGATCCTTGTACCGACCCGGCCCAGCAGGCCGACCCGGAACCTGGAAAAGCGGCCCTGGCGGTCCAAGTCATCGCCCCCGGCATGAACTTCCAGGCCGAAAGCAGCGACAAGTTGTACCTGATCCTCTTCAGTGCCTGGCCGGTAACGGGCCCCCCCCTGGGCTTCACCCAACTGACCGGGGCGGATGTCGACTTTCCGGTCACCATGATCAACAACCGGGTGGAGCCCGGCAGTTATGCCCTCCTGGTTTGCCTGGATCTGGGCGGGGACAACATGATGTGCGATGGAATAGACGATTTGCAGGTCCTCCATGATGATGGCAGCTTGACGTCTTTTGTGGAGGGACAAATCCTGTCCTTGCGCATGAATCTGGTCACCGGCGAAAGCGAAGTAATCGGCCCCTAACGGCAGGTCGAGAATGCCTTCTCAGTACCGGCAAATGATGCTTTGATGTGCCGACAGGAGCAATCAACATGATGCTGCACCCCGCGAAATCGACAATGGCCTTGGCTGCTCTTTTGGTCTTGAGCTTCTTTGCTGATTCAGCCAAAGCGAACGAGCTGCCGGCAAAAACCCGTGTGACCGTCCTGCTCACCACCTTATCCTATGATCTGAACATCAAATCTCGCGGCGACGCCCTGCGCATCGGTGTTGTGGGCAAGGCCGACGACAGCAATAGCGTCAAGCACGCCAAGGAGGCCCTGGCTGCCTTCGAGGTGGCTTCCTCCAAACGAGTCAAGGGCATGGGCATCGTGGCGCTGGACTTGTCCTCGAAAAACGAATCGGACTTGGCAGGCGCCATCAAGAGCAAAAGCATCAACATCCTCTATCTCAGTAGTCACCTGGGCCCCCTGGAAAAAGCCGCCATCAAGCTGGCGCGGGACATGAAAATCCTGACTCTTTCGGGGCAGGAAGATACGATCAAGGCGGGAGCGGCCATCGGTGCGGTCATGGAGCAAGGCAAGCCCAAAATCCTGGTCAACCTCAAGGCAGCCGAAGCACAAGGTGCCAAGCTGGACGCGAGGTTGTTGCGTCTGGTAAGAATAGTGAATTGATCCACAAAGGGCGAGAAAACGAGTGAACGATCATCCCGAAAACGGGTCATTCCCCAAAAAGAGAAAACACCCTCGCACCGTTGCCATTTTCAAGGTCTCCTACCGGGATGCCGAACGCTTGGCTGATTACACGGACAACCTTAGCGAAACCGGTCTCTTCATCGCCACCGATCAAATTCTGGCCAAAGGGGAGTCCATCGAATTCGAGATCTCTTTTCCCGGCCTGGTCAAGCCCATCCGACTCAAAGGCGAGGTTGCCTGGCGGCGGACCCGGGGGTCTTTGAGTGGCGACATGCCGGCAGGCGTCGGTGTGCAAATCCATTTCGACAACGACCTTGAGCGTCGCTGGCTAAAAGAGCTCCTGGCCAAGTTTTCGCCCCAGAATCCCCAGGCGGGACCAAGCCCAGCAAGGCCCTTCGTCATCCTGCTTGCAGAGGACAACCCGGCGATACGGGAGATGTTCAGCAAGGCGCTGACAGAAGGCCTGGCCGATGACCACAAACTCCACCTGTTGCAGGCGAAAGGCCCACAGGAAGCCCAAGATCTCCTCCTCGAAGAACATGTGGACCTCTTGCTCATAGAGCACCGCATGTGTCGAAGTGAAGGAGTGGACATCTTAGAAAGCCTGTCCGCGGAACAAACGCGCCCCTCGGTGGTGGTGGTGGGTGCCAACGACACAGAAAAAAAACAAGCCCTGGAAGGGGGCGCCGATGTGTTTCTCAAAAGGCCCTTCCCCGCGAAAGGTCTTTTGGCCACCATCCGCTCCTTGACTTCATAGAATATCCGCGCTGGCCCCAATGGGTCAGCCGACGAGGCTCCCATGCTACGAATTTTCAGAAACCTGTCTCTGGTCTGGAAGATGACCGTCGTCTCGTCCGTACCTCTGATCCTGGCGGCCATCGCCGTGATCAGTTACTTCCCAGCAAACGAACGCGACGTCCTGGAGAGCGGCCTTGAGGCCAAGATGCGCACCGTGGCCAACATGCTCTCTTTCAGCCTGGCACCCGCCGTTCAATTGCAGCAACTCGCGGGCATGGATGAGCTATTCGTCGGGGCCAAACAAGACAAAGAATTGCTGGCCATTCGCGTTGAAGACTTGTCAAACAATCGGCTGACCGGCCTGGGGGACAAGGACATCGACACCCGGCTGCGGCCCGAATACGAAGATCAAATTCTCAGCTACGACGGCGATGTCCTCAACTTCGCCTATCAAATCAAAAACGAAGGCCAGCCCGTCGGCTTGCTCCGCCTGGCATACTCTCTGGAGGGGCATAATACCCAGGTTCGCAACATTTGGACCTTGGCCCTCCTTATCAGCCTGGCCATCTACCTCATCGGCATCCTGGTTTCGGCCTTGATGGCCCGTTTCGTGGCAGCCCCCTTGATTAAAATGAAAGAGAATTTCGAAAGCATGGCCCGGGGCGATTTGAACCAACGAGTGCTCGCGGACAAATCCACGGACGAAATTGGCAGCCTGGCTACGGCCTTCAATAAATTGCTGCACCAATTGCAAGAGCTCAACACACACGCTCGTTACATCTCAGAGGGTGATCTGACCCATGAGCTGGATGGCGAGGGTGATCTGGTCATGGCATTCCACTCCATGACAGGTGCCTTGCAGGAATTGGGCATTCGCTTCAACGAAATGGCCCACTCCATCGACGGCCGCACCTCAGACATACTGGCCACCGCTCGCGAGCAAGAGGCCGGCTCCGCCCAACAAGCCGCCACAGTGTCCGAGCTGACGGCCACGACAGGCGAGCTGGCCGCCACGGCTCGACAAATCGCGGACAACGCAGAGAGCGTGTCTTCCGCGGCCGCAGTCTCGGACCAAACCGTCACAGAGGGTCGCAGAGCCCTGTCGTCCTTCACCGAAAGCATCAACAACATCCAGACGGGCAACGAGATCATCAACGACAACATCATGAGGCTCAACCGCCAGGTACAGCAAATCGGCGGCATCATCGACATCATCGAAGGCGTCGCGGATCGCAGTGATCTCTTGGCCTTGAACGCCGCACTGGAAGGAACCAAGGCCGGCGAAGCAGGCAAAGGCTTTTTGCTGGTGGCGGCGGAAATGCGGCGACTTGCCGAGAACACCTTCAACTCGACGGCCGAAGTCAAACAGCTCATCGCCGAGGTAACGGAGGCCTCCAATGCCACGGTCATGGCCACCGAAAGCGGCATGAAGGCGACCCAGCAAGGCGTGTTACGCGCCCAGGAAGCCGAGGAATCCTTTAAGCTCATTGAACAAACCATTCGTGAAACCGCGCAAGCCGCCAAGCAGATCTCCGTGGCCACCCAACAACAACATACGGGAACGGACCAAATTGTGTCGGTGCTCGGCGAGACAGAGGAAGTGTCCAAGCAGGCACTGGAAGGCATCCGGCAGACCACCCATGCGGTGGGCGAGCTGAGCCAGACTTCCGCGGAAATGCGAGAGCTGGTGGGCAAATACCGATTCTCCGCGGAACAGGGATGAGCGAATCAAAAGAAAAAACGGGCAAAAAAGAATCCCAACTGTCCTTCATCTTTGCCATCGGCAAGCAAGCCTTCGGACTTCCGCCCTCCACCGTCTTAGAAGTCCTGTCCGTCGCGAACATAACCCGCGTGCCCTTCACCCCCGATTGGGTTGAAGGCGTCATCAGCGCCCGAGGCAAGGTGATCCCGGTCATCGATCTCATCGGATATTTCGGCATTGAGCAGGAAAGTAAGGATGCTCGCACGCGCCTTATCATCCTGGGCGTGGGTGACATCTCCTTCGGCATTGCTTGCGATCGCATTATCGGGATGGAGGAAATCGAAACCCGCGCCCTGGAGGAAACCATGAGTCACCTCCCAAAAACCTTGCGCGATTGCAGCAAGGCCCAGGTCAAACGGGAAGACCTCTTGATTGTGCTCTTGGACACCAAGGCCCTTTTGGAGCAATCCCGGGACCGGGTGCAGGCTGGGTAAACATGGAGCAGGAAGCGACAAAAAAAAAGCTAATCATCTTTGACGTGGGCGGTACTCATTTCGGCGCGGTGGTCGAGGGCCTGCATTCCATCGAATCCAAGGACTGGACCGATGCCATCGACTTGGGGCCTATGCTGGGGCTGGCCGCTCACTCGGGACGACGAGTCCTCGTCGTAGAGACCCAAAAGGGCCCGTTCGGAATCCGGGTCGATGACATTTCGTCCCGAATGATCAACCAACACCTCGTCCACCCTGTCCCGCGGGCCCTGGCAGACTGGATGGAGGTACCCGCCATCAGCGGCATCACCGTCGATCCGGAATACGGCATCATCCATGTACTGAACCTTAAAAAACTGGCAACCTTGAAGCCAGAACCATCCTGAGCGAGGAACAAATCAATGGCGGGACAAAGGGACAATCGAAAGCATCCACGCATCGAGCTCATCCTCAAAGTCGACTACCCGAGTAGTGAGGATTTCCTCGCCGACTACACGGGCAACGCGAGCGAGAGTGGTTTGTTCATTGCGACCAACAAACGTTTCGAGGCAGGAGAGGAGCTCACTTTCGACATCTCTTTTCCCGGCCTGCTCGATCCCATCCGCTGTCGAGCCAAGGTTCAATGGCGACGTAGTGGAGAAAGCGTAAGCGACGACAATCCAGAAGGCATCGGGGTGGCCTTTGAATTTGACAGTCAAGATCAGGCTGATCGAATCCGCGAACTGGTGACCAAGCTCAATGCGGAGGCATATGAGGCCACAGAGAAAAAAGATACGCCCGTGCCCGACTCTTTTCGCGTCATCGTGGTTGAGGACAACCCGCTCGTCCGTGAAATGCTGCGCTTCGCCGTCAAGAAGTTCCATAAAGCCAAGTTGGGCACCACCAGAAGCCTGGAGGTACAGGAAGCAGAAAACGGGCAAGTCGCCTGGGAACAAATGCAATCCGCCCACTTTGACATGGCCATCGTCGACTTCTTCATGCCGGTGATGGACGGACAGCAACTCATCAACCACATTCGCCACGACGAAAGCATGAAGAGCATGCCCGTCATCGTGGTCAGCGTCGGCGGCGACGAAGTGCGAAGAACGGTCTATGCAGAGGGTGCCGACCTCTTCCTGGACAAGCCTGTTGTTTTCCACCAATTGTTCGAGTCCATGCAAAAATTGCTGAGCCTGCCCAGCCGCAAGGAGCACTGACATGTCTGAACGCACTATTTTTCTGGTGGACGATAGCGAGCTGATCTTGTCGATGGTTTCAGCCGCCTTGCAGACCGCAGGATACAAGGTACGTGCCCTGGCGCGCTGGGAAGCCTTGAATGCCGAATTGGAGCAAAGCAAACCTGACATGATCCTGATGGACATCAACATGCCGGAAATGACGGGTGACTCCGCCCTGAGCTTTTTCCGAGAGGCCAGGGGATTGGAAGACGTACCCATCTATCTCTACTCTGACATCGACATCCGGGCCCTGGAGCGACGAGCGGAGGCCTGTGGTGCAGACGGATTCATTTCCAAGGGATGGGGTATTGAACGGCTCATGAGCGAAGTCGAGCAAGTACTGGCCGGCGACTGATTCGGCGCAGCGAGAAGAACGGGCGACCCGCATGGATGCGGACAAAATAAGAGCAACCTTCTTAGAAAAATTCAGGCAGGTTGTCTACGAACGCAGCCGGACTCTCAGCGACCAGTATGAAAAGCTGATCGAGGGAGCAGACGAGGCGATTGCTGACGCGCTAATGCGCGAGTTGCATACCCTGAAAGGCGAATCCCGCATGATGGGCTTCGCGGCGGCCGGACAGGTTGTGCATGCGCTCGAAGACGCCGTCAAGCTGACAAGAGAAGACAAGTTTCGCCAACTGCCCCAACTTCGCGAGGTCTTCTTTGAGGTCTTGGATTCGGTGGCCGCCATCGCGGGGCAGGGTGCTTCTCCCGATCCGGAACCCATCTGCCATCGCATCACCGCCGCTTTAGAGGGCAAAGCCCCCAAGCCTGCCGCAAAAAAACCCAAACCGAAAAAAGATCCGTCCAAAAAACAGACCACCAGCTCAGCGGACTCGGATTCCTCCTCCTTTGAATTACCAAGCATGGTGCGCATCAGCGGTCAGGATCTGGACCGATTGAGTGACTCGATCAGCGATCTGTTCAGCACCTATTTACAAATTCAGGATCTGGGTAAAGGCATCACTCGCCTGCGAAGCCACGCAAGTCCTCATCAGTCCAGAGACAAGCGCAAGGTGCTGGATGCCGACATGCTGATGAATTCGCTGCAGAGCCTGGACCGTGATCTGGCAGCCTTCCATCGCGAATATCGCGAACGCACCTTGACCATGGCCACCGAATTGGATCTGGTCCTGGATCAGGTTCGCCAAATCCGTCTCCTGCCCATCACGACCTTGTTCAATGTCTACTCTTCGGCGGCCCGAGATCTCGCCCGGGCAGTAGGCAAGCAGCTCCAAGTGCGAATCGAGGGCGAGACCACCATGGTGGACCGCAGCATCCTGGATGCACTGGGCGACATGCTCCTGCATCTCATTCGCAATGCCATCGATCATGGGCTGGAGAAAGGCCCCAGGCGTTTGGGGCAAAACAAATCTGAACGCGGTAGCTTGTGGCTGCGCGCTCAGGTAGTCAACGATCGCATCCGCATTGAGGTTGAAGACGACGGCCGAGGCATCGATCCTGGACAGATTCGGAAAATCGCCCTGCGCAAAGGCGTCATCAAAAACCACGAATTTGAAACCCTGACAAACCAGGAATCCATCGAGCTGATCTTTGCCCCAGGATTCTCGACCGCAGAAAAGACGACTGAGTTATCAGGCCGCGGCGTCGGCATGGACGTGGTGCGGGCCCGACTTCAGGACCTGGGCGGTGCCATCTATGTGGACTCCACCCCTGGCCAAGGCACCCGATTCTCCATTGAGCTGCCCACCACGGTAGCCATCGCCCGAGTCGTAATGTTCAAGGCGGCAGGTCAAACCTTCGCCCTGCTGGCCACCTTCGTTCGGCGGGTAGAGCGCATTTCGACGCAGTCCTTGCTGGAAACATCCGGGGGCAGAGCCCTGACCGTGCCCGAAGGCACCATCAGTGCCGCCCATGCCAACGAACTGTTGCGATTGGGAGCGGCTCGTTCCGATAATGAGCACACACCCGTCTTGTTGTTGGAGCATGGAGATCGTCGCATCGCCTTGTTGGTCGATGAACTGATTGGCGAACAGGAGTTGACCATTAAGCCATTCAGTCCCTACCTGTCCAAAATTCAAAGCGTCTCTGGTGCCGCCACCCTTGAGGATGGTTCGCTTGTCTTGTTGCTTCACGCGGGAGAACTCATCTCGCTAGCGGGTCGAGTACATGCACCCATGGCGTTTTTCACAAGCCAAACAGATCAAACCGAGCAGCAACATCGGGTCTTGTTGGTCGAAGATTCAATCATCACTCGCGAACTGGAGCGCAGCGTGCTGGTCTCCTTCGGCCTGCTGGTCGAAGAGGCCGGGGACGGGGTGGAGGCCCTGAACCTGTTGATGCAACGTGAATTCGACGTGGTGGTTTCGGATGTCGAAATGCCCAACATGGACGGTCTGGAATTAACCCGGCGCATCAAACAAGAAGAAGCCACCGAGCACTTGCCGGTGATTCTGGTGACCACCCTGGCCAGCGACGAAGACAAACGGCGGGGCATGGAAGCCGGGGCGGACGGATACATCGTCAAGAGCGAATTCGGCAGCCAGGCCTTCATCGACCTGGTGTCCAACTTCCTGCCCGACCTGCCATTAGAAACAGAAACCGAAACAGAAAACGAAGACGACCCAGATCCACAGAACAACCCCTCCCAGGGCCAAGAAACATGAACTCGAATCACAAACGCAAGGTGATTCGTGTCTTGGTGGTGGACGACTCTTTGATCTGTCAAGAACTCATCAGTTCTGCGATCAACCCAGAGCCCGACATGCAGGTAGTCGGCATCGCCTCCAGCGGGAAGGAGGCCTTGGCCCTGAACGCCAAATTGCAGCCTGACATCATCACCATGGACATCCAGATGCCCGGCATCAATGGATTCACCACCATCGAAGAAATCATGTCCACTCAGCCCATACCCATCCTGGTGGTCACCAGCGTGCCGGTCTTGGAGGGCGTGGACCAGACCTTCCGCGCCATCACCGCCGGGGCCTTGGACTTGGTTCGAAAACCCGAGCTTGGCTCAGCCGACATGAATCGCCTCGTCGAAAAACTTCGACTCTTGGCGGGTATCCGTGTCGTTCGTCACCGAAAACGAAAAGACAGGCCTACGCAATCTGCGAAAAGCCTCACCAGCAAAACCGGAAAGAAGATCCGAGTGGTGGCCATCGCCGCATCCACCGGTGGCCCCAAAGCCCTGGTGGAAATGCTGGCACCCCTGCCGCGGGATTTTCCGCATCCCCTCTTGCTGACCCAGCATTTGCCGGATGGCTTCTTCGATGGGTTCACACGCTGGCTGGGCAGTGAAATCGCGGTCCACGCGAAGGTCGCTCAAGCCGACGAGGTCTTAGAGCCGGGTTGTGTCTATGTGGCCCCGGCCGGACATCATCTCAACCTGGCGACGGCCAAGCGAATCAGCCTTTCCACGGCACCGCCCATTAGGAATCACCGGCCGTCCGCCACCCCCATGTTCCAATCCGTGGCTCAGATCTTCGGGCCGGAGGCCCTGGGCATCATACTCACCGGCATGGGCGCGGATGGCGCGGATGGACTGCTGAGCATGCGCGAGGCCGGTGCCACCTGCCTCGCTCAAAACGAAGACAGCTGCTTAATCTATGGCATGCCCCGTTCTGCCGTGGAAATCGGCGCGGTGGAAGTCACCCTGGATATCGCTGGCCTAACCCAGGCCATGAGATCGACTTCGTGAGCCCTTTCGGCAAAAGCGCGGTTCAGACGGCCGTCACGTCCAACTGGAAAAACCTGACGCCCCCGAACCATGACGAAATTGAAAAATTACGCAAACTGGTGAGCCGCAACACCGGCCTGCAATCCGATGGAAGTCGAGAGTCTTTTCTTAGTGCCAGCGTAATGCGTCGAATGGCGAAGCTAAACTTAAACAATGTGACCGACTACATAGCCCGGCTGAGAGAGTCTGGGGTTGGAGGAACGGAGCTCCAGGAGCTGAGCAACATGCTGCTGGTACACAAAACCTCGTTCTTCCGCGACAGGCCTCATTTTGAACTGCTGGAAAAACGCATCTTGCCCGAGCTGGCCCGGAAGGGGGGGCCGATTCGTATATGGAGCGCGGGCTGCTCCACCGGACAAGAAGTTTACAGCCTGGCCTTGGCCTTAATGCGTTGTGGCATCTCGTCGGAACAGGCCCAGATTCTTGGCACCGACCTGTCCACTGTGGCCCTGCAAGAAGCCCAGACGGCAATCTTTCCGAATAAAAAGCTAATCGGATTGACCGAGGAGGAAAGACGCTTCTTCGAACCGGCGGGCGCTGGTCTCCATCGGATCAGCAGAAGCCTTCGCCGCTACGTCAGCTTTCGCAGACACAATCTGGTGGACGTGCCCTATCCCCGAATGGATGATGAGGATTGGAGCATCATCTTCTGTCGCAACGTACTCATCTACTTCAGCCGCTCCACCATCCGCGCGATCGCCAAGCGTTTCCACCGAAACCTGCATCCTGGGGGCAGTCTCTTTCTCGGGGCCTGTGAGTCTCTCTTTCAACTCAGTGAAGGCTTCAGTCTCGAACAAGGAGGCGAAGCCTTCATCTATCGCCGCAATGAAAACGGAAACAGCACCCAAAAACGTGCAGTCCCTGCACCCAGGCCACGCATCGAGGTGCGCCCCTCCGTTACAGTGAAAACGACTTCGCATCCCTCGTTGCCAGAGCTCACGCCCGACCCAACCCTGGATTCAGAAATCGATAAGGCAGAGGCCTTCCGCCAGGCCGGTGAAATGGATAATGCCAACATCCTTTTACTGGAAGCCCGCGAACGCTGGCCTTCGGAACACACAATCGGCATCGCCTTGGGTCGTTTGGCGCTCGATCGTGGGGCGCTAGAAGAAGCGCGCAGTTGGTTGACGATGATCCTGGAAAAAGATCCTCTCGAGCCACATGCCTTGTTCTTGGCAGGATTGACTTTGTTCCAGCTTGGACTCGACCTTGATGCGGCTGAGCATTTTCGTCGCCTTCTCTACCTGGAGAAAAACTTTTCTTTGGGGTTTTATTACCAGGGCCTCATCATTTCTCGCCTTGGACGAGAACAGGTGGCCCAGAGGGCCTTTCGCAACGCCCTGTCGGTCATGGACCGGGGCTTGGCTCCAGCTCACCCTGAACTAGCAGCCCTGCCCCTGAATTGTGATTTGATCAAAAACGCTTGTCGGGCCAAAATGACCACCGATCGATCCGCCGCGCGGCGATGAGGAGAAGCATGACCGAGAAACTTCGAATTTTGGTCCTGGACGACAGTGAAATTGTCCTGAATATGATGGCGCTGGCTCTATCAGAATCCGGATTCGATGTCGCAACAGCGAATTCGCTGGTCGAATTCGAACAACGGCTCAAAGAGCAACCGCCCCAAATCATCCTCACCGATATTCAGATGCCGGACATTTCAGGGGATGACATCTGTCGGGTACTCAAGAAAAAGCTGGAGACCGGGTCGACGCCAGTGCTGCTCTTCTCTACCATGGAAGAAAGCGAGCTTGCGGATCTTGCTGAACGTTCCGGCGCGGATGGCTTTGTCAGCAAGAGCGCAGGCCCTGAAGAAATCGTCAAACGCATCCATGAACTGACTGAAGAAATGCTATTTTGAAAGGACTTGTCCGGATGGACATCGCCTCCAAAAAAGAACTGGCTCTGGTCTTCTTAAACGACCTTAGCAAAATGCAACCGAACAGATTGCAGCAAATTATCGGCGAAACGGTCGGGGAGGAGTTGGCCACGATCATGTTCGGATATGCCAAACAAGTCATGAACGCCGACCCGGCCAAACAGATGGAGAACGCTTCGTCGCTGATGATTCTGGGCTATCTGATTCGTGTACACGAAGAGAGCGGCCTACCGCCCCAAATCCCAACCGCCTGACACCTGATCTCCGAGCCCGTTAGCCGAGGACAGGAAAGCGCCGATCGGCCGCCACTTCATCCATGATGGCCTGCATGGAGCTGGTCACCGCTTCATAGATGGCATCGATGGCTGCCTCATCCCCGTCTTCGCCGTTCCCAAAATCCTTCACCTGAATGGGGGGTAGAATTCGGATATGACTTTTGGTGGGCAGATGCAGGTGGAAAATGGGCCCCACGCCGATGCCCCAGGGCAAGCCAACGAAAATGGGGCAGGTGTCCGAGCGCAAAAACCGCTTAATCCCCAGCATTTTGGCCACCCGACGGCCATCGTGCAGCACAAAGAAGCTCTCGTGGCCGCCCACGATCACGATCGGTACGATGGGCACCCCATGACGATAAGCGAGGCGAACAAAACCCTTATGCCCACCAAAGACTATCTTGTAGCGATCTTTATAGGGCCGGAAAGCCTCCAGGTTGCCACCGGGAAAAACGGCGACTTTGCGACCCAAATCCAAGGCCATATCCGCCGTCTTGTGGGAAGCGCGTACACAGCCGCCCCGAGACAAAAAAGTACGCAATCCCGGCATGGCCAGCATGGCATCATGCACCAGCCAGTGCAGGATATCGTCTGGTCGATGATCGTACCAGCGAGAAAACAACCCAAAGGTCTCCAAAAACGTAATGCCTGCATTGTGGTTGCCCACCATCAAGGCCGGGCCGTCCGGGATGTTTTCCCAACCCTTGATCTCCATACGCAAATAATGCCGAGCCATGGTTTCGGCAAAAGGACGAATCGCGCTTACCATGCGAGGATCAAAACCATCCACATCGTCCGGATTCACCGGGTCCACAATCAAGGATTTCAACCAGCGCAAAGATCCGAGACGCTCAGGCTTTCTCTCTGAGCCTGTTTCCTTTACTTGTTTCTTTTTTCTTCTCATTCCGAGGGTAGCCATTTGAGTATCGCCTCCGCTGTCCGATCGATCTTGTCCCCCGCTCCGACGATAAAATCCATGTGCTGAAAACCATCCATCACTGTTCGTGATTTCCCTGGCATCACCTGGTTGACCGGTGGGATCAGGGAATCCCCGGCCGATACCAGTTGATGCACCACCAGCTGCTCAGCCTTTGCCGCACGCTGCAAGATTTGCCCCTCTTGCTCCAAATCGCGACAACAGGGAATCAGCCAGCCCAAAACGCGAGCCCCCGGAAAACCTCCGAAGGGCGTAGCCATGGTCACCATTCGCTCCATTTGGACCCGACTCGTCGCCTCATGCCGATCCAGTCGCTCTTGGGCCAGCATGGCGATCAGGCCCCCATTGGAATGGGCCACCACGTCCAAGCGATCCACGTTCGCCACATCCGCCAGTCCATCCAACCACTTCAGATAAATATCAACAGCCTGCTCCAAAGGACAGAGGTTGGCAAAGGCAGAAAGATAATAGGGAAAATTCGGCGAGGGCAAAACCCTGCGGCCAGCCGCCTCAAATCGCTGGCCCAGCCGATTCATGACGCTGCTTGTACAAAAAGCGCCGGGGATGACCGCCAAGGGTAAACCTGAATCAGAAAAACTGCGCTGGGGTTCCAGGGTGGCCAAGGTCTGCTTGAGAGATCCGTTCAAATAGGATGGAAGTGTCTTCAAATATCGTAAGGTGAGCAAGGCTCTAAATCCTCCAGATCAACTCGATTGCAGACTCAGAATAACCCAAATGACGCAGCACGTCAAATGCTTTTCCTTACAAGATCTGGGATTTCGGGGATCTCTTGACAGCCCAGCTCCTTCGTGTTACGTGAAGCTTCGTTTTATTACTTAGTTAGGCGAGGAACACGATCTAACATCCAGGGCACTCCGGCCATGAAAAGCCCGCCGGGGATGCGAAGGAGGCCTTGATGCCCAAGACCCTGCTTTTGGCGGATGACAGCATCACCATCCAGCGCGTGGTCAACATCACTTTTGCCAACGAGGATTTCGACATCACTTCCGTCGACAACGGAGAGGATGCCATCCACAAAGCAAAGGAAATCAAACCGGATATCGTCTTGGCGGACGTGATCATGCCGAAGAAAAACGGCTATGAAGTATGCCAGGCCATCAAGGCGGATGTTTCCTTGCAAGGCATTCCCGTCTTGCTTCTGGCGGGCACCTTTGAGGCCTTCGATGAAAATCGCGCCAAGGAAGTGGGGGCCGATGGGCACATCACCAAGCCCTTCGAAAGCCAGGCCTTGATCGAGAAGGTCAATGCGCTTTTGAGCGCCTCCCCCGCGCAAGCGACGCCAGCACCGGACCAGCCTGCGACAACACAGCCTGCGCCCATGCCACCAGCCGCAGCTCCGGCTGTTCCACCGGTGGCTGCACCTCCGCCGTTTTCGCCTCCGCCTGCGACCCCTGCGCCGGCACCCGCAGCGCCAATATCCTTGGCACCTGCTGCGCCCAAGCCACTGGATCCGGCACCGATGCCAGCACCCAAGCCATTTTCGCCTCCCCCAGCGCCAGCACCCTTGGCGCCTGCCGCACCCAAGCCCTTGGACCCGGCCCCGATTCCAGCATCTGCAGCGGATCCTGTGCCTTTGGAGCCCAAACCTTTGGAGCCCAAACCTTTGGAGCCCAAACCTTTGGAGCCCAAACCTTTGGAGCCCAAGCCTCTGGAGCCCAAGCCCTTTGAGCCCAAGCCCCTTGAGCCCAAGCCCTTTGAGCCCAAACCCTTGGAGCCCAAACCCCTGGAGCCCAAACCCCTGGAGCCCAAGCCCTTTGAGCCCAAGCCCCTGGAGCCCAAGCCCTTTGAGCCCAAGCCCCTGGAGCCCAAGCCCTTTGAACCCAAGCCCTTTGAGCCCAAGCCTGTTAAGCCTGCGGCCATTGAGCCCGAAGCCATTGAACCTGAAGCCATTGAACCTGAAGCCATTGAACCTGAAGCCATTGAGCCTGAAGCCATTGAGCCCGAAACCATTGAGCCCGAACCGCTCGAACCGGATCCTTTGGAACCAGCGGCCATGGAGCCCGAAATTCTGGAACCCGCAGCTATCGAACCCGCGCCTTTGGAGACCCCAAGAGAGAACATCGACAAGATGCCCACACCCTTTGAGCCGACACCCAAGGACCTCGAGGTCGAGAAAGTCCCAGAGCCTGCGGTGGCAGCTGCTGATGACGTGGACATTGACGTAGACGACACGGAAGTGCCTGAGGCAGATGATCTGGAAATTGACGACACAGGCATGAGCGACGACAAACCCGACTTGGCACCCATGACCGACTTCATTCCCAAACCGGAAGAAGTAGGACACCAGCCTGAGGATGCCGCGCCGGCGATCGCGGCCGCCCTTCCCAAGGAAGAGCTGGAGGCCATGGCCAAAGAGATCATCGAAAAAGTGGTCTGGGAAATTGTGCCGAAGCTTGCTGAAGCCATTCTCCGTGAAGAAATCGAAAAGCTTGTCGAGGAAAAGCTGAAGGACTGATTCTTCCATAAGGCAGCCCACGAGAGGGGATGATCCTGATCATCCCCTCTTTTTTTTTAGGAGGCATCATGGGGACCCAGCCTCAATTGGATGCGCTCATCGAATTGGCCCTCGCCGAAGATATTGGTACCGGGGACCTCACCACCGAGGCTCTGTTCACCAAACCCGCCCAGGTCACAGCTCGATTTGTGGCGCGTGAGTCCCTGGTGGTGTCCGGTTTGGATGTCGCCGCCCGCGTGTTCTCTCGCCTCGACCCAAGCTGTCGATTCAAGGCGAAAACCAAAGAGGGTGCGGTCGTCACCCAGGGGCGTCACCTGGCCACAATCAGCGGCCCGGCCCAGTCCGTCTTGACGGGCGAGCGCACCGCGCTCAACTTTCTGCGCCGCATGTCGGGCATCGCCACGCTAACCCGCGCCCACGTAAACGCCCTGAAGGGAAGCCGCTGCCGTCTTCTGGATACACGAAAAACCACACCGGGCCTCCGACAAATCGAAAAGGCAGCGGTCCGCGCCGGGGGGGGCCACAACCACAGAATGGGCCTTTTCGACGGCGTCATGATCAAGGACAATCACATCCTCGCGGCAGGCTCCATCGCCAAAGCCGTCACCAAAGCGCGAAAGCGCATCCCGCCTACGGTCAAGATCGAGGTGGAGTGCGAAAACATGAAGCAGGTCAGGCAAGCAATCGCCGCGGGCGCTGATATCGTCATGCTCGACAACATGAGTCCTTCGCGCATGGCCAAGGCCGTCCAATGGATCCAGGGTCGCGCTCTAACGGAGGCATCTGGTCGCATCAATCTCAGTACCATTCGAGCCGCGGCGGATGCCGGGGTCGATTACGTCTCAGTGGGAGCATTAACCCATAGCGCTGTGGCTGCCGACATTGCTTTAGATGTTCTAAAGCAGGCATAAACGTGATTCCTTCACTCAATTATTCCAACCACTCGTTACGAGTTAGAACATCTTATCCCGTGGCGCAAAGCGACACGGGGCTGGACTTGGATGGTCCTAATTGAGCGTCCGGCCCCTAGAAGCTCCTGGACTTAAACAATTTCGTTGGTTTGACCAAGCGGACTCGACCAATGCCAGGGCCTTGGATTGGATTCGTTCAGGTGCCGAAGATGGTGCCGTAATTGTGGCCGACGCACAGACGGCGGGTCGCGGGCGCCGAGGTCGTGACTGGCATTCTCCGGCCGCATGCAATCTCTATCTGAGCACGGTGATACATTGTGGATTGGCACCCATGCGCTTGCTGCCCCTGGTGGGTGCCCTGGCGGTGCGAGAAACGGTGGCTGCCTTCATCGAAAGCAAGCATATTGCCCGCATCAAATGGCCCAACGACGTCTTAGTCGACAACATGAAAATCGCAGGCGTTTTGGTCGAAGGTCCTGAGTCCACAAAAAATCCAGCCTGCGTCCTGGGGGTGGGCATCAACGCGAATGTTCAAGTCAACCAATTGCCTCCTGATCTCCGATGGCCGGCCACCAGCTTACTGCAAATCAGAGAAGCACCCGTCGAACGCCAGGCTCTGCTCGACACGCTCCTGGATGCTTTGGCCCTGTGGATATCGTCCTGGCGATCCAATCCGGATCGCATCGCACCCGCGTTGGCGGCCCACTGCATGACCCTGGGTCGCCGCGTGCGAGTTTCCCCGCCTGGACAACCGACATGGCTTGGCCAGGCTTCATCCTTGGACGGAGCGGGTCGCCTGCTCGTACGGGACGACCACAATACATGGCGAAAAGTAGAGGCTGGAGACGTAGAGCCAGCCGATGAATCCACCCCATCACCGAGCAGCTGATTCCGTTTCAATAAGACCTTCCGAATTAATCTCCACCCGCAAAGCACCATCCTGGTCCGTTCGCCAAACCTCAACACGCGCTCTTTCCAGTCGGTCCAGGGTCTGTCTACTGGGTAGCCCGTATCGATTGCCCTCCCCGACCGATATCAAAGCCTGCTTCGGTTTGACCTGCATCAGGAAGGCCTCGCTGGTCGCACCGCGACTCCCATGATGACCGACCTTAAGCAAATCGGCCTGCAAAACCTGCCCACTGGCAAGCAAGCCTTCTTCTCCCTCTCCATCCAAATCCCCGGTCAGCAGCAGGGACCGGCCCGCCCAGGTTAATCGCAAAACCAAGGATCGCGCATTCTCATCCAGGTCCTCAACCTCCAGGGGCGGCCACAAGACCCGAAGCTGCAAACCACCCATTTCCATCTGATCCCCGGCCTTCAGCTCAATCCACTTCACTTGGCCACGCTCAGCCTCAACTCTCAGATCCCTCAGAGCCGGCTCCGAATCTTCATCGCAATGGGCAAAATGAGGCGAGACCATGATGCGTTCGGGCCGAAATACCCGCAAAACGCTGGCCATTCCACCGATATGATCCGGATGACAATGGGTGGCCACCACGGCATCCAAACGTCGCACACCCAGGGCGGAAAGCGCAGGCACCAGGATCGCTTTTCCTGCATCGTAGTCACCGTAGCGCCCTGCCCCATCCACGAGCCAATCTTGTCCATCGGGTAAGCGCAGCAAAATGGACTCTGCCTGCCCCACATCCAGCATGACCAGCTCCAGCCGGTCTCTTTCCGCCGGTCCCAATCGCCCCCACAAACTTGATGCCACCAAAATCAGGCAGCCGGCCACCGCCAGCAGTCGACCCCAGCGGAAGCGCCAACCCCATAGGATTGCCCCCAAACTGGCATACCAGAGAAAGACGTCCAGACTGCCCGGACTCATGCCCAAACTGGCACCCGGCACCGACGAAGCCCCGGTGGCGATGGATGCCAAGACATCGCTGAGAGACAAAGCCACGTGGTGCAGTCCTGACGCAAGGCCATCGCTCAGCGGTTGAAGTACCGCGGCCGTTAACGCCAGCGGGACAATACCCCAGGTGCACAGAGGCACCGCCAGCAGGTTGGCCCCCAGTCCCACCAGGCTCACCTGATGGAAGGCCCGCGCCACCAGGGGCGCGGTACCCAAGGTGACAGCCAGGGTCACGACAAGGAGCTGTAAGGCCCTGTGCAGCACGCGTCTGGACCAGGGTCCATCCAGTACGCCACCCCAGGGGACGCGCAATCGACGAGCCAAGGCGGGTGCCAAGATCACCACCGCCAAAACAGCAACCACGCTCAACTGAAAAGAAAGCTCGAAAAGCGAACCGGGCCACAGAGCCAGAATGAACAATCCCGCCGCGGCCAGCGTCTGCAAAGGGTCCACCCGGCGCCTCATGATGACGGCGAGCAAAAATGCCAAGACCATGGCTGCTGCACGCACTGTGGGCAGGCGGGCTCCAGTCAACAAAGTCAGTATCAGCACCGCCGGAATCACCAACCCGGCCGCCACAGCCCGCACATCGAAACGCAACGCCAAGGACCGAACACGGATCAGGACAAAGAGCAGCAATCCATAAAGCCCCAAAGAGACGAAGCCCAAATGTAAGCCCGAGATGGCCAAAAGGTGGGCCAAACCAGAAAGGGCAAAGTCCTCCCGAAGACTGTCGGGCACGGCGCTGGCGTCGCCCAGGCTCAAAGCCATCACCAAGGCCCTGGCCTCGGTCGTCGCCTGCCTTGAGCGTATGGCGTCTCGAAGTTGCTGCCTCCAGACTTGGACCCAGCGCATGGGATCCATCTCGGCCGGTCGCTCATCGACCAATACCTGGTCACAGTTCTCAACCCAGGCCAGGCCCTGAATGCCGCGACGGGCCTGGGTTTCAGCCGGATCCGGCCGCCTGAAGTTTTGCCGGTGCCTGGGCGGACGCAGCCGCCCCATCCACCGCAAACGGTCCCCGCGTCCCAAGAGGGGGCAAGCCTTTGCGTCTTCGATGCGTAACTGAACCCGCGCGGGCCATGCCTCGAGCTCTTCACCTGCTTTCGCCAGGGCTTCGACCTGGAGATCCAAACGAAGTCCCGCCGCCTGGTATTCCGGTTGCGTGATGACACGACCGACCAGGCGCACGCGTCCTTCAGGCCAGGTCATCGCGAGGCGCGGAGCAGACAAGGCCTGCCATCCCAACAAGATCACGATGGCCAACCACAGATAAATCCGCAAGACGCCCCCGCGCCGGCTCCAGGCCAGGAGAACCGTCAACAGACCCACCATGGCCACCAGCACCCAAACCGGCCATCCGGGTTGAGGCCACAGGGTCCCCAGAACCAGGCCCAGGCCATAAGCACAGGCCAGACTGAGCAATGGCCGGGCCATGGGCAGCCGGTCGGATTCGCTCATTTTTCACTATCCAACAGGTCTTGGAGAAAATCCCGATAGTCCTCCGGCCGATTCAAATTGCGGGTCACCCCTGGATCGTCCACATCGACATAGGCCACCTGGTCCTTCCGCGCTTGCGCCTCAACCACCCGGCGCGCACCTTGATCGGCCTCGGGACCGAGCAGCGATTCAGCCAAGGCCAAGCCAAAAGCCGTGGGATGCCCAAATTGTCCTTGATACCGCGCCACGGCAACTGCCCGTTTATCAAGGGCCTGCCGCACGACCGAAACGCTCTCGGGCATCACCTGCCCCTGATCCACCAAAACCACGAGCCATCCCCCTGCATCCGGACAAGCCCGCATCGCACAGCGCAATGAGGAAATCTGCCCGCCTTCAGGGCGCGGATTGGACACAAGCCTCACACCCTCAAGGCTGCATGCCTGACGGATGGGCACGAGGTCTCCAGAGACCACCGCCAAGACCGGATCACACCCCCCAAGTCGCAAAGCCTCGGCCATGCTGTCGAGAAAAACGCTGTCGCCCACCTTGAGCAAAGCCTTGGACTTCCCCATGCGAGTAGAAAGGCCTGCCGCCAACACAACACCCGCCACCTTCAGGCTCATCCCGCCCTCCTCTTCGCCCGACGGCGACGCCTTAGGCGCAAGACACGCATGTGCTCCACGTGGGCCAGCAGACCCTGTTGGACTTCACCCACCACTTGACGAACCCCATCCCCAGGCCATGCATCAAGGAGCATCCGACCCCAAGACAGGACTCGCGCCTCATCGATGGCCCCTTCGGTCAGCAAAGCCTCCGCCTCCCGGGCGAGGTCGGACTCCGGTCCACCCCCAAAAGCGATACGAACCCTGGACAAGGATCCATCCCGGTGACGCCGGGCCAATAGAGCCAAAATTGGCCCGCGGCCTCCATCGTTCACAGCATGCAAGCTCAATTGCCGGCCACGACGAATCGGGACGCGCAAGGATTCCACAAGCTCGTCCGGGGTCAATAGGGCACGCCATTCACGCGCCTGGCTGCCCCGGATCGCCAAGCTGCGCCCCCCATCCCGCGAGCGCAACACCGCCACCGCGTCCAGGCAGTCCAGGGCCGGCCACAATCCGCCGGAGGACCCAGCCCCTATCAAAACCCCCGCCAGCGTGGCTCTGCGTCTCCATTGCTTGTGCCCCAACTGGCCGCATGCCAGGGCCAAAAGACGAGCCCGCCTGCGCAAGATTTCGTTTTTGGCCACCTCCCCCAAACGCAAGGTCGCTCCAAGGTGCAGCCGCCCCTGGGCATCTTCGCCCAGGCCGCCGAGGGCTTCCACCCGCTGCAGATCCACCAAAAGCAAACAATCAGCGATGGGCCGTGAGGTGCCACCTCCGAGCAGGTGCACGGATGGACCGTCCGCCGACAACAACTCGCAGACGTCTTCCAATTGATCGAGGGGAACGAAGCCCAGGGGGGCGCCCATACTCACCTGGCCTTGCTGCGATTCTTTTTGCCCTTGTCGGACATCCGCCCCGACTCCAACATACCCTTGCGCCATAACGCGATGAGTTCCGCGGCAACGGCGATAGCTATCTCAACCGGCGTGACCGCACCGATATTCAAACCAATGGGGGTGCAAACTTTCTCAAGCCGCTCCCTCTCAACACCGGCGTCCAGCAAGGCGTCAAGCGCAACCTTGGCCTTGTTCCGCGAACCGATCATGCCGATATACGCGACATCCTGCTCTATCACCTGCTCAAGCACGTGCTGATCATGCTCATGCCCACGGGTGACAATGATCACATGGTCGAGGGGGCCCGGAGGCTCCTCAAGCAAGTACTCGGTGAAGGCACACTGCACCACCCGATGGACCTCGGGCAACCGTTCTTCGCTGGCCCAATCCGTCCGATCATCGACCACGGTCACCCGACAGTCCAGGGTGCTCATGAGTCTTGCCAAGGCACTACCCACATGACCCGCGCCGAAAATGATCACCGAGCGAGGAGGCACAATGGGTTCAACGTAGACCGAAATACCGCCCCCACAGGTCATGCCCAGCTTTTCCAAATCGTAGTCGAAGGTACGGGGCCCACGTCCGTCTTCGATGGCGTCTAAGGCATCGGCGATGACGCGAGCCTCGACCACGCCGCCACCGATGGTGCCATGGATGTTCCCGTCCGGCAGCACCAACATCTTGGCCCCCACCTTGCCGGGGGCCGACCCCGTGCTCGTGATCACAAGCACCAACGCGCCCGACTCATCCTGCTCGACCAACTGATGCAGCTTTTTCGCGATGCTCCGAACATCTCCACTTCCTGGCTCCATAAGATCCTCCTTGGCTCCTTGGCAAAAACACGAACTTATCAGTACCCATCTTTGACCACTTTAACGCCGCGGGGCGGATTCAAACGCCCTTGGCTCGCCCTGCGTAAAGCTGCCTTGCGCACAGCCGCCACGATACGCCCTTTACAGCCACAGCGACAATTGTTGCCTTCCAGCCCCTCCCGGATCTGCTTCAGACTTGGACGTGAAAACCGCATCAGTACGGCATGTGCCGCCAATAGCATACCCGGCGTACAATGTCCGCAGGCCACCGCGCCCCCTTCAATCAAGGCTTCCTGGAGATCCCTCAGCAGGCCTCTCGCATGCAGGCCCTCCAGGGTATCCACCCGTTGCCCGTCCACCTGCAAAGTCAGCACCAGGCAAGCCGCCACGGGTTGATCATTCAACAAAACCGTACAAGCCCCACAGCGACCCTGTGCGCAACCCTGTTTGATGCTGACAAGCCCTGCCCTGCTGCGCAAGGTATCCACCAGGCGTTCACCTCTTGAGACCTCGAAAAGGCTCTCGCTGCCATCAAGCTCCATGCGCACCGGGATCATTTCGAGCCCTCCGGTCCCGGCTCTGAGTGGAGCGCATCGGCCAAAGCCGCGGCCAGCGCAGCGGCAGCAGCCGGCAACAAAACCGCGCCCAGGGGCCTGGCACCGAAGGGACCCTCCGCATCCCGCGTCCGCAGGGGATGCAGACGCAATGCATCGGGTGCCGAGCATCTCTCATCTGGATGTGCCAGGTTTTGGCCTGCGCAAAGGGCCATCTCACAAGCCAGGGCATGATGGCGCGCCAGGCTATCGGGAGACAAAACCTGACCCACATCCAACCAGGTCTCCAAAGACAAGAGTCGATGCCTCCCGCTGAGTTCATCGACGCAGACTCTCGCCATGCTCAGGGCGTATGCGCCACGACCCCGTGGCGGTGCCTCGCCTCGACCTTCCACTCGCAACCCCTCGGCACCGACCAATTGCTCCAGGCTCGCCTCCCGCTTGGCCTGCCGAAGCATCCCAGCATCCAGCTTCACAGCCTCCAGCCCCCAGCCCAACATATCCCGAGCCAGCAAGGCCAACAGAGCTTCCAGCTTGTCCGCGCCATCAAGAAAAGCGCTCAACAGGCGCCAGCTCGAAGAGGCACTCAAGGCCGGTCCGGCGGCCGACGCATCCTGGCTATCGGCGGGCGGAATCACAAGGAGACCAGGATCCATGCCCAGACGATCGGCGGCCGCCCGCCGAAGCGCCTCTTGCAAACCATGGCCCAACTGGCCACGTCCACACAGCAAACGCAAAACACCGTCAGCCCCAAGCTCAAGGATCATGCGAGCCGGTTCCGTTTGGCTACCGGCCTCTTGGCGCGCCAAGGCCACGCCTTGTCCCCAGCACAAATGCGCCGAGGCATCCCGCCGTCGCCTGCTTCGGTGTCGCCAGGCCTTGGAGCGGCGCGCGGCACGAATGACGCCCTCGACACCATGAGGCCTTTCCACCTTTTGTCCCAGGGCGTCGAAGTCACCCACCTTCAGCACAAAGGACTGCCGCCAGGCAAGAGGGTCCCGGCCCAATTCCCGCGCCATCCAGTCCAAATGCTGCTCCAAGGGCACCCCCAGCATGGCCCCATGCCAGATGTGCGGATCGGGGTATGCACCCGAATGACTGGGCAGCACCCCAGCTTCGACTTCCACGTGCTCCAGTCGATAGGGCCCAAGCAAATTCGCCATGCACAGGTCCAGATAGGCCTGAGCCCCTGAAAGATAAGCCCCTCCGTCCAGTTGGCAGCGGATGCGACAAGCCACGAGCTTGCCCGACCGGTTCACCCCGGTCGTGACATGCACCGAGGCCTGTCTCGATCCGCACACCCTGTTCCTGTCAGGAACCAGGCGCACGGGCGCGCCGACCCGCAGGCAGGCCAGGCCAAGCCGCAGCATGTTGCCCAAATCCTCCTGCGCGGGCCAAGGTCCCTCAACCCGCTCACAACGCAGCCTCACTTTTTCCGGAGGTATTCCCAAGACCCGAGCCAGCAAGGCCGCATCGCGCTGCACCCAACGACTGCGAGCCAAGAGCTCAAGACCGCCCCGACCGTCGGGCCAAACCACCGCGGGCGTATCCGCCAAAGGCTGTATCGCGGGTTCGCCGACATGCCACTCGCGTTCGAAAACCCGATGGGCCTTATCCAAAGCCTTCGCCACCTCTCCACACGAAAACCGACTGTGCAGCCCTTCCTTCTCGGCATGATTACCCGCGGTCGAGCCGGGCTCCAAAGTGACCAGGATAGCCGCAGCCGCCCGCCTTGCGATCTCGGGGCTCTTGGCCGTGACCATGGCCAAAGGCTCGCCCGCGTAACCCACAGCGCCGCCAATCAAAAGAGGATGATCATCACCATGCACGCCGAAGTGACCCGAACCAGGCAAATCGTCGGCCAGACAGATATCCACCACGCCCGACATAGCCCGGGCCGCCCCACAATCCACCGCCGCCAATCGGGCCGGGGCACGCTCGGCACCTACCAGGGCCACCCACAGACAATCTTCGGGCATGTGATCGGCCGGAAAACGAGCCCGACCGGACATGGCGTCCTCGTCGGCCAAATGCATCCCGTGTTTGCCGATCCAGCGGTAACTGACCATGGTTCGAGATCCTACCCGAGGGGTCGGGCGGACTCAAGAGAGCAAACTGAAAGGGGGGAAGGAAAAAGACAGCAGCGAATCAGAACGCGAAATTGGCGCCGATCTGAAACTTCACATTCAGCGAACCCTCGGTATCAGCATCGTCATCGGGCGGAATCCACGTGGCGTATTCGATGCCCAAATCGGCCGACAGACCCAGCCAGGACAAGAGCATCCAACGAACCCCGAAACCAGCACCCAGGGCAAAACCCGTAATGGGGTCCGCTTCCTCTATGTCCATATATACGAGAGAGGCGAAACCGAAGCTGCCATAGGGATGAAGCAAAACCTTGTTGTTGGCGACCGGGATCAAATAGCCCAGGCGCATCATCAAATCGAAAAAGCCAATCTGGGTCGACACGGTACCGAAGTCCTTATCCAAAAACTCAAGGTCGAGGGCAAAGCCCAGCATGAAGCCCTTGCCGATCCGCCAGTCCAAATAAGCTGCCAAGCCGGCAAAAGTGTCCGCATCGGCTTCCGAGTCCACCCAGCTCATGTTCGTCACGCCGATGCCGGCACCGACAAAAAACCGCGGCAGCTCGTCACCTGGGGCAGCTTTCACCACGGGGCTGTCTTCCACCACCGGAGGAGGCGAGGCGATGGGTTTCTCCACGATGGGATCAGGCTCAACCACCGGCGGTTTCTCCACCGACGCAGCCTTCTTCAGATCGCTTATGATTTCTTTCCTGATCTCGTCGGCCAACATATCGATCGATTCGATGAGGGGATCCGGATCGCAGGATCCACGACCCGTCACGCCCTTGATCATGGTGGAACTCTTGAGATCGAATATCTGAGCCGTGATCAGGCACTGCTTTCCCACCCGACCAATCTTCGTCGAAATGGAGTACTGGGCGGCCAACTCACGACCCAACTGAATCTGACAGTTGGTGTCGTAGCATTCTTTGTGACTATCGGCCTTCGCCTGCACCAGGCGCTTCTTGATTTCATCCCGAGGAATGATCTGAAGCTCCCCACCCTCGCCCATCCTGGTGGCCAAATAATCGGTCAGGTTCACCACCTCATCTGCCTTGAGACCCGATCCCCGACTCTCCATCATAAAAACCGCTACGACAACGGTATCATTCTGTGCCTTGGCGACAGGCACCGCGGCCAGGATAAAACTAGTCATCAGGGCCAACACAACCAATCGAGATTTCATGACATACCCCTTAAGTTCGGGTTTCCAAAAATCACCTCCAACTACCACGACGGGCGGCATAGAGGCAAACTGCGCTCAGGAGCCCAAAGGCACACAGGCCCCCAGCAGACAACGCTGCCCGGAGCGACATTGGGCATCTTCTTCACAGCCCAAACAGTAACCCAGCACGCCGCAATCCATGTCCGGCCGGCAGTCTTCGTCGTCGGTGCATTTGCCGTCGGCCGGGTAGCACTGACCCGTTTCCGGATCGCAAAGCTCGTCGGCTCCGCAGGTCACATCGTCACAGGCATCTCCACCCCAGCGGGGCACACAAGCAGTCATCAGGCACTGCTCAGCAGGCTTGCACTGTGCATCGCTGTCGCAACCGACACAGAAGTTCAGGATGCACTGCAAACCAAATGCGCAATCCGTGATGTCCTGACAACCCGTGTCTGGCTCGCATTCGCCGGAATCGGTATTGCAACGCTCGTCGGCGGCGCAGTCGGCATCCGAGCTACAGCCGCCGTCAGGCAGGCAATGGCCCGCGTCACAGTGGAATCCTGCCTCACAGTCTCCGTCCACAGTGCATTCCACCGTCGCGGTCTCACAGATACCCGTGTTGGGATTACAAATCTCGCCATCGGGACATTCCACGCCCTCACAGGCATTGGCCGTGCCGATACAAGCCCCGAAGAGACAGCTCTGCCCGGGAAAACAGTCCGCGTCATCGGAGCAGCCGGTACAGAAACCGAAAGAACAAGTCAGTCCCGCCGGACAGTCCGCATCCGACTGACAACCGAAGGAAGACTCCTCTTCGCAGGTGTTGCTGTCTAAATTGCAGACCTCGCCTTCGGCGCAGTCTTCATCTCCATCGCAGTAACCCGGGATGGGTTCGCATTGGCCACCGACACATTGCTGACCGGCCAAACAATCCTCATCCACGCTGCAATCCGGCTCGATGAGCAGACAGGCTCCATCTTGGCAGTGATAGCCATCTTCACAGTCGCCGTCGACGCTGCATTCGATGGCGCTCTCGCACCAACCCTCGACGCAAACCTCGTCCCGACGACAGTCGTAGTCGCTGCGGCAGACTGGGCCTGCCCAAACACATTCGCCCGCATCGCAGACCTCGTTCCAGTCACAGTCCGCATCGGCTTCACAGCCGGAGCTGACCACGCCTGGGTCCACGCAACGAGCCGTGGCCATGCTGCACACCAGGCCGGCCTCGCAATCCTCGTCCCCATCGCAACCCACGATGCATTGGCCTGTGTAGGCAGAGCAAATCTCGTCGGCCTCGCATTCGGAGCTGTCCAAACAACCGATGATGCATTGGGACGTATAAGGGTTGCAGATTTCGCCCCGCTTGCAGTCCTCGTGATCAAGACAACCGGGCATGCAGCGGCTCTGGAAAAAATTACAAATGTTGCCGGCAGGACAGTCCTCATGGGCCGCACAGGCCGCCTGGACCAAATCCGTCCCTCCGTCACACTGGGTCAGCGCCAACAGGCCCATCAAAGCAAAAGCCACCAATAGAGCAATTTTACGAACCATCACAACACCTCCATAATTCTCATCGAAGAGCTGACTCTACCACAAAGCCTTCGACTGAGCTATGATGCGATCATGCCTACTTACCGCCTGTCCAAGTCGATCGGATCCCTGCTGCTCATCGTGTTTTCAATCGCCTGCCAGGATTCAAACCCAGCCACCGAAAAAGCACCGGCTGCGGCCGGCCTGCGGCTCATCACCGACTCCCATGTCCATCTGAGCCCGGATGCCCAAAGCATAGAACGGGCCCTGAATCTCTTCGAGCGCAACGGCATCGACCGATTCTGCGTGAAAAGCGCGGGCCCATATGGCAGCCGCCGATTCGCGGCCACCGCTGCCCTGGGCGACCGCCTGGGAGACAAATTTGCCTATTTTTGCAACCTGGACTGGACAGGCGTCAACGAGCCGGGCTGGGCCGAGCGAGAGGCGGATCGCCTGCAGAAGGCTATGAAGCGAGGCGCCTCCGGCCTGAAGATCTTCAAAGCCCTGGGCCTGGGCGTACGGGATATCCAGGGCAAATTCATGGCCGTCGACGACCCGCGCCTGGATCCCATCATGCGCCGGGCTGCCGAGACTGGCGCCGTGGTGGCCCTGCACACGGGCGATCCGGTGACCTTCTTTGACGCCCCGGATCTCACCAACGAACGCTATTTTGAGTTGCTCTTTGCCCCATCCTGGTCTTTTTCGGATTCGGATCATCCCAGCAGAAAAACCCTGATGGAAGCCAGGGATCGCCTGTTGGCCCGCCACCCCAAGACCACCTTTTTGGGCATCCACCTGGCCAACATGCCCGAGGATCTCCAGGCGGTGGATCGCCTCTTGGAGAAACAGCCCAATCTTTACGTGGACACCTCGGCCCGCATCGGAGAATTCGGCCGCCATCCCGCAAACGAAGTTCGAGCCTTTTTCATCAAGCATGCCGATCGCATTCTTTTCGGCACCGACATCATCATCAGCCCCTCGGGCTATCAACTCGGCTCTTTGTCCATTTGGCCCGATGAAGAAAAAGACGCGGATCGCTTCTTGATGGCCCATCGCGAATATTTCGAGACCGATCACAAAAACATGGATCACCCAACACCCATTCAAGGCATGTGGACCGTAGACGGCATCCATCTGCCGGAGGACGTGCTAGAAAAACTGTATGTAACCAATGCGGAAAAACTCATTTTCTCTAAGCGCCGATGAGAACGACCGCCCTCTAACGCAACCACCTGTACTCACAAGGAGGCTTGAGCGACCATGTGGATCTTCCTCACCGGCCTAATTCTGCTGGTGGCAGGCTATTTCTTTTACGGCAAGTGGGTGACGAGGCCCGTGCATCCCGATCCCCATCGGGCCACCCCCGCCCAGACCATGGCTGACGGTGTGGACTTTGTGGCCATGCCCACTTGGCGCGTCTATCTTGTGCAACTTCTTAACATCGCAGGTTTGGGTCCTGTTTTCGGTCCCATCATGGGTGCCCTCTGGGGACCGCAGGTTTTTCTGTGGGTGGTGTTCGGCGCCATCTTCGGCGGCGCGGTCCACGACTTTCTCTCCGGTGCCATGTCCATCCGCAACAAGGGTGCGGGCCTACCCGATCTCATCGGTCACTACCTGGGCAGAATCCCCCGCCACCTGGCCACCTTCTTCATTCTGCTGCTCATGGTGTTGGTGGGTACGGTCTTCGTCAAGGGTCCGGCAGCCCTCATCGTCAAGATTGTTCCACCGGAAACCGTGGGCGAGCTTTTCGGCGACGGAGCCACCGCCTGGCTGAGTAGCTCTTTTTCCGGTCAGCCCATGTGGCTCTGGCTGGTCATGGCCTGCATTTTCGCCTACTACGTGGTGGCCACCCTCTTGCCGGTGGACAAGCTCATCGGACGCATCTATCCCGTATTTGCCGTGGCCCTATTGGTCATGGTGGGCGGCCTGACCATCGCCATTTTCTCGGGACAAATCCAAGTCCCTGAGTTCACCTTGGCCAACCTGCATCCGAAAGAGCTTCCAGCCTGGCCCCTCATTTTCATCACCGTATCCTGCGGTGCCATCTCCGGCTTCCATGGCACCCAAAGCCCCATGATGGCTCGCTGTTTGAAGAACGAAAAGCACATGCGCCTGGTTTTCTATGGGGCCATGATCGGAGAAGCTTTCATCGCCCTCGTCTGGGCCACGGCAGCCCAAGGCTACTACGGTGGCGTGGCCGGCCTGGCTGAAGCCCTGAACGAGGGCAACGCGGCCACGGTGGTACACACCATCTGCACCGGCACCATGGGCCAATTCGGCGGGTTCTTGGCCATCCTGGGGGTGGTGGTGCTGCCCATCACCTCCGGCGATACGGCCTTTCGGGTGGCCCGACTCATCGCCGCTGACTACTTGAAATTACCGCAAAAGAGAATCCGCAACCGCTATCTCATCGCCCTGCCTCTCTTCGCCAGCTCCATGGCCTTGAACTTCATCCCCTTCAAAATCATCTGGCGCTATTTCGGTTGGGCCAATCAAACCCTGGCGGCGGTCACGCTATGGGCGGCGGCCGTGTTCCTGGCCAGACGCTCACCCAAGGCCTGGTGGCTTATGGCCGCCCTGCCCGCCACCTTCATGACCACCATGACCATCACCTACATTCTGGTCGAAAGCCGAGCCAACGGCTGCCTCGGCCTGGATCCCACCCTGGGCACCCTCATCGGCGTAGCGCTTGGTGCCATGTCACTGATGGGCTTTGTTCTCTATCGGCGCAAGATGGCATCCAAGTCCGACCTGCCGCAAAAGAGAGTCTGAGCTTTCTGCTGGAATCCATCTCCCAGATGCAGCAGAATGATGGGTATGAGAATGAAGGTCTTGCCATTCGGCCTGTTGGTGCTGTGGCTACTCGCCACCGATGCCCATGCGGCTACCCTGAGCGGCACCGTCAGCCGCAGTGAAAACGACGCACCGGTATCCGGTGCCACCTTGTTGGTTCGGGGCACGGACATCGTGGGCACGACGGACGCCAACGGAGCTTACAGCATCGCCAACATCCCCATCGGTCACTACGGCATCTCTTGCGGGGCCGCCGGCCTCAGGGGGCAGAGTTCGGGGGAGGTGGACCTGACGATTGACGCCCAGCGAGACTTTTCTTTGGATCCGCCCGGCGAAGGACAGGTCTTGGTCAGCGGCAACGCCCAGTGTGGCGGCGTGGCTTGCGCCGGCGTGTTTATTTTGGCCCGGCAAGAAGATGAGAACCAGGCTCGAACCGTCAGCGCCGCCGATGGCAGTTTCCAACTGGCCCTTGCACCCGGCAGCTACGATTTCCGTGCCATCGGCCATCGCTACTTGATGCAAGAACAACTGGCGGTGGTCGTCACCTTGGAGACCCCGCCAGTCCTGTCGTACAATTTGACCGCCGCGCCGCACATGTACCAACTCCAAGGCGTGGTGGGATTGAGCGACAACCCTCTGGATCGCTCCGGCTCCACGATCACCCTTCATGGACAAGCCGCAGCGGTCACGGGCTCCAGCGATCTTGGCGGCGCCTACACCCTGACACCGGTGCCGGCCGGGCTGCTTTCTTTGAGCGCCCAACACGAAGGTTACGACAGCGACGTACAGATCGACGTGCTGGTGACAGGCGATCGCAGTCTCAACTGGGCCCTGCGCAAGTCGGGTTCGGGCAGCACCACCGATCCCACCTGGATGGTGCGCGGCGTGGTTCGCCTCCTGGCGGACGACGGAGATGGCGGCACGACCAGCAGCACGGCCTCAGGCACGCGGGTCAGCGTCTACACCGGCGACGGTCTCTTCCAAAAAAGCGACGGCACGAACTCAGACGGCCGATTCGACATCCTGGATCTGCCCCCGGGCAGATACTTCTTGGGCGCCAGTCGCGAAGGCTACTTGGATCATCAGGGTGAAGAATTCGTGCTGGAAGCGGATCAATGGATCGAGTTGGACCTGGAGCCGGATCCGGCATACGACTTTGGGCCCGGTGCCGAAGACGGCGAACTGGGCTGTGGCTGTGGGACACAAGATTTCGGCGGCATGTCTCTCTCCTTCTTGGCCGTCCTCTTTGGCCTGTCGCTCGTCTTCAGGCGACGAACTTGATGCTCAGCGCGGGTGATCTAACAGCAGCCATGCAGGCAGCCCACCTGGCCGCCGACGCAGCCGCCCGAATCCAACTAGACGGCCTACGACAAGCCCGGCAGGTTTCTCACAAGGGCCGCTACGACCTGGTCACCGAAATCGATCAAGCCTCGGAAGCAGCCATCCTGCCCATCCTGCAAAAAGCCCTACCCAAAGCCGAAATCCTGGCCGAAGAAACCGCCAACCAAAGCGACCGAAACGCCCCCTTGATCTGGCTGGTCGACCCCTTGGACGGCACCACCAACTACGCCCACGGCTACCCGGCCTTCTGCTCGACCATCGCCCTGCGAGCCAAGGGCCAGACTCTCCTCGGCCTGATCCACGATCCCCTTCGAAACGAACGTTTCGAGGCCCTCATCGGTCAGGGTGCCAAACTCAACAAGCAGGCCATCCACACAAGCCCCACCCGGCAACTGGCCCAGTCCCTCCTGGCCACCGGCTTCCCCGCCGATCGCTGCGAACAACCGGAAACCAACCTCGAACGCTTCGCCGCCTTAACCATGCAATGCCGAGGCGTACGCCGAGGCGGCTCCGCCGCACTCGATCTCTCTTACACAGCCTGCGGCCGATTAGACGGCTACTGGGAACTACGCATCTTCCCCTGGGATGTCTGCGCGGGTGCCCTCATCGTCCAGGAAGCCGGCGGCAAAGTAAGCCAAATCGACGGCAGCCCCTTCGACGGCAGCGGCGGCAACACCCTCGCCTCAAACGGACCGTTGCATTCGGACCTTATGGATGCCTTAGCCGGGGCCTGAGTCAGTGGGTGCGAGGGCGAGAACTACTTGACCGGATGGTCTTTCAGCCAGCGGCTGGCTTCTTTGAGCTGGGGGTCTAGGGCCAAGGCTTGCTCGAAGGCTTTTCTGGCCTCGGCGAGTTTGCCCTGGGCGTCTCGGGCCGCGCCTTGTAGGAAATGGGCGCGGGCGGATTTGGGTGCCAACTTGATGGCCTGGGAGGCGGCCTGCTCGGCTTCGGGCATGTGGCCGGCGCGTAGTTGGGCCAAGGCCAAGAGGGTCCACAAGGCCGGCTGCTTAGGTGCCTGACGACTTGCGGCGATTAACAGATCTGTTGCTTCTTTGAAATTCTTTTGGGTCAGGAGCACCCGGGCCAGATTCATCTGCACCGGTACTTGATTGGGATCGGCCGCCAGGGCGCGACGCAAGACCTTTTCGGCCTTGGCCTGCTTGCCCAAGACCATGAAAGCATAGCCCAGATCGCCCATCAACTCGGCGTCCTTGGGCTTGAGCTTGACGGCCTTGACCAGTGCTTTCAATGCGGCTTGGCCCTGGTTGAGCATGAGCAGCGTCACCCCTATCTCATGCAGCAGTTCCGGGTTGTTCGGGTGGACCCTGGCAGCCCCCATGTATACCTTCAGGGCCTTGGCCGGCTGTCCGGCCAGGTCCAAGGCCATGCCCAGCAATAAAGCCGTCTCCAGATGCTCAGGTGCCAATTTGTAGGCTTGGCTGAGCGCTTGAGTGGCCTCTTTGATTCTCTCCAGGCGCGAGAAGGCCAGTCCCAACTGATAGAGGGCCGGAGCCCAATCGGCCTTGCGCTCCACGGCCTTTTTCAGCACCCTGACAGCCTTTTCGCTTTCGCCCCTGGCGTTGTACGCCTTGCCGACTTCGAGAAGCTCTTCATCGCTGAAACCGTCGGTGGCGTCCGCCTCGGGCTGCTCTGTCTTTGTTTCCACCTGGGTCGGGGTGGCGTCCTGGTGGGCGCAGGAGGCCAGACAGGCAATCGCTGACCACAGAATCGCTGCCAAGATCAAACTGAAATGACGCATGCCTAACGCCGCCTGGATTTGGTCGGGCCGAGCCGGATGTTGTCGATGAGCCGAACGTCGCCAACCCGAACTGCCGCAAGCACGATACCATCACGCTCAACTTCGGGAATGCGCTCCATGCGATCGGGATCCACCACGGCCACGTAGTCGATTTCCAGATCCCTCTCTTCTCGGAGCAGGTCCAAGACCACCGCGGCCAACTCAGCGGCATCCCGCTCACCGCTCTCAAACAGGCGTTTGGCTTTTCGCAGACCCCGGAACATGGATGTCGCCTGCAAGCGCTGGGCTGGGGACAGATGCGTGTTGCGGGAGCTCATGGCCAGCCCGTCTTCTTCCCGTACGGTGGGCATGCCGATGATGTCCACATCCTGGTTCAAATCCCGAACCATGCGCCGAATGGTGACCAGTTGCTGGTAATCCTTCTGTCCGAAAAGAGCAATGTCCGGCCGCACGATGTTGAACAACTTGGCGACCACGGTGGCCGCGCCACGAAAATGGCTTGGTCGGGAGGCCCCGCAGTAGTCCCGCGTAACATCCATGACATCCACCGCGGTCTGAAAACCATCGGGGTACATTTCGCCCGCATCCGGAGCGAAAATGGCATCCGCACCAGAAGCGCGGATCTTGCGTCGATCACCTGCTAAATCACGGGGATAGCGATCCAAGTCCTCATCGGGACCAAACTGGGTGGGGTTGACGAAAACGCTAACCAGGACTACATGGGCCAGGCGATGGGCCTCCCGAATCAGGGACAAATGCCCTTCGTGAAGAGCACCCATGGTCGGAACCAATGCAATGCGCTTGCGTTTTTTCTTGGCTTCTTCGACATATTTCTTTACGTCCGCCACTCTCCTGAGCAATTTGAAAGTGGCTTTGGGTTTGATCGGCTGAACCCGGACGGACTTGAGTTTCTTCTTGGCCGGCTTCTTGGTGGCCTTCTTGGCCGGCTTCTTGGTGGCCTTCTTGGCCGGCTTCTTGGTGGCCTTCTTGGCCGGCTTCCTGGTGGCCTTCTTGGCCGGCTTCCTGGTGGCCTTCTTGGCCTGCTTCTTGGTGGCCTTCTTTGCCGGCTTCTTGGCGACCTTTTTGACCGGCTTCTTGCTGGCCTTCTTGGGTCCTGTTTTTACACGTTTTTTTGGTGTTTTCTTTGCTTTGGCCATCAGAAACCCCCAGACCGCTATTCTGGTCATGTACTTCGTTAATGGCCATTTTTACCGTAATTAAACCCAGAAAGTCAATGGAAAAAGGACCTTTAGGGCAGACCGCAAGATGAGCGGAAAAGATTTGACAGCCCATGTATGGCATTGTATTGTAAGGTCACGTATTTGAGAGTTAATCGATATGGAGGATAGCCTTCATGGATCTGGAAGAAAAACAGGAACGCATGTATCAGGCGGCCCTGCTCAAGATCGCCATGAAACTACGAAAAGAAGAACTAAAGGGCTTCGACACCATATTCAACGAAATCCTCCAGGACATGAATCTCGATCCCGACGAATTCCGCCGCTATGTCAACACCCACATGCAGTCCTTGATGGCCACGGTTAAAAAACGAGGCTATTGAGCCAATTCATTGGCCAATCGGGCCAGTTCCTCCAAAGACAGACGCTCCACCCGCAAGCCAGGATCGATCTCAGCCCGCTCCATCACCGCATCCAGCATTGCGAAGTCTATTTCGCCGAAGGCCTGTCGGAATCCATTGCGCAGAGTCTTACGCCGCTTGGCGAACAGACCCTTGACCATTCGATTAAACAAAGCCCGATCGCGCAACTTGTGCCTGGTCCTTCCCAGAGGCCGAAAACGCACCACCCGAGAGTGCACCCTGGGCGCGGGAAGAAAGGCATCGGGAGGCACGTCCAGCACATTCTCCACATCGGCCTCCATCTGCAACATCACGCTCAACACCCCAAAATCACGCCCCCCGGGCTGAGCCGTCATGCGGACCGCCATCTCCCGCTGCACCATGACCAGCCAGCGGTCCAACAAAGAACCAGCACCAAGCAAGTGGAAAATGATGGGCGTGGCCATGTGGTAAGGCAAATTGCCCACCACAACAGGGCTTGTGCCCAGACCTTCGACCAGGACCGGCCAGTCCAGCTTGGCCGCGTTCGCCTCCAGGATTTCGACTCGCTCGTTTCCCGCGAACTCACTTTTGAGCACCGCTATCATGTCCCGGTCCCGATCCACCGCCACAACCCGCTTGGCGTCACGCGCCAGGAAATAAGTCAAAGCGCCCAATCCGGCACCCAACTCCACCACCGTTTCTTCTTCATCAAGCTCGGCCGCCAGGGCGATGGCTTCAAGGACCCCCAGGTCCACCAAAAAATTCTGGCTCCAGGAGCGCTTGGGCCTGAGCCCATGCTTGGCCAGCAGGCTTTTTATATTCAGTCGGTCGGCCATGGCAAGTTGGGGTCCGCATCCAGGGCCAGGCCATCGTCCCGTCCCAGTTCCAGGTAAGCCGAAGACAAGGCAGCCACCATGGCCGCATTGTCCGTACAAAGTTCAGCAGCCGGGAAAATCACTTGCATGCCTTCCGCCTCGGCCACCTCATGCAGCTTTTCTCGAAGACGCTGGTTGGCCGCCACACCGCCGGCCACCAATATTGTGTCCAATCGCTCTTGGCGCGCGGCCATCATGGTCTTCTTGACCAGGCTGTCCACCACCGCCTCCTGAAAAGAGGCGCAAAAATCGGCCATTGCGCTGCCCTCCGGACGACCATGTTGCTTGATCCGCACCGCGGCCGAGGTCTTCAGTCCCGAAAAACTAAAATCCAGACGCTTGCCGGGCAAGGGCCTCGGAAAGCGAATGGCCTTGGGGTCACCTCCAAGAGCATGCCGCTGGATGAAGACGCCCCCCGGATAACCCAACTTCAATAACTTGGCTACCTTATCCAGCGCCTCGCCGGCCGCGTCGTCTAAGGTGCGACTCAAGAGGCGCATGCTTCCTACTCCATCCATGCGGAACAGACTGGTGTGCCCCCCCGAAACCACCAAGCCCAAGTGGGGATACGGAAGTGCCGGTCTCTCAATAAAAACCGCTCGCAGATGGGCTTCCAGATGGTTGACACCCACCAGGGGCTTACCCAAGGCCCAGGCGATGGTCTTGGCCGCCGACACGCCCACCAACAGCGATCCGATGAGTCCGGGCCCGGCCGTCACACCGACCCCATCCAGCATGTTCAACTCCATGCCTGCTTGCTCCATGGTGGCTGCGATCACCTGCACCACCCGTTTGACATGGTCTCGACTGGCCAACTCAGGCACCACCCCACCGTAGACCGCGTGGATTGGAATCTGCGAAGCGATGACGTGGGAAACCAGCTTCCCGTCCTCCACAATGGCGGCAGCGCACTCGTCACAAGAACTTTCGATGCCCAATACACGCATGAGGATTCCGGCACCGTCCTACTTGAGGCGTTTGAGGATAAAGCGCACTTCGTGGGCCATGGGGCCTGCGGGCTGCAAACTCAGGAACTTCCGATAGTACTTGATGGCTTCGGGATTCTTGTCCAGGTTTTGGTAGATCGTCCCCAGGGTCAGGTAAGCCCGTGCATTGGATGGGTCTATCTCCAAAGCTTTCCAGGCCCACTTGAGAGCCAAGTCCGACTTCCCGCGTTCAAATTCTGCGTTGGCCAAGGCCACCATGGCCGCGTCGCAGCCTGGCTTGATCTTCAACGCTTGGTTTAAATTTTTGATGGCCTTGCCAAAAGCACCCGCTTCAAGGGCCACCTTGCCCTCCCTTAATGCCTTTTCGAAATCCGCCGAATCCTTCGGGAGAGGAGGTGGTTCATCGACCTTGGGCTCGTCGACCTTGGGTTCATCGACCTTGGGCTCGTCGACCTTGGGTTCATCGACCTTGGGCTCGTCGACCTTGGGCTCGTCGACCTTGGGTTCATCGACCCTGGGCTCGTCGACCTTGGGCACATTCCCGATGAGCTTGGATTGCACGTGATACCAATAACCACCCGCGCCCAGACCTATCGCAACGAGAATGGCGAGCACCCAAATCCATGTGCTCGAGGACTTGGGCATCTCAAAATCCTCGTCTCCGGCATCTATGTCGTCATTGTCTCCCGCCGCAAAGAAGCCATCTTCCGCCATGGGCTCAGGCTTCTTCTCAAGGGAAATGGGCTCTGATCCGGCGTCCTCCGCAGACTCGGGCCGATCGGTTTCGGCGGGTGCCGGCCTCGGCCGCATCAAAGTCAGCATATCCTCGACGATCTCCGAGGCGGGGCTTGCATTCATGTCTCCACTTGGGTTTGCTTCCTGCTCGGCAGCCGGTGGGGGGGTGGATTTACGCTCCAATACAACCCAAGATTCCTGACTCGGCGGTTCGTTATCAAAGACCCCAGCCTTGTTTATGGCGGGAGCTTCGGCCGCCTCGGATTCTTCCGGCCGGGCCTGTTTGACGTCGACGATGGGCGTAGCCACAGCCTTAAATTCACGGGTGTAGGGTTTCTCCGGGAGGTCCTCGATGATCACCTTCTGCTCATCGGCCCGGATCTCCTCGGGCACACGTTTTGGCGAGCCCAAATCCACGATTTCTCCGTCTTCGCCCAGCCGGGCATCTTCCGTCAAAAGGCCATCCGGCTGAGACGAAATCTCGGGCGTGGGCGAAGTCCCAACCGGAGGTTGGGGTTCGGGCGTGGGCGAAGTCCCAACCGGAGGTTGGGGTTCGGGCGTGGGCGAAGTCCCAACCGGAGGTTGGGGTTCGGGC
>JAFCZJ010000044.1 GCA_019314375.1 Deltaproteobacteria bacterium | reverse complement strand
GCCGCCGTTGCCGCCGCCGCTGCTTTGCACCGAGGTCTGGTTTACGCCATTTTCCAACAAGTGTTCATCAAGTTCTCGCTGATCTTTCATGTAGACCTCTTCCTTGCCGCGCTTGACGCGGAAAAGAGGAGGCTGGGCGATGTACAGATGACCGCTCTCGATGATCTCCGCCATCTGCCGATAGAAAAAAGTCAGAAGCAAGGTCCGAATGTGGCTGCCGTCCACGTCGGCGTCGGTCATGATGATGACGTGATGGTAACGCAGTTTTTCCGGCTTGTAGTCCTCCTTGCCGATACCGCAGCCAAAGGCTGTGATCATATTCGTGATTTCGTTCGAACTCAGGATCTTGTCAAAACGAGCCTTCTCTACATTCAGAATTTTTCCCCGCAGAGGCAGAATCGCTTGATTGCGCCTGTCCCGGCCTTGCTTCGCGCTGCCGCCGGCGCTGTCGCCCTCAACCAAAAAGATTTCTGCTTTCGCCGGATCTCTTTCCTGGCAGTCCGCCAGCTTGCCGGGCAGGCTGAAACCGTCCAGGGCACCCTTGCGTCGCACCATATCACGAGCCCGCCTGGCGGCGTGACGAGCCCGGGCAGCCTGAATCCCTTTGTTGCAGATGGTTTTGGCTACCTGTGGGGTCTCTTCCAGATAAGCCGTGAGTTGCTCGTAGACGATGGTCTTGACCACGCCCTCCACGTCCGAATTGCCTAACTTTGTCTTGGTCTGGCCCTCGAACTGGGGGTTCATGAGCTTGATCGACACCACCGCCGTCAGACCCTCCCGAATGTCCTCTCCGCTGGGGTTTTCCTTGAGATTCTTATGCAGGTTATTTTTCTGAGCATAGGCGTTGATGGTCCGGGTCATGGCCGAGCGGAAACCCACCATGTGGGATCCGCCTTCGATGGTGTTGATGTTGTTGGCGAAAGAAAAGACCTGCTCTTTGAAACCGTCGTTGTATTGAAAAGCAACCTCGACCACCACGTCGTTGTGCTCGCCGGCCAAATAAACCACGTTGGGATGCAGAACGGTCTTGTTCTTGTTCAGGTGCTCGACGAAACTCTTGATGCCGCCTTCATAGCGGAACTCGTGGCTTTTGCCCGAGCGCTGATCCAAAATGCTGATGCTGACCTGCCGGTTGAGGAATGACAGCTCCCGCAGGCGCTTGCTCAACACGTCGAAACTGTATTCAACGAGCTCGAAGATGGAAGCATCCGCCAAAAAAGTAATCTTGGTGCCGGTCTGGCTGGTTTCGCCAATGGCCGTCAAGGATGTTTTGGGATCTCCCCGCTCGTATTCCTGTTGCCAAATTTTTCCGTCGCGGCAGATCTCCAGCGTGAGTTGTTCGCTCAAGGCGTTGACCACACTGACGCCCACTCCGTGCAGGCCGCCCGAGACCTTGTAGGCTTCCGACTCAAACTTGCCACCAGCGTGCAAGGTGGTCATGACCACTTCAGCCGCGGGCTTGCCTTCGGTTTTGTGCAGGTCCACCGGGATACCACGCCCGTTGTCTTCCACCGTGATGCGTTCGTCGGTGTGGATGATAACCTGGATGCTGTCGCAATAACCGGCCAAGGCCTCATCGATGGAGTTGTCCACCACTTCGTAAACCAAGTGGTGCAAACCACTTTTAGCGGTTGTGCCGATGTACATTGCAGGCCGCTTGCGCACGGCCTCCAGCCCGCCTAAAACCTTGATATCGTCCGCATCGTAACTTTTGGCCTTTGCCGCCATCTTTTCTTTTGTTTCGTTTCCGTCGCTCATGTTAACTATCCGTCAATTCGTCTGTTTTTGGGTTTCGAAGCATTGGTGCAAGCTAGCACGAAGTCATGTTGCTGTCCAACTTGACAAGAGGCTGTCGGATGCGGAAAAGTGGTGTTTGATTGTCTTGAAATCATAAGAAAAAGGGATAGGTTCTCACATGGACATCACCTTCACCCACGGCATGATCGTGCTGGAAGACGGCGTGCTGGAAGACGGCGCTGTCTTGGTTAAACAGGGTGTTATCACCTGGATAGGTCCTTCCGGCAAGCTTCCCGAGTCCACCGAAAAAACCGTGGACCTCGGTGGCTTTGTGCTCAGCCCGGGCTTTATCGATTTGCACGTACACGGAGGCGGAGGCTTCGACGCCACCTGTGCTGATCCTGCCGGACTCAAGGCCATCTGTCGTGCTCACGAAGCGGGTGGGACCACAAGCCTTTGCCTGGCCCTTGTCTCCTCGCCCATCGAGACCACCAAGCGCGCTTTGCAGGCCATCGCCAAAACCGCAACCGAGGGCAGTGGTGGTGCGCGCGTTTTGGGATCGTATCTGGAAGGACCTTTCCTCAACCAAGCCAGGGCCGGAGCCCAAGACCAAGACCGCCTGCTTTATCCTGATCTGGATTTGCTCAAATCCTTCGCTGTGGCGGCTGACGGCTGGCTACGTGTGGTTTCCTTGGCACCAGAACTCCCCGGTGCCGATGCCCTGATCAAGTGGCTCTCAAAAGACATGGGCCTCATCGCCTCGGTGGCCCATACCTCCGCCACCTGCGAACAAACGACAGAAGCCATCAAATTGGGTTGTACCCTGGCCACACACCTGTTCAACGGCATGATTCCATTTCACCACAGAGAGCCCAACGCGGTGGGTGCAATCCTGGCCGATGACAACATCCACGCCGAACTCATCATCGATGAAAACCACATTCATCCAACAGCACTCAGGATGGCTTACAAGCTACTCGGCACCGATCGCATCTTGCTTATCACCGACGCCATGTCTCCAAAGGGCGCTGGATCCAAACAGGGTAAGCTGGGAGAAACCGAAGTCGAGTTGGGCGACGACGGGGTGGTTCGCCGCAAAACAGATGGCCGTACGGCCGGCACCAGTTTGAGCATGATCGATGCGGTGTGCAATATGATGCGATTCTTGGATTTGCCCCTACACGTGGTCGTGCGTTGCGCCTCCCTCAACCCGGCCAAATTGATGGGCATCGACGATCGTTTGGGCTCCATCAAGGTGGGCAAACATGCCGACCTCTTGGTGCTGGACAAAGACGACCTGCGTGTACTCTATGCCTACGTGGGTGGTCAGCGCATTTACAAGACGCCTTACTGAATCGCCGTCCCATCGCTGCGAAAAGACCTGCGCAAACCAAAAAAGACCAGCAGAGAGCCAACCATCAAAAGGGCTCCGTACCAAGGCAAATTGGCGTGTTGCCCCAGCACCAAAGACCCCAGGCTGAACATGCCGCCGTAGATGGCTGCCACGCCACCCAGCCAGGCCACCAGCGTGGCAAAACCCAGCCCTGAGCTGATCTTGCGTCCCTGCCAGAATCCACCCGGTCGAACCCGTTCACAAAAAGCGTCCAGCACCTCGCTCGATTCAGGTCGAGTGAAAAAAGTCACGGGTAGCCAAACCGCCATGGAGCCAAAAACCACCACAAGGGCCTTGATGTACAGGGGCAATTCCACTTCCAAGGACAGGCTTACCCAGTTTGGTACCAAGCCTGCCCAGGGGGCAGGACAAACATCCGAAACGACCAAAACGAATGATTGAGTGGACTCGTAGAAAAGCAAGCCCACGGTCAACACGATGCTGGTGGCCAAAGCGGAGATTTCGCTCCAGGCATTGATGCGCCACCAAAACCAACGCAAGATGAGTACGGCACCGATGCCGGCCCCCATGGACCAAACAAAAATCCAGGCCGCCGAGATGGACTTTAGAAAAAATGCCACGATGGCGGCCAAAATACCCAAAACAAGCATAGTCCAGCGGGACACCCAGACGTAATGCCGCTCATCGGCATCCTTGCGAATGAATCGCCTGTACAAATCGTTGACCACGTAAGAAGCACCCCAGTTCAAGTGGGTGTCTATGGTGGACATGAAGGCCGCCAAAAAGACCGCCACAAACAGACCCCTGAGACCGGCAGGCAGAATACGCGACATGAGTTCAGGGTAGGCTTGGCGATCCCCAACCGACTCGGGCAGAAGCACAATGGAGACCAGGGCCACCACCACCCATGGCCAAACCCGCAACACGTAGTGGGCAATGGCGAACCAAAAAGTGCCGAAAAGAGCATGCTTTTCATTCTTCGCCGACATCATTCGTTGGATGATGTAGCCACCACCATCCGCGTTGTGGCTGGACCACCAAAGCAGTCCCACAAAAACCAAGAAGGTCCCCCATACCTCTGTTGGAGCATCCATGGAGGGCACGAATTCCAACACTTCCGACAAGCCCATGTCGTGAATGCCCTGAACCACTTTATCCATGCCGCCCGCTTCGTCCAATGCAATCCAAGCAAAGACCACCGAGCCCACCATGGCCACCAAAAACTGAATCATGTCGGTGACCACAACCCCCCAGAAACCACCCAGAATGGAGTAGACAATGGCGACGGCCATGCAAGCCACCACAGCCCACACCATGGGGATATCCAAAAAGGCCGACAGCACGGTGGACATCGCCGCCGTGACCCAGCCCATGACGATGAAGTTATACAGGGTGGCAAAATAAGTGGCTTTGAAGGCTCGCAAAAAAGCGGCCTTGCGACCACTGTAGCGAAGTTCGATCAGCTCGTTGTCGGTCAAGACTCCGGCCCGGCGCCAAAGCCGGGAAAAAACCATGGCCGCCAAAACATGGCTGATGGCCAAGGCCCACCAAAACCAATTTTTCCAGATGCCCGCACCACGAACCATTTCGGTCACCGCCAGGGGGGTGTCGGCTGCGAAGGTAGTGGCCACCATGGAACAACCGATGAGCCACCATGGCAAAGATCTATTTGATAAAAAATAATCCTCCACCGAGCGACCCGCTCGTCGGGCAAAATACACGCCCACGCCCAAGGAAAAGACCACGTAGCCAATGACGATGCTCCAGTCCCAAAATCCCATCACAAACCCCCAGAGGCCTGTTCGATTCGGCCTTCGTGAACCGTCAAGACCTGGGCTGCCTTTTCGTAGACTGGCTCAACCAGCTTGGCCTCTGTGGCGGTGATCAACACCTGGCCACCGAAAGCGCGCACTCTTTCAAACAACCTCTCTCGCCTCAATGCATCCAACTCGGAAGATACATCGTCTAAAAGAATCACCGGTTGTTCAGCACCACTTGAAACAGCCGAATCCACCACGGCCAGCATCAAAGCGACCGCAACCGCCCTCTGCTGACCTTGGGATGCATATCTGCGCGCCGATGCCTGGTTCAAAATCACATCCAGGTCATCTCCTTGAGGTCCCGTGCCGGTTGTTCCACGACGTCTATCACGTTCCAATCCTTGGTCTAAAGCCTCGGCCAAGGATTCCTTGCTGAACGATGAGTCATGCTTCCAACCAGCCTGAAAACGAAGCTGAGCCCGAATGTGGCCATCCGAAAGAAAACTCAGAATTTCCCCAATTCTTGGTGACAGCATTTCGATAAGCCAGGCTCGAGTGGCACTGACCTTGGAACCGGCCTCGGCCAAGAGTTCCGAAAAGCTTGCAAGCAAGGCCGGATCCTTGCCCGCCCGATCCTCTTGTAATAAACGGTTGCGGGCTTTCAATGAGGTGGAAAAATCCCGAACGGCTTGCAGATGACTCGGACGAAACAAAAAGGCAGCTCGGTCGATAAACCGTCGTCTCAAGGCCGGTGCCCCCTTTATCATGCTTAGATCATCAGGCGTGAAGGCCACCACACTCAAACTGCCAAGGTATTCAGCCACAGAGCGCACAGCCTTGTCCCCCAACCACAACTGTCGCCCCTTGCCATCGATGCGCAGACGCATCTTCAAAGGTATCTCGTCGGCAAACACTTCCCCTAACAGCTCGGCTTCCTTGGCCTCATGATGAATTAAATCACGAAGATTCGATGCCCGAAAAGATCGCAAGGTAGCCAAGACATGCAAAGCCTCCAAGAGGTTTGTCTTGCCTTGACCATTGTCACCGACAAGCAAGTTGATTCCATCCGACAACTCGACGGTCTGGGTAATGAGATTCCTAAAACCCTGTATGTGGATGGACTGAATGCGCACGTGCAGCTGAAATGGAAGGAACTCAGATCCGCATGGGCATGACTACGCAGGTATAACGATCTTCGCCGGCCGGCCGAAGCACACCTGGACTCAGATCGTCTTCCAGGCAAAAATCAACATGATCCTTATCGATGGAAGCCAGCGCATCCATCAAGTAGCGGGCATTGAAACCCACGGTGATCTCTTCGCCGTCGTAATCCACTTTAAGGGATTCTTTGGCCTCACCTAAATCCGGGTTGGAAGTGGTCACCAACAAGCTCTCTTTGCTAAGTATCAGCTTAACGCCCAAGGTACGATCTGACGACAAGATGCTGATGCGTCGCAGGCTATCCAAAAGCTGCTTGCGATCTACCTTGATGATTATCTTTTGTTCTTCGGGTACCACATGGCGGTATTCAGGAAATTGACCATCCAAAAGACGCATCACCACGGTCACGGCGGCCATTTTGAAAACCAAGTTGTTGCCGTCCAGACCCATCTCGCATTCGCTCTCTTCGCTCTCCAACAAGCGCTTCATCTCCATCAATCCCTTGCGAGGGATGATGACGCCTTCAGCGAACTCAGCTTTTTCCACGTCCTCGACCAGCTTGGCGTCCAACATACTCAAACGGTGACCATCGGTGGCCACCATACGAAAATGCTTATTTTCCACCTTCTCCAAGAAGGCACCGTTCAGGTTGTAGCGGGTTTCATCGGAAGACACAGCGTAAGAAGTTTTGTCGATCATTTCCTTAAGCTGAACCCTGTCCGCCACAAAAAGCTTGGCCTTGGCGAAGTTAGGCAAAGACTGGAAGTCCTCGGCGGCCATGCCCATCATCTTGAATTCGATGCTGCCAGAACGAACTTCCGCCCAGTTGTTTGGCATTTTTTTTATCGTGACCGTCCCCTTGGGTAAGGAACGCACGATGTCGTAAAGATGGCGGGCACTGATGGTGATGCTTCCCTCGCTGGTCACCTCAGCCGGATGCTCACCCGTCATGCCTACTTCAAGATCGGTGGCGGTGATGGATACCTTACCGTCTTTTGTCGCTTCGAAAAGCACATTGGACAGAATGGGCATGGCCGTCTTTTTTTCGACAATGCCTTGAGCTCGATACAGGCCTTTGGTTAGTTCGGAAGTATGGATTGAAAATTCCATGTCCAGGTCCTCCTGTTGGAATGCTTCTCTTTAACTAAGGTTCTTATCCTTAAAAGATTTAAAGACAGTAGTAATAGTAGGGGCTGTGAAATACACGATCTAGGCCCAAGGCAATCTAACAAAAGGAAAAGATGAGCACAAGCCACTGTGGAAAAGCTGTGGTCCAAATGTTCATATGACAGGAGATCGGTTTTTTCACCTTTTTTCCACCGAGTGCTCCCCAATATTTTCACAGGGTTTTCCATGAATGCCTTTTTGGCCCCCTAAAGGCCTATTTGCCGCTTGATAGCTTCGATGGCTTCACGCACTGAAGGATCGGTTTCCATAAGCTTTTCAACATTTCGGACGGCGCTGATGGCCGTAGAGTGATCCTTATTGAAGCGGTTGCCTATGTCGGGGTAAGTGGCATTCAAGTATTTGCGGCAGAGGTACATGGAGATCTGCCGTGGCCGAGAGATGGAGCGATGACGCCGGTTGCCCTTCAGTTCGGCTATCTTAATATTGAAAAACGAGGAAACCACTTTTTGTACGTCCTCGATGGACAAAGGAGATGCGCCGCCAAGGGTGTCTTTAAGCACATCCTTGGCAAAATCCATGGTGATGGGTTTGCCGTACATGGAGGAAAAAGCGCCCAATCGTTTCAATGAGCCCTCTATTTCGCGAACATTGGTTTTAACCGATGAAGCGATATACATGGCCACGTCGTCAGGCACATCCAAGCCTTCGCTCTCAGCCTTTTTTTGAAGAATTGCGATGCGGGTCTCAATCTCAGGGGGCTGAATGTCTGCGATGAGACCCCATTGGAATCGCGTCCTGAGCCTATCCTCCAACTGGGGAATCTCCTGGGGATAGCGATCCGAGGTGATGATGATCTGGCGGTGGGACTCGTAGAGACTGTTGAAGGTATAGAAAAACTCTTCCTGGGTTCGCACCTTGCCCGAGATAAACTGGATGTCATCAAGCAAGAGGAGATCGCAGTTGCTACGGTATTTTTCCCGGAAGGCGTCCATGCGTGTATTGCGAATGGAGTGGATGAGCTCGTTGACGAAAGTTTCGGTTGAGGTGTAAAGCACCCGGGCATTCGGGTTATCGTGAAAAACCTTATGGGCAATGGCGTTGAGCAGGTGGGTTTTACCCAATCCAGCCCATCCATACAGGAATAGAGGGTTATAGGCACCACCGGGATTCTCCGCCACATTCATGCTGGCGGCGAAGGCCAATTGGTTGGAAGGGCCCACAACGAACTCTTCGAAGACGTAACGAGGATTGAGACCCGTCTTGCGGATGGCCTCCACCGTGGTCATTCGGCCCGAAGCCTTTTCCGCAGCTTGCTTTTCTTCGACACCCGCAGCCTGTCTTGCCGCCTTCAACTCCGCCGATCGCTCGGGCATCTCAACGATACGCAAAACCACCTTGATGCTTTCTGGGCCGATGCTGGAGTATTCCTCTTGGATGATGTCCTTCAGACCGTGGTCTTTGATCCAGTCCCGAGTGAAACGATCAGGTACGCCCAGATAGACCGTGTCACCATCCGTTTCGATGAATTTCAAGGGTTTGAACCATGTGTTAAAACTGGCGGAGTTGACCCGTTGCTCGACTGCCTTCAGCACTTCCTGCCATTGCTGCTGCATGATCGGTGAACCCCTTTTCATGATAGCCCAAGACGGGAAGCTAAACCCACTGAAGCATGGAGAAAAACGCCGTTATTTATATAGTTATCCACAAATGTGGATAAGTTAAAATAAATAAATAAAACAACAACATCCGAATATGTTTCCACAGAAATTAAGTGGTTACCCACACAATGATTTCACTTTTTCATCCAAAGCGAGGGAAAGCGATAACAGAGAAGGAAAATATTTTCAAGAAAAAAGACCTAAGAAAAAAATGTAAGGAAAAAGCTCAAGAAAAAAAACGTCTTGACAGGCATCAGGGGCTGTGATTTACATGGCCGGCTTTGGATGAAGCTCGATGGACGGGCTGCACCAATTGGCAGCCATTTGAAGCTGCAGAAAAGGAGTGTCTGCTGTGAAAAGGACTTATCAACCCAGCAGAAGGAAGCGGTCACGGGAACATGGATTCCTCGCTCGCATGTCAACCAAGGGTGGAAAAAGAGTTCTTCAACGACGGCGACGGAAGGGACGCGCCCGACTTGCAATTCTGCTCTCAAGCAACAAGTAGCGACGCGAAGCACGCCTGTTCTTCCCACGCCGACGAGTCATTTCCTAAGAGTGCGCGCTTACTCAGGCGTCCGGAATACCTACGGGTGCAGGGACGCGGTCGAAAAACGCATACCCGTAGTCTCTTGATCCTGACTCGACCGAATCGACTGGATAGAAATAGGTTGGGCATTGCGGTCAGCAAGAAGTACGGTAAAAGTGTGCAGCGTAACCGGATCAAACGGATCATCCGTGAAGTGTTTCGTCGCAATCGGCAGCTCTTCGATGCGTCGACCGATGTGGTGGTGGTGCCCAAGCGGGTGAGGCACCAGGTCGGGTACACGATGTTGTTGGAAGAGCTGTCGAGGCTGGACCGGAGGCAGAAAAAGTCGCCATGAGTGTTCCGCTTATCTTTCTTGTTCGGCTCTATCAGGTGATCCTTTCTCCCCTGCTGGGCCCGCGGTGTCGCTTTTATCCCACATGTTCTGAATATGCCATCGAAAGCCTGAGGCGGTACGGTGCCTGGAAAGGATTGTGGCTGGCCCTGCGTCGCGTGGGTCGGTGTCATCCTTTCCACACAGGCGGTGTGGATCCGGTTCCCTGACGGACCGCACGCTCTCTAAGAGATTGGGAAACGCACCATGGAAAAACGAACCCTGATAGCCATCCTGCTCTGCGTAGGGATTTGGATCCTTTGGCAACAAGTCTTCATGGAACCCATGGAGCCGATGGAGCCGAGGGCTTCGTCGGCTGGTAGCGTCGATGGCGGTGTGGCAAGCGCCAACAACCCAGGAACAAACAAGGAATCCAAAGACAGCAAGCTTGCGCCCAAAGACAACAAGGTAGAAGAAGGGGAGAGCAAGCCACCGACGGAACGACCGGAAGAACAGCTCGCCTCATTAAAGAACGACAAGTTTGAGGTGATTCTGTCCTCACGTGGGGCCAGTTTCAAGCATGTGAAGCTTTTTGGCTTCAAAGAGCGCATTGAGGGCAAGGGCCTGGAAGAGAGCGACTTAGAAGATGTGGTTTCCACCAAAGAAGAGCTTTTTATGCCGCTTCGGCTTCGGATGGGTGGAGAGAAAAGTTCTTTTAAGTTACCAGCTTATACGGACTGGCAGGTAACGGACAGCAGACCCGATCGCGTGACTTTTCGTTACGAAGATCCAGAGAACCTTGAAATACCAACAATTATAAAGACCTATACGCTGGGCAAGGGTGTCTATCAGATTGAGATGGACTTGGAGTTGATCAATCGCGGTGAATCCAGCTTGACGGCACAGCCAATTTTGGAAATGTTCGGTTTTTTCGAAGCCCCGGTCAGCTCGGGTTGTGGTGGTGTTCGGATGGCCCCCCGGCAACCCATGTGCCTGGCAGGAGAAGAAGTCTTAGACGTCGAGCCCGAGGCTGGCTCGGCGGTGACCGGCAAGCCCAATATCCTTTGGACCGGCATCAATGAGCAGTATTTTCTCTTTGCGGCTGTGACCGTGGATACACCTGAGTCGGTTTGTAAGTTGGAGTCTCGACACGACCAGCGCATGGTTTCCAGCCTGATTTACCCGGATATTGCCTTGGCCCCGGGCGGTAGCTTCAAGCAAAAAGTACGTATTTACGCCGGACCCAAGCAGTGGAATCTGTTGGAGCAGGTCAAAGGCGGCAAGGCGGGTGACGAACGCAACGCCATGCTCACCAACTCGGTGGACTTCGGCTGGTTCGCTTTTCTATGTCACCCCATGCTCTGGCTGCTGAAGTTTTTTTATTCCTTTTTGGGCAACTACGGCCTGGCCATCATCTTCTTGACCATCATCATCAAGCTTTTGCTCTTGCCCTTGACCCAAAAAAGCATGGCCTCCATGCGAGAAATGGCCAAGATCAAGCCCTTGATGGAGGATTTGAAAAAGAAATACGGTGAAGACAAGCAGAAGATGAACGAAGAGACGATGAAGATGTACAAAACCCACAAGGTCAACCCCATGGGCGGCTGTCTGCCCATGATGATGCAGATGCCCATCTGGATTGCTCTTTACCGCATGCTTTATTCTTCGGTGGAACTCTACCAGGCACCCTTCATCCCGGGTTGGTTGAACGATCTCTCCTATCGGGATCCCTACTTCATCATGCCCATCGTGCTCGGTGCCACCATGTTCCTGCAGCAGAAACTGTCTCCCACCAGCGTGGACAGCCAGCAGGCCAAGATGATGATGTACATGATGCCGGCTTTCTTTACTTTCATCATGCTCTATTTGCCCAGTGGATTGGTCTTGTACATTTTTGTCAACAGCGTCTTGTCCATTGCGCATCAACTCATCTACAATCACATCAAAGGTTCGCCCACGGCGGGAATGGTAGATCCGGCCCAAGCAAAGACCTAAACGGATTTTCATGAGGATACCCAGATGATGAAACGCGAATTTTTCGGCGAAGATACCGAGCAGGCCCTGGCCAGGGCTTCGGCCGTCCTCAACATTCCGGTGGACCAGTTGAACTACGAGTCTTTGCCCGGCACCTTTGGGCTGACGTCTAAGGACCGCAGGAAGGCCATCATCGTCGAGTACGAGGAGCAGGAGCAGGTTGCGGCGGTTCCAGTCAATGACGACGCAGAGCTGATCCAAGAAATCCAGGAGCTAAAGGACCAACCAGAGGCTTGCTCTGAGTTGGTGGTGAGGAAAATTCTCACCGGTATGGGCTTGGAGGTTGAGACGGTGCAGGCGAAGCGGGAGGGTGATCAGATCCTCATCTCCATCAAGCTGGTCGGAGATCCCATCGACATGCGCCGGGGTGAATACCGGGAGTTCCGCGGATCTTTGCAGTACCTCGTCAATCGCATCGTGCATGAAGGCCGAGAGGGCGAGCAGCGCTTCATCATCGACTTCGGGGGACAGCTAGAACAGCGCACGGTCGCCATGGTGGAGTTGGCGACCCAGTTGGCGGACAAGGCCCTGGCCATCGGGCAGGTCCTGCGCATCAAGCTGGTCGAATCCCAAGACCGACGTTTGTTGCACCTTGCTTTGGAGAAAGACGAGCGGGTCAAGACCTTCAGCGAAGGCGAAGGCCGCTTTCGGGTTTTGTGCATTCAGTCGCAGAAGAAGCCCGAGGCATGAGCCCAAAGAAAATCCAACAGCGCTCAAGGGAAGAGCGGCTTCATGCCGCCGCCGTGGTTAAGCTCAAGTACATTCAAAGCGCGGGTCGCTTGGACTCAGGCTTCCGCGTGGTCTACGAAGGTGTTTTGAGTGACCTGTCTTTGGAAGAAGCTGCGGTGGATACTTATATTGAAGCCCACCGTGAGGAGCTGAACAAACTCTGCCTTGAAGGCGGATGAGGCCTCCCGTGAAGTCCCCAACCATAGTCGCCGCGGCCAGCGCCCCGGGCCAGGGAGCCGTAGCAGTCCTGCGTCTGAGCGGTCCTAAGTCTCTGGAAATCCTAGCCAAAGGCGTCCGGCTGGATCCGAAAACCATTCGGCTGGCACCTCGGCGTTTGCGCTTGGCTCGTTTCTACGATGCCGCGGGAGAGGTCCTGGATCAGGTCCTGGTGGCCTACATGCCAAGCCCCAAGAGTTTCACGGGCGAAGACATGGTGGAGGTGCATGGCCATGGCGGAAGGGCCGCGGTTGAAGCCCTTTTGGCCCGCCTGCTGGACTTGGGTGCCGAGCCGGCTGGAGCCGGCGAGTTCACTCGACGGGCTTTAGAGAACGGCAAGCTGGATCTGAGCCAGGCCGAGGCGGTCGCGCGGATGATCGAGGCCGGCAGCCGGGCAGAACTTGCTGGTGCGGTCCGCGTTTTGGAGGGGGAGCTAAGTCAAAAACTAGGAAGCCTACAGCAGGCGATAGAGATTCTTTTGGCCGAGATAGAGGCCTCCTTGAACTTCCCCGAGGAGCCGGACTTAGAAAGTCTGGATCTGCGAAGTCGGCGACTGGAGCCTCTTTTGGCCCAGGCCGGTGCCTTAGAGCAGGGCCTGCGACGACGGGTGGATTCAGGGGCGGCCGAGGTGGTGCTTGCTGGCCCTCCCAACGTCGGAAAATCAAGCATTATCAATAAGTTATCAGGAAAACAAGTTGCATTGGTCACCAGCCAAGCTGGCACCACCAGGGATGCTGTTTCGGTGGAACTGGAGCTGGGTGGTCGCCGTTTGCGCTTGGTGGATACGGCGGGTCGCTCCAAAGAGATGCCGGCAGGTGAAGCCGATCGGGCGGCCGAGGTTTTGGCTCTGGCCAGAGCAGAGCAGGCCGATCTTGTTCTGTGGGTGGATGATGCCTGGCTGGCGGCGGAAGACATGGAAAAACAGGCATGGGGGGAGACCTTACTGCCCTTGCGAAACAAGGCTGACCTCATAGATGAAACTCAGGCCGAAAACCTGGATGCGGAACTGCGAGCCCTGGGGGGCTTGTTGGTCTCTGCCCTGGATGGACGAGGCTTAGACGATCTATCGGACTTGCTGGTTCGGCGCTTAGACGACCTCTTGGGTCCGGCGGATGGACTTCCCCTGACCACCCGGCAGGCCCTGGCCATGGATAAGTTGATGGCGGCATTGCGTCGCGCGGAAAAGACCCTGGATCATCAGGTGGAGTTGGCGGCTGAAGATCTGCGCTCTGCCATGGATGCGATGGGTGAGTTGACTGGGCGGAAGCTTGAGCCGGATCTTTTAGACCGAATTTTTTCGTCATTCTGCATCGGGAAGTGAGCCATGGTTCCACGTGAAACCACAAGCCAGAATTTGCGAGCCCAGGTGGTGGTGGTGGGCGCGGGACATGCCGGTTGTGAGGCCGCGCTGGCTTCGGCGCGACTGGGGGTGGATACTTTACTCCTGACGATCAATCGGGATCGCGTGGCTGAGATGTCTTGCAACCCGGCCATCGGCGGCCTGGGCAAGAGCCAGATCGTGCGGGAGATCGACGCGCTGGGGGGAGAGATGGCGAGGATCGCGGACGCGGCCGCCATTCAATTTCGGCGCTTGAACGCCTCGCGAGGGCCGGCCGTTCGAGCCCGCCGGGTTCAGTGCGACATGGGTGATTACCACCGCGCTATGCTGGCCGCGGTGGAAGGCTGCGAGCACTTGCGCCTGGTCGAGGCCATGGTGGATGAGGTCCTGGAGGAAGGGGGGCTCGTGCTTGGGCTTAGCCTGGCGGATGGACGCAGGGTTGAGGCGGAGGCCGTTGTTCTGACCACGGGCACTTTTTTGCGCGGCATGATGTTCACAGGCCTCGAGCAGGAAGCCGGTGGGCGGGTGGGAGATCCCCCGGCACAAAACTTGAGCGCCTGCTTGGAAGGCCTGGGCCTCAAGCTGGGGCGCTTGAAAACCGGCACGCCGGCGCGCCTCTTAGCCGATAGCTTGAATCTGGACGAGCTGGAGGTACAGGCCTCGGATGCGGTGGTGCTGCCTTTCTCGCTGGACACGGAGCGTTTGGATTTGCCGAACGTGGTTTGCCATGTAACCCGCACGAATCCAAAGACGCATGAAATCATTCGCTCGGGCCTTGATCGCTCTCCTCTGTTTTCCGGGGTCATCAAGGGGGTGGGCGCTCGCTACTGTCCCTCCATCGAAGACAAGGTCATGCGTTTCGCGGATCGAGAATCCCATCAGGTCATCCTGGAGCCAACGGACCGCTCCGGCCGGATCATCTACCCCAACGGCATTTCCACCAGCCTGCCGGCGGATGTGCAGCTGGCCATGATTCGCTCCATTCCGGGACTGGAGCAGGCCGAGGTGATCGAGGCGGGTTATGGCATCGAATATGATTACGTACACCCAACCCAGCTCAAGGGAAGCCTGGAGACCAAAGCAATCGCCGGTTTGTTCTTGGCGGGACAAATCAACGGAACCAGTGGCTATGAGGAGGCAGCTGGGCAGGGCTTGATGGCCGGCATCAATGCCTCGCGAAAACTTAGGGGTCTGGATTCGGTGGTTTTGGGCCGTCACGAAGCCTTCATCGGGGTCATGATCGACGACCTGGTGACCCGAGGGACGGAAGAGCCCTACCGCATGTTTTCTTCCCGGGCCGAATTTAGGCTCATGCTCCGGGAGGACAACGCGGCAGAGCGTCTGCATGCTTGTGCCGAATCCATCGGACTGGTGGATGAAGCCCGCCTGGAAAAGAGAAGGGCCGAGCACCGACAAGTGGACGAGGTTCTCGCCACCCTGCGAGATCTCCGGATGCCCAGGGACTTGGCCCCCAAACGCCCCAGCTTGGAAAAGTTCCTGCGTCGGCCGGAGACCCACATCAAGGACCTGCTTCATTTGTTGGATATGGGACCCTTGAGCACGGATGTTTTGGAGCGGGTGGAAGTGCAGGTCAAATATCAGGGCTATGTGGAGCGGCAAATCAGGGAGGCTGAACAACTGGAAAAACAACGAGGGAGGCGTCTGCCTGAGGACATGGATTATCTTGGCATTCCAGGCCTTTCCACGGAACTGGCGGAAAAGCTGAGTCGGCTCAAGCCCAGGGATTTGGACCAGGCCAGCAGGGTGGATGGGATGACGCCAGCGGCTTTGATGGTGCTGAGTTTGCGTGTGGCCAGAGGCCTTGTTCCACGTGGAACAACGGGCTCGGAGGCAGGTCGGTGAGCGAGTCCTTTGTCGATCTCTTGTGCCGGGGTGCCGATCGCATGGGTCTCGACTTGGACCCGGAGGGTTTGAGGCTTTTGCAGGTGCATCAGGAGGTGCTGCTCAAATGGGCTCAGCGCATCAACCTGACTACGGTCTTAGAGTCGAAGGATATGGTGGACCGACTCTACCTGGATTCGGCAGTGATTTTATCCCGGCTTGCTCCTGGGGTTCGTTTGCTGGACGTGGGCAGCGGCGCCGGTTTTCCTGGTCTTGTGCTCAAGGCCTTGAGGCCGGATCTGGAGGTCTGTTTGATGGAAGCCCGCCGTCGACGGGTCAGCTTTTTGCGCCAAGCGGTCAGGGACATGGGCATCGGGCAGGGATTGGAGATTCGCTGGCAACGACTGGGCATCGATCCCGAGCCTTTGCCCAAAGAACGCTGGCCTGAGCTCATCAGTCGGGCCACCTTTCCTCCTCAGATCTGGTGTGAGACCGGGGCACCCATGTTGGAGGCTGGAGGTCGTTTGTGGGTCATGGCGGGTCAAGCGCATGGGGATGGGGACGATGGCTTCGATCCTTCGGCCGCGAGATTGCCGGCCGGCCTTGAGGTGGAAGAAGAGATTCCATACGCGCTTCCTTACTGCGGCCTCAAGCGCCGAGTGGTGAGCCTCAGGGCGTTTCGCTCCTTGCCTTGATTTGCGGGCTGTGGTACAAAACGAATCCCTTTATTCCCAGGAAACAGGTGATTTCGTATGGGACGTATTATCGCCATCGCCAATCAGAAGGGTGGGGTGGGAAAGACGACCACCGCGGTTAACCTGGCAGCGTCTTTGAGCATGGCCGGACGCTCGATTCTGCTGGTGGACAGCGATCCCCAGGCCAACGCCACCACCGGCTTGGGCTTCGAGCGGGATCCGGAACGAGCGGGTCTTTACGATGTGCTCCTGGGGGAGCAGAGCATCGCGGAGGTCTGCGTACAGACCGAACTGGACCATCTTCTTCTCGTGCCTTCCGAGCCGGATCTCATCGGCGCGGAGGTGGAGTTGGTGGCCGCCCAGAAAAGGGAAACTCGACTGAAGGAGGCCTTGGCACCGGTGCGGGACGAGAATGCATTTGTCTTCATCGACTGTCCGCCCTCCCTGGGCTTGCTGACGGTTAATGCCCTGGCTGCCGCCGATGGCGTCATCGTGCCCTTGCAGTGTGAGTACTATGCCCTGGAGGGCTTGAGCCATTTGATGAATACCATCGAGCTCGTCCGAGAGAGCTTGAACCCCCAATTGAGCATCGATGGTATCCTTCTGACCATGTTCGACAAGCGCAACAGCATCTCCCATTCGGTGGCGGAAGAGGCGAGGGACTTTTTTGATGGCAAGGTATTCAGGACCCAGATCCCTCGCAACGTGCGCCTGAGCGAGGCACCCAGTTTCGGCAAGCCAGTCTTGCTTTACGATACCCGCTCAGCGGGCTCCGAGAGCTACCTGGCCTTGGCGAAAGAAGTGATTGAAAAATTCGCAACACCTTGACTTATAAGGACTTATAGGAATTAATGATGAGTGCCCGCAAGCGAAAATCCCTGGGCAGGGGCCTGAAGGCCCTGATTCCCGTGGATACGAAAAAGGAATCCGAGCATTCCGGCAAGGGGGGCATTTTCGAATGCCTGGTTTCGGATCTGGTGCCCAACGAAGAACAACCCCGTCAGAGTTTCGATGAGCAGAAACTGTTGGAGCTGAAGGAGAGCCTTGAGAGCCAGGGCGTGATCCAGCCTTTGGTCGTGCGCGCCACAAAGGACGGTCGTTTTCAAATCGTGGCCGGCGAACGTCGATGGCGAGCTGCCCGGATGGCCAAGCTGGCTCGGGTGCCGGTGGTGGTCAAGGATTTGAGTGACACCCAGGTCCTCGAGGTGGCGCTTATCGAGAACCTGCAGCGCGAAGACTTGAACCCCTTAGAAGAGGCCGAGGCATATCAGCAGCTCATTGAAGAACATGGCCTGACCCAGGAGAAGTTGGCCAAGCGGGTTGGCAAGCAACGCTCCACCGTAGCCAACGCCTTGAGGCTTTTAAAGCTGCCCGAAGAAATCCAGACATTTTTGCTGACTGGTGAACTGACCATGGGACACGCGAGAGCCCTCTTGGGTTTGTCGACCCAGACCGCTCAAAAGGCCATGGCTCGAAAGGTTGTCCGTGACAAAATGAGCGTGCGCCAATGTGAAGATCTGGTGCGCCAGGGCAGCACGAGCAAGGGCGGCGGAAAATCAAAACCCCGCAGCCAATCATACAGTCCATCCCAGTATCGATTGCTGGAAAGCCTGCAGCGGCGCTTGGGCACCAAGGTGGATTTGCGCGCAGGTCGCAAGGGTGGCAAGGTGGTCATTCACTACTACGATCCCCAGGAATTGGAACGTATCCTGGATGTGATCGAGGGGAGGTAAGCTTCAGTGGCCTTGTTCAAGCGAGACAAGACCGATCCAACGCTGGCGGCTGCAATGCCCTCCATTCGGGATGCGACCGCCGCGAAGATGAACGAGAAGAAACCCAAAACGAACCCAAGCAGGAAGGAGAAAGTCGTGGCTCTGAAAACCGACGACATCACCACCATCCTAGGACGCGGATCCGAGTTCGAAGGAAAGCTGCAATTCGAAGGCACCTTGCAGATCGAAGGTTCTTTCTCGGGGCAGATTATTTCCGACTCGGTGTTGGTGGTGGGCGAAGGGGCCAAGGTTAAGGCCGAGATCGATATTGGCACCATCGTCATCAACGGCGAGGTCCATGGCAACATCCGCGCAAAGCAAGGCGTAGAAATCCGGCAGCCCGGCAAAGTGGTGGGCAACCTGGAGACCCCGACCTTGGTCATCGACAAGGGCGTGACCTTCGATGGCAGTTGCGTGATGGCCGAAATGGGCAAAGCCAAGACGAAGCCCGTCTTCGAAGGCAACAAGGATCAGAAGGGTGATGGCAAGGACAAGGCCAACAGGCAATAGTCCATCACCCCGATGAATCTTCTAGCACCATGCCGCTTCGCGGCACGGCACGAGTATTTCTACTCTGATGCCATATGTTTGTGTGCTTGACTCAAATGGCAAGATCGTGCCATCTCAAGAAATACTAGTCTTGTTCCTTCTTGGCGCGGACCCATGCCATGAAGTGTTTTCCGCACATGCCTTTGGCGTAGTTGGGATTGTCGCAACCCTCCACGCTACAGGGCTTTCCACCGCGTTTTTCCGTGGAGCGGGGCCCGTCTAGACCCTGCTTTTCCCGTTGGTCGGCATAGCGCTGCTGTTGGTAGTGCTTGGAGCACAGGCCCAGGGCACGTACTGGATTGTCGCAATCCTCTATCTTGCAATATTTTTTACTTTTTTTGGTGTCGGATTTTGGGGCGGACTGAGGGTCAAGGGCCTCGTTCTCCGGTGTTTCGACCTCTTGAAGTTGGTCCAGAACTTGAACCAGGCCGGTTCGCCTGAGGCCCGCAGCGATACCTCGGGCCACATCGTTTTCCACGCGTTTAATCAACATATTCAGGATTTGTTCGATTTGTTGTTCTGGGGTGGATTTCGGCATGGGTCTATTCAACAGGAGGAGGCGAACATTGTCAACGCCCCTGGAGCTGGGGCGATTGACAATTTGGCCGGCCATTGGTACGAGCCTGTCAGGAGGATCGACCATGAGAGAGCAAAACGTTCCCAATCGATTGGCATGGATGGCCATGGGTGTTCTTGTTTTTTCCAGCATTGCCTGTCAGAGCGACAAGGGCGCGGTTAAGGTCGTGGATGCCAAATCAACCCACGTGGAGGCTCAAGTGATCGAAGCCAGCATGAGCTTGGAAGAGCTGGAAAAGAAAATCGTGCGTTTTGCCCCCACCCGCTTGGAGTTTTCCAGCAAGGGTCTGACCGGTGAGCAAGTAGAGGCGGTGGAGCTCCTGGTGCAAGCCGCTCTTGTTTTGGACGAGATATTCTGGGAGCAAGCATCCCCCGTGGGCCCAGAACTCATGGCTCGATTGCGGCGGCCCAAAAATGAGATGGAGAAGCAACTGGCCAAGTACATGAAGATCAATTACGGTCCCTACAGTCGCCTAGACGACTTTACGCCCTTCATCAAGGGCGTGCCGGAAAAGCCCGAAGGCGCGAATTATTACCCCACCGACATGAGCAAGGAAGAGCTTGAAACCCACATCAAGACTCATCCAGAAGACCGCGCTGCTTTCCTGAGTAACTTCACCGTTATCGTGCGGGACGAAAAAGGAAAACTAAAGGCTCAGCCCTATGCTCAACATTACAAGAGCCGGCTGGACAAGGCGGCCGGCTTCATGCGTCAGGCCGCGGATAAGGTCGGCAACGAATCCTTGGCCAAGTACCTGCGTTCTCGAGCGGATGCCTTTGGCAGCAACGATTACTTTGCCTCCGACGTGGACTGGATGGACGTGGCGGATTCGCCCCTGGAAGTGACCATCGGACCTTACGAGGTTTACGAGGATCGACTTTTCGCCTACAAGGCGGCCTTCGAAAGCTTCATCACACTTCGCGATCCCGAAGAGAGCGCCAAGCTGGCCAAGGTTGCGAAATTCCTGGACGAACTAGAGAAGGCCCTGCCCATCCCCGACGAGCACAAAAATTTCGAAAGGGGCAAGTCTTCGCCCATCATGGTGGTGGATTTAATTCATTCGGCCGGCGATACCCGCGCCGGGGTGCAGACCTTGGCCTTCAACCTGCCAAATGATGAAAGGGTACGAGAGCAGAAAGGCTGCAAGAAAGTCCTGTTCAAAAACGTCAGCCACGCCAAGTTCGATCAGATATTGAAGCCCATCGCTGAAAAAATTCTGGCACCGGAGCAGCTGGATCGATTGGACTTCGATGCCTATTTTAACCACACTTTGATGCATGAAATGTCCCACGGTCTTGGACCAGGCCTCATAAAGGAAGGGAAAGAGCGCAAGCCGGTCAGTCAGTTTCTCAAAGATCGATATGTTGCCATCGAAGAGGCCAAGGCCGACACACTGGGCATGTTCACCACGCTGTATCTGGTGAAAAAAGGTGTTTTGTCCAAGGATTTGGAGCGGACCTGCCTGGTGACCTTCTTGGCCGGTATTTTCCGTTCGGTTCGTTTTGGTGTGCACGAGGCTCATGGTCAGGCCAACGTGATTATTTTCAACTACCTCCTCGAAGGAGGGGCCTACACCTATAATAAGGAGAGCCAGCGCTTCGCCGTGGATCTCGTCAAGGCACCCGAGGTCATTGGCAAGCTTGCCCACGATTTGCTCATGGTGCAGGCCGAGGGCAGTTACGAAGGCGCTGGCACCCTGATCGAGCGCTATGGCAAACCCAAGCCGGAAATGCTGGATCGCTTGGATTCTTTAGGCTCGATCCCTGTGGATATCTTGCCCGAGTTCGAGATCGAAGCGGGTCAGCAATAGTTTATCTTTTTATCTAAGGTCCTAATTCAGCAGGTGCTCCTGACGGAGTGACTCCATCAATTCCGCGCGTTTGCGTCGGCCAACGTAACGCCTGATGCGTTCGGCATCCCGGCTGCTCAATCGTGTGAATTCGATGGCTCGGCCCGTGGTTCGCTCCTGGGAGAGATCGGAGACCACCCGGCCACCGGCCCGCACCGGTACCAAATCGTCAGGCAGGCAGAACTCGATGAAGAGGGACTCCGGTTCTCTGGGCACGGGACCCAAGGGCATGATGTAGTGAATACCCCGCTCGCTAATGTCAGTGGCACGAGCCAAGGTCATGGCGTCGCAATTTTCTTCGGTGAGGAAGACGCTGATGTCAGCCCGCAAAAATTCCCTTTTTTCCGCCATCGATTCCATGCCGCCCTCCTGAGCGCACCCTGCGTGGGTGTTTGTGGTTACATGTGCTATTGTAACCCACATGTAGGACACGTCAACTTTTTGACCTTTTTTGTTTCAGATCAGGGCAGAGAGAAAGGCGTGGGCCGGCATGCAGCGGATGCCGTCTTTTTCGTAATCGCGAGTAGAAGAGTCGTAAACGATCTGGTAGGCGGGAATATCCAGTTTGTCGCGAAAATATTTGAGCGACGGGTCGATGCGCTGCTCGCCTATTTTCGCCTCGACGAGGAACCAGGGTTTGTTATCGCAGGCGACAAGGAAGTCGACCTCCCGCCCGGTTTTGTCTCTGATGTAGTGAAGCTTCATGGCGTAGCCTTCGGTGTCCTCAAGGAAGTGGCAGAGTTTCAGGAGGTGAAGAGCGACGATGTTTTCAAATAGGGCACCTGGCTCGGCGATGAGCGAGGAGTCCCAAAGATAGGCCTTCGCCATTTTTTTCATTCCAGAGAAGGCCCTATTGGAATAGGGCCGTATCCTGAAGAGGTAGTAGAGTCGCTCAAGGATGCCAATCCATCGACTGATGGACTTGTGGCTTGTTTCCAAATCCTCTCTGAGCGAATTGACCGACAAGGGGGAGGCCACCCTGAGGACTAGCATGTCCGCCAGCAACTGCATTGACGACATGTCGCGGATTGTTTCTAAGTCTCGGACGTCCTCCCGAAAGAAGCGATCGATGCGTTCCTTCCTCCATCGCCTGGTGCTTCGCGCGGACGCGGCGAGAAAGGGTTCAGGGAATACTCCGAATTCCATCAATTGTTGCAAGGACTCCGCGGTCGCCTGCCCGGACGAAGACCCGTGAGGGAAATCGAGTTTTTGGCCGGGTTGGAAAGGGAATTTGTGGGATCCCTCCAGTTCAGCCACGCTCAAGGGGTGGAGCCGGTAGTGATGGTAGCGCCCCTGCAAGGAGTCGCCACCTCGCCGATAGACATCCAGGCGGGCGCTGCCTGTGACAAGGAATCGAAGTCGCTCTTTGTGTTTGTCATATTCACCCTTGATCCAGCGTTTCCAGTTTTTCCACTTGTGCAGTTCGTCTAAGACGACGAGGGCTGGGCCTGCCGGCCAGTGGGCGGAGCGAATGTTTTTTCTGTCCTCCCTGCGATCCCATGAAAGGTATTCTCCCATTCCGGCGATTTCGAGCAGATTTTTGGCAAGTGTGGTCTTTCCCACTTGCCTCGGCCCGGCCAGAAACACCATCTTCTGGGCCAAATCCGAATGAATCGGGTCTGAAAGATAGCGAGAGAGCATAGAAAAAATTTACCCTAAGGCAAAATTTTCCGCAACTTTTTTAACCTTAGGGTGAAAAAGTTCCCGTACAGTGCATTGTATTAATAGATGTTTGACGAATTTTACAACCATTGTGACCTGCCGAGAAAACGTCAGAACAAACAAAAAGGATGCAGGGCAGAGATTTTGGAGATGTCAACCGAGTTGCCAGAATTCGATCAGCCGTTGTTGCTGTTTGACAGTCGAGGGCTCGGGTGGTCAACTCGTCGGCGAGTCATGTGGCCCGACGAGGGAGGGTTGAGATGAAAATGTTTTGTCCCGCCTGCGGCACGGATCAAAGCCGCCCGGCGAGTGAGATTCCTGGTGATGAAAAAATCGAATGTGAAAAGTGCGGCTTTCGGTTTAAGGCGAGCATGAAGCAAGGCGACAGTAAGATCCCGGCCGCTGGCTCCGTTCCAAAAACGCGCTGGTCTGGACGACTGCCTTGGCCGGGCAGCGGGCGATCGGGTCCTGTTTTTCGCTTTCGGGATCTCTTTGCGGCTTTGCAGGCACCTTTGGATATCAGAAAGACCATGGTTTCGGCCGTGGGTATTTTTGTTGGACTCTTGCTCTTGGGCTTGATGACCTGGCTGGGCAGCTTGACCCGCTCGGCCGTGGGCGGCACCATCGGCACCATCATCGGCCTGTTGATCTTTTGGGCCTGCACCTTCCTGGGCGTGGGGCTCGCCACCCGACTTGTTGATTTGGAAATGCGCACCGGCAAACGCCAGCCTTTTTCCTTGGGCCTGAATTTTTTAAAAAAACGTTTGAGTTTGGTGTTGGGCACGCCCTTCATGTTCCTGGCCGGCATTGTGGTCCTGGGCGCGGGCATGGCAATTTTGGCCTTGTTGGCTCGGATCCCATACGCCGGACCGATCATCTATGGCTTCTCCTTCGTCCTTACCCTTCTTCTGGCACTGGCCGCGGTGCTTATGAGTTTGCTATTGCTGCTGACTACTTTTTCCTATATTCCAGCAGCCGGAGATGATGATTGTGGACCGATCATGGCCGTCCGTCGGGTCGGTCGATTGTTCACGGCCAAGCCGGGCTGGTATTTGTTGAACTGGCTGGTGGCCATCTTGGCTTCGGTTTTCCTGCTCTATCTTTTTGGTCAGCTTTTCGACAAGGCATTCTTTTTCATCGAATGGATCGGTGGCAAGCTGGGTGGGGGCGAGGTCTCCCGCGTGTTTCTATCCATGCCGGGTGCACTTTTTGCCCTTGTCATCTTATTCATGCCTTCTTTGGCCGGTCACTTGAGCGTCGCTTCAAGTGGGGGCTGGCAGTTTGATTTGGCTGGCTGGCTTGTACTTCTGAGCGTGATGTTGGCCGTTTCCATGGTTTTGGGTTTTGTGATGACTTATTTGAGCGCCGCGGGTGTGGTGAATCACCACCTGCTTGAGCAGAAGATCAAGGCAAAACCGAAGAGAGAATAAAGACTGGGGTCTTAGCCTGGCGGCCAGCCCATGCCGCGGCCGCCGAGGAGATGGAAGTGCAGATGGAAGACCTCTTGACCGCCGTCCTTGTTGCAGTTGACCACGATGCGGTAACCGGTCTCGGCAACGCCGAGCTGAGTGGCCACCTTGCCGACGGCTTGAAGAAGATGGGCGATGGCGTCTCCCTGGGCGGGACCAATGTCATTCAGGGTGGCTACATGCTTGCTGGGAATGATCACTACATGAACAGGAGCCGCGGGATGGATGTCCTTGAAAGCCAGGCAGTGCTCGTCTCGGTAGATGATCTCGGCGGGGATTTCCCCGTCGCGGATTTTACAAAAAATGCAATCGGTCATGGGGGCCTCCTCGCGAATGCGCCTTCAGCTGTTCGCGTACCACGACAGGGCGGAAAATATCAAGCGACTCGATATGCTTTATTGTTTTCGGCTATTTTGATCTGCCTGGCCATGCTGACGGGTTGCCCCCCGGTCTCCGGGCCCTCGCCGAGCGATCTCCGAGGGCAAGTGGATCGTTTCCATCATGACCTTCGCTGGAAGTATAACAATACGGTGGTGCAGCGCGTTGATCCCGAGTTCGCCGAGGATTTCCTGGATGTCTTAGAGGACTTGAACAAGGACCTTAAGATCACGGCATGGGATGTGCGTCGGGTTAAAGTCGTTGAAGAGAAGAATGAAAAAACAGGCAAGAAGAAGCGCAGCGCCCGTTTGAAAGTTCACCTTACTTACTACCTTATGCCCTCGACGGTCTTGCATGATGAAAACGTCAAACAAGTTTGGGAAGAACAAGGGGGCCGATGGTTTCTGATCTCAATGAAGGGTGGTCCCTTGACCTTTCCTCCGCCCGAAGAGGGAGATGGCGAAAACTGAGTCAGAAGATCCGCGCATCCTCAACGAGGATTCGCAGATGCTTTGCCTGGCCAAGCCGGCGGGCATGCATGTGTTTGGGGAGAAGGGAAGCCTCTCGGCCTGGCTGTTGGAGCGAAAGCCCGAGCTGTCGGGATTGGGACCTTCGGACCAGCCTGCAATCGCGCATCGCCTGGACCTGCAAACTTCGGGTGTGATGCTGGTGGCCAAGACCGCCGATTCCTACCTGCGTCTGCGCCAGTCTTTTTCTACAGGCGAAATGCGAAAGGATTACTTGGCCCTGGTCTGTGGTCATCTGGACAAGTCGACCGAGGTGGATGCGGCCCTTGGTGGTCGCTACCGGCGGTCGCAGCGGGTGTGGGTAGATGACGGCAGCAAGAAGCTCCGGGGCTTGCAAGCAGCCCACACCCTTGTCGAGCCCCTGACCTGGGGGCACCTGGCCGGACAACCGGTCAGTCTTTTGCGGGCCCGCATGCACAGTGGCGCCCGGCATCAGATTCGGGCGCACCTCGCGTACCTGGGTTTTCCTCTTGTTGGGGACGTACGCTATGGCGCGAACCTGGGCCTGGGTGATCTCCAAGACCGATTTTTTTTGCACGCCTGGAGTGTTGTCGGACCGCATCCGGCCATGGCAGGTGAAGAGCGAAGCTGGACCTGTCCCTTGCCAGAAGCGCTTCGATTGGTATTGATGCGGGCGGAGATAAGTGAATTCGACCTTGCCGAAGGGCCTTGACGGAAGGACAAGTCCTCGATAGGTTTATCTCAATCTGGCGACAAAGGCATAGGGGCCGAGACCGCGGAGAAGAGAGGCGAGAGGGTGTGGAGTATGCGGAGTATTTACGTTGAATTGCGCGACCGCCGCGATTTTTTGGCCTGTTATCTATCCGATCCCCCCCATGGGGGCATGGTTGTGCGATCGCAAGAGGCTTTGAGCGAAGGCGAGTTGCTTGAGTTGAATCTGAGGCTGCTCGATTTGGATCAGGAAGTACCCATGCGCGGGCTGGTCCTTTGGCGCAGGATGTCAGATGCAGGCTTCTTTGAGCTGGGGGTGGGGTTTCTGGCCACGGAGGCCGTCAAGCGGGAAGAGCTCTTGACGGGTACAGTCGACGGCATTTATTCGGAACGACGGGAAAAACGCTATTCTGTCTCGCTGAAGGTCACTTACGAAACCGCTTCTGATTTCATCATTGACTACACCCGTAACATTTCGTCGGGCGGGATCTTCATCACCAGCAAGTCCTCGCCGACTTTGAATTCGCGTCTTTCCTTTCGCCTGCATCCTCCTGGAGATGTTGAGCCCATCCAAGTTTGCGGACATGTGGCCTGGATCAAGAAGGGCCAGGGTTTCGGCGTGCGTTTTCGTGACATTGATTTGATCGAACAAGAACGGCTTGACAAGCTGGTTGGGCATTTCTCCACAAGCACACCCAGGTATCCCATGGCTTTGGCGGCTCACAGCCTGCGGCCAGATTGATCCACGGACTATTTTTTGGCCAGGGCCTGTAGGCGGGTCGCCAGCCGGCGGGCTGCCGGCAAAGGCTGAGATCGGTCTTCTCCCGAAAGTTCAATGATCATGGCTCCGGCAGGATCAAGGCGGGCTCTACTTGCTTGCTCGGAGGAGATTTGCACAAAGGGAGCCGGATCGAAGTTGCCGGAGGTGTCGAGTTCGAAGCGCAGCTGGCCCGCCCGCCAGGTCAGGCTGGGGACGCCCAGTTCGCGAAGCTGTGCCTTCAGTGCCATGAGCTCAATGAGGTTGGAGAGCTCCGGCGGGCCCGGGCCGAAACGATCCACAATCTCCTGTTCGAGTTCGAAGACGGAATCGATGTTTTCCGCGCGACTGAGGCGGGCATATAGATCCAGCCTGTGGTCCAATTCGGGCACATAGTCTTCGGGCAGCAAGCCGGCCACCGGGAGCTTGATCTCCGGGTCCAGGCCGGAGCCTTGTCCCTTGCCCTTTACTTCCATGATGGCGCGTTCCAGCAAGCGATTGTACAGGTCGAATCCAATGGCCTTGATGTGACCGGACTGGGCCTTGCCAAGCAGATTGCCCGCGCCTCGTATCTCCAGATCCCGGTTTGCCAATTTGAACCCTGCGCCCAGGTCTGATGCGTCGGCCAGGGCCTCCAGGCGCTTGCGCGCGTCGGAGGAGACCGAGTCCAGTCCGGGAATGAGGAAATAGGCATAAGCACGTTCGGTGGCTCGACCGACGCGGCCTCGTATTTGATAGAGCTGGGCCAGTCCGAAGCGATCCGCCCGATTGACGATGACCGTGTTGGCGCTGGGGATATCCAAGCCGGACTCAATGATGGAGGTGGACAGAAGCACATCAACCCGGCGCTCAATGAAATCTTGCATGACCCGCTCAAGCTCGCGAACAGGCAATTGGCCGTGCCCGATGGCCACGCGGGCGTCGGGCACCACTCGTTTGAGAAAGCGAGCCATGGCGGGCAAGCTCCTGACAAAATTGTGAACGAAAAAGACCTGTCCGCCCCGTTGGCGCTCACGCTGTATGGCCTCAGCCACCATGCGTTCCGAAAAGCGGGTGATGATGGTGCGAACGGCCCGCCGACCAGGAGGTGGTGTGCGAATGACGCTGATGGGCCGGAGTCCCGACATGCTCAACTGCAAGGTGCGGGGCAAGGGCGAGGCGGTCATGGTCAAGACATCCACGTTATCTCTGAGCTGCTTAAGGCGTTCCTTCTGCTTTACGCCGAATCGATGCTCCTCGTCGATGACCAGCAGCCCCAGGTTTTTGTATCCCACGGCATCTGTCAGAAGTCGGTGGGTGCCCACCAGTACATCGATTTGACCCGCCGCCAGTTGCTGATGGATGCGGGGCACATCCGAAGCCGGGGTCAGGCGGCTGAGCATGGCCACGTTCACGCCCACGGACTCAAGGCGCTCTTTGAAAGTTGCCAGGTGCTGCATGGCGAGGATGGTGGTGGGTACCAAGACAGCGGTCTGCCGACCGGAAAGGGCATTGAGGTAGGCCGCCCGGATGGCAACCTCTGTTTTGCCGAAGCCCACATCGCCACAGACAAGCCGATCCATGGCATGGGGGCTCTGCATGTCGCGTATCACCTCGTCGATGGTCTGGCGCTGATCCTCGGTTTCTTCAAAAGGAAAGCTGGCCGAAAGGGCCCGGAATTGATCATCCACTTGCACGGCCTGTGGTCCGCGCAGGCTGCGCCTTTGGGCCTCCGTTCGCACCAGTTCATCGGCCATTTCCAGCAAGGATTCGGCAATGCGTTTCTTGATCCGCAGCCAGGTTTTGCCGCCCAATTTGTTGAGGGCGACCGATTCCGCATCGCCGCCGGTGTATTTTTCCAGCAAGCTCATGCGCGTGACAGGCAGGTAGAGCTTGTCCTCATCCCGAAAGAATAAGGCCAAAAAGTCAGATTCGCTGCCTGCCACCTCAAGCTTAACCAGGCCATCAAAACGGGCGATGCCAAAATCCGAATGAACCACAAACTCGCCGGGTTTGAAGCTCGCTACTTGCCGAACTGGTTTTGGCGGCCGACTTCGCCGCGCCGGGCGACCAAAGACTTCATTGTCCGGGACGATGGCCAGCTTGGCCCAGGGTGCGACGAAGCCTTGATCAAGCTCGCCGGGCACAATGCGAGCGAAAAGATTGGGCGTGTGCTGTTCAAGCCAATCCCAGTCGAAAGGCTCTTGCTCGATGCGTACCGCCAGGCCCCGGCTTTGGATCATCTGCGCCAATTGGCGTGCGCGACCCGGACGGGCTGCGCAAAGAAAAGGCTGAAGTCCCTCCCGACGCCAAGCTTTCAGGCGCTCGGTCAAGGGCTCGATGGCGTCATCCTCGGGCCCGGCTGCCATGATGGCCTGACGCAGGCCGCTGACGGGCTCAGATGGCAATTTGATTTCGAATGCTGGTGTTGATTCTCCCCAGGCACCCTCATTGAGTCCGAAGGAGAAATTTTGCATAGCACCCAGGCGATCCTCCACCTCGGCCGGCGACAAGAGCAAGCGCTCCGGCGAAAAGACCAACTCGTTGCCTTTGAGGGCTTGCTCATAGCCGGCCTGTGCGCTGGCGTAGAAGGTCCTCGCCTCGGCTTGCACCGCTCCCGGATCGTCGACCAAGATTCGGGTATCGCTAGGCAAAAAATCCAACAGGCAATTTGGACATGCTTCAAAGGCCGGCAGGAGAGACTCGATGCCGAAGTATCGCAAGCCTTCGTCGATTTGGCGCCTGTGGCGCAGAATCTTGTGGCTGGGCAGATCCAAGGACGCGCCCAGGGCATCAACGGCCTTCAGAGCGCGTGTCCGACTCTCCGGATCTTGCAGAATCTCCTGAACAGGGCCCAGGTAGGCGCAGTCGCTTTTGGCAACAGTCCGCTGGCTGGCTGGATCAAAAACCCGAATCGATTCGACTTCGTCTCCCAACAGTTCGATCCGAAGAGGCTGCGCCAGTTGTGGCGTAAACACATCCAAGATGCCGCCTCGAATGGCAAAGTGTCCTGGATCCTCCACCAGGGGTACGCTCAAATAGCCGGCACGCACCAGGTTTTCCGTGAAGGCATGGCGATCCAGCTCTTGACCCACCAAGACCAGTTGACTTGTTTTTTCAAGGCTTTGACGAGACAAACCCAGACGCATCAAGGCCTGCACGGAGCAGAGCATGAGTTTGGGCGGGGCACCCTGGGCCAGGCGAAACAGCAAGGCCAGGCGTTCCGCGGTGGCCTCGCGGTCAGGAGAGAGGTCTTCGTAAGGAGAGGCCTGATGTAGCGGGAAAGGAGCCCAAACATCACCGAAGGGATCGGCGGGGTCTTGGGCCTGGCGATTCCAGAAGAAGCCCAAGGCCCTGGCCGCCTGTTCGGCGCGGCGTTCATCGGGCAGCAGCCAAAGCAAAGGGCTGTTCAGCCGGCGGCAAAGTCCAGCGGCCACAAAGGCCCGGGCCGAATCCTTGACCCCCGAAAGGTGGACCCGCTTGTGGCGTCTTGCCTCATCAAAGAGGCGAGAAAACATGTCAGGAGAAGTGAGGGTGGGCAGAGCAGACCCTTAGGCGCGACGTCTGCGACCCAGGCCCAAGAGCAGGCCGAGCAGCAGCAAGAAGAGAGGAGAAGCACTGTTGGTCCCGGTGGCACAACCGCAGCCCTCGCCGCCCTGGTCACAGACACCCTCGTCTGTGTAGCCGTCGCAATCGTCGTCGACTCCGTTGCAGGATTCCACGGCATTCGGATGAACGGCGGGATCGCTGTCATCACAGTCGCTGCCGCCGCAAGTCGCATCCTCTGCGCCGTCGTGATCCGCGTCCGGGCAGTTGCATTCCAGATCGGCACCGTTGCAGTCCTGGTCCACGCCATCACCGCATTCCTCCACGGCGCCGGGATACATGGAGGCCGCCGTGGTCTCGGAACAGCCCATGGCGTTTTCGTCGCCGGCGTCACAACAGTCAATGCCCTCGCCACAGGCATAGAAACCATCGGCGTCGTTGTCGAAGCCCTCATCGGTTTCGCCATCGCAATTGTTGTCCCAGCCGTCGCAAAGCTCTTGGGCACCAGGGTGGTTGTCCCGATTGGCGTCATCGCAGTCATCACCGCCGCAGGAGGCGTCGGCGAAACCATCGTCGTCTGAGTCTTCGCAGGTCACGATGCAGATGCCGTTGAGGCAGGACTCGAGGCGATCGCATTCCGTCACGCAATCGCCACAGTGTTCCTCATCCGCACCGGTGTTGATTTCGCAACCGTCGATGTCGCTTTCGTTGCAGTCGGTGTGGCCCGACAGGCAGGCCCCCATGGAGCAGGAGCCCGCTACGGCGTCACAGATGCCTTGAGCGAAGTCATATTCGCAGACGTGGTCGCAGTCGCGGCAGTGCTCGGGGGTGCCCAGGGGTTCTTCACAGCCATTCACGTCGTAGTCGTCGCAATCGCCCCAGCCGGAATCGCATTCTCCCAGCACGCAATCGCCGTCCGCGCAGCCGGGCTCAGAGGCGTTGGGGAAGTTGCAGACTCGCCCGCAGCCACCGCAGTTGCGCGGATCCGCGCTTACGTCCATGCAGGATCCGTTACAGACTTCTTGTCCGTCGGGACAGGTGTCCGAGCAATCGCCAAGGACACAGACGCGGTCCGCGTCGCATTCGTTGCCACAGATGCCGCAGTGGTCGTTGTTGCTAGCCAAAACCGCTTCGCAGCCATTGGAGATGGAGTTGTCGCAATTGCCGTATCCTTCGTCGCAGGCACCCAGGGTGCAATGGCCGACTCGGCATTCAGGCACACCGTTGGCGTAGTCCGAGCAGACCACCCCACAGTTGCCGCAGTTGGCCTCGTCTTCATCCGTGTGGGTCTCGCAGCCCAGGGTGTTCTCATCACAGCTTTTCCATCCGGCATCGCAAACATCGACGACGCAACTGCTGTCTACGCAAAGAAACAGGGCGTGCGGACCGACGCAAGGCTGATCGCAGCCACCACAGTGCTGAGCGCTCACGCTTACGTCCACGCAAGCACCGCCGCAGTCTTCCCGGGTGCCGGTACATTCGGTGTTGCAGGCGCCCAGGTCGCAGAGTTCATCTACACCGCAAGCAGTGTAGCAGTCGCCGCAGTATGAAGGATCGCTGTCTAAGGCAAAGCCCTCATCGGTGAGACCATCGCAATCGTCATCGATTTCGTTGCAGGTCTCGGTTTGACCGGGGAACCTGTCGCCGTCGTCGTCGTCGCAGTCGTCGCCGCCGCAGAAGACGTCGGCGTGACCGTCCCCATCGTCGTCGGCGCATCCGGCGCAGTCGATGATCAAGCTGTAGTCACCCAGGGCCATGTCCCAAGTGTCGACCACGATGAAGTAGTCCTGAGCGTTTTCAAGCGTCACCAGCAAGCTCTCAGTGCCGGGGCCGAAGACCCGGTCGGCACCGGCCACACAGGCCGTTCCCTCACAATTGCCGCTGGCCGGAATGACGGCCAAGGCCAGATCGGCCGTATCGGAGGTCAGGCGGATGCGCACATCGCCGTTGTGGGTGGCCGTAAAGGTGTAAGCAACTTCGGGGCCGGGCTCGGCATAGAGCAAGCAGTCGTAGTCGTTGAGCAATTGGGTGCTGGCCACGGCGGCCGGGCCGGTAACCGAGGAGTCACAGGTGATGACGTTTGAGTCCGGATCGCAGTAAGGGCAGACGGGGTCCAGGCCATCGCAGTTCTGATCGATGCCGTCGCCACAAATTTCTTCGGCTTCCGGGAACATGTCCGGGGCGTTGGTCGCATCACAGCCGATGGCCGATTCGCTGCC
>JAFCZJ010000137.1 GCA_019314375.1 Deltaproteobacteria bacterium | reverse complement strand
ACCGAAACAAATGGAATGCCTTGCTGCACACCCCCCACAAGCAATGCATGGGAAGCATCAGCCAAAAGAAGAGATTGCAATCTGTAGGGTGAAGACCCAGCACCATCGCTGCGATCGATCTCGGTCTTTTCCACCATGCGCTTGCCCATGGGCCCGACCGTAAACAAGAAGAGATCCACCATTCGCTCGGCCACGTCCTCCTCATCGACCTGCATGACGACCAACAAGGCTTTTGCGGAAACAGGCGGACCCACCTCCATGCCATCATTCTCACTTTGCTTCAAAGCCAACATATTCAATGCCAAAAACTCAACATCCACAATCGTAGGCCAGCCCTCGCCGGGAGGCGGCGAGCCGACCAGCAAGGTCGGATACAAAGCTGCCAGAGTAGCCTTGGGATCCATGCCCCGCATCTTCAAACGCAGCCGACTCAAAGTCGCCCGATCCAAATAGATCGGCTCTGCCTCATCCTGAGTCTCCACCACCGGTGGTCCGCCAAGCGCGCGGCTCGGCGGAAAGCCCGCAAGCACCAGGACCCAAGAAAGAAACAGCACAAAATGAGAAGTCTTCACTTCATCCCCTGACTAGGGTCGAGGTAGACCGAGGGTCGCGCGTAGTTTTTCCAGCTTGGCTTGCACCCGTCGAATGTTGTCCGGACCCATGCGGAACAGATGCTTTTGTGCGGCGCTCATGCCCTCAAGCTCGGTGTCCGCGAACTTCAGGTTGACCTCTTCGCGAGCGAGTTCAATGTCGGCCTCCACGATGGGACGTCGATGAGTTGCTGTACGGCCTCGGACAAGGCTTGCTTGAAGCGGCGCTCCGGCCTCCCCATTTCAGCGTAGCCCTTCTCCAGCCACGGCATGAGCTTGCCAAGCACCCGGACGGTGCCAGCCACCTCAAGGGAATCGAAGGCCAGGGCCAAACGATCGTAGCGAGCGTAACCCTTGGGGTCTATGTACTCCTTGCCCTCCCGCTCGAAGACCAAAAAGCGGCCTTCGGGGGCCAAAAAGGGCACAAGCTTTCGTGGGCTCTGGCCATTGGCGACGTTCTCCACAGAGGCCACGAACTTGTCGAGCAAGTGCTCGGTGGCAAGCCAATGCACCCACTCAGGCTCGGCGTTCAAGCCCACCGAAAGCTCGCGAATGCGGGCGTCATCCGGTCGCCCTTCAACCTGCGCCACGACCGGATTGGGCGCCATCGGAGCGGGAGCCGGCATTGCGGCCGGCACGGACTGCTCCACTTGCGGCTTCCCGTCCACCACCGGAACCGGCTTGGGTTCTTCCACCTCGACCTGGGTGAACATATAGACCCAGGCCCCCGCCCCCGCGGCCAACAAGACCACCGCCAACGAAATCAATTTGACCTTGGCAGATTCTTCCATGTGCTCTCCTTATCCATCCTTCAACATGATTTTCAAGAAGTCCCTGCACAGGACTTTCGCGTCCTCTCCCGTGGATAAGGCCATCTCCAGGGCCTGCAAAAACGGTCGCAGGTTCTCCACGCCATGCAAAGGCAAAGACGCACCAGTTGTGTGCAGGGTCTTTACCTTCTCTGCCGCCGGAGACTTGCCCATCAGCACAGCCACCGCCATTTGCAAGACCTGATAGCGATAAACGATCGGATCCTGCCAGCCCCGGAGGGCTATCAGCCTGGGCAGTCCCTCGTCCAATAACTTATCGGAAAGCGCATGCCTGCCAAGCTTCAGAGCCAAATTGATGACCAGGAGATCCCGTTCCACCTGCTCCGCCACGGGGCTGCGCCCAAGGCCATGTTTAAGGCCGGCCACCAACCAGTCCAGTCCCTCACCCTGCCTGCCTTCATTGAAGGCCAATTGGGCCATGGTCAATTCCATCGTGCTGCGCAAGGCAGGCCCCAGCACGTTCTCGTCTCGCTTAAGCAAATCCAAGGCCAGCCCCTTGGGCTCCACCGGCCCGCGCTTATACGAAGCCATCATGACCATCGACTGGACCATCAACGCGGCATCCGCGCAATAACCGGCCGCAAGCAATTGCTTCATGTTCTCAGACAAGGCCTCGGGCTTGGGCCATTTGCCGCCGACCGAGATCCCCTGGTTAAAAGTCCGGAGGGCCCGTACACGGGGCACGTCCGGCAAGTTGGCGATCTTCTTCTCGCAGTCTTCCGCCTTGCCTAGATTGAAAAGATGATTGGCCTCGGCCAAGGCCAGGCCCCATGCGGGCAGCAGGTCGGGTTGCCCCTTGAGCAAATGGTCCGCGGCCATGCGCATGTCCACGGACCAGCCATTCATCTCAGGCCGGTTCTTTCGCCAAGCCCGCAAGAACAAACGCAAGGACTCACGCGCCGCGAAGTCTCCCAGATAGGCCGGAGGGAAATCGTCTTCGAGCGCAAAGGGATCCTCCAGGCCCTTTTCCTGGGCCAACTTCCAGGCCCGGGACATGAACTCGCCACCCAGGTTGTGATGTCCGCGCAATTGGGCCAAAACGCCGGTCCAGGCCAACAGGGGCACATAGAAATGCTCGCGGCTGTCTGCCAGGCCCCCGGCTTGCGTCGCATCCAAAGTCACGCTGTGTCCGTGCTGGATCAAGCGCATCGTATTCAAAGCCCGCTGCATGACCCTGTCAGCCTGGGCATCCTCTCCATCCAGAAGCGCAAAAAATGCCCCCTGAAGCTGCGCGTTGAGCAATCGATCGTGCCTGGGCTGGGCATAAATGCCACCATCCGCCTTCAAAAACTCGCGCTTCTCCTTGCGATCCTGGGCACCCATGCCCAGTTGGAAGCTGCCCTCCGATCCCGTGCTCTGAACGAGGTTGCTCAATGTCATCACGATGGTCAGCTGGAAAAGATAAGACCCGTATTGAAACTTGTACTGGGTCGTCAACTGCCCCTCCCCGAAAAAGCCTTCAGCCACCAGTCGTTCATACAGGGCGAGCATTTTTGTCGCTTCGTCCTTGCGTCCCTTGTTGCGCAGCAGTCGCGCCAACTGGGGCAACAAGGCGTGGACCTCATGGGCCTTGTTGCATCCCAGCGCCCCATCCCCCCGCTGAACCAGAGCCAGCATGGCCGCCAAGGCTCCGTCCTGATCTTCAAAATGTTCACGCACTGTAACAGCCATCAAATCAATGTAATGCCGATACCGCGCCATGCTGGTTTTTTCGGCCGTCTCACCGGCACGAGCCAGCCAGTCAATGGCCCCATCCTCATCCTTCATATGGACGAGCAAAGCAGTTGCATAAAACTCAAGATACATGCGCAGAACATGGCGTCCCGCATTTTCCAAAACCAAATCAATCTTGCTCAGATCGCCCAGGATCTGCTCACGGGCCTTTTTGTCCCCCGCCAGGACCAAATCCAGGCCCGCCTCCTTCACCATCTGTAAGCCTTCCAGAAAAACCATGATCATACCGCCGCGCTCCGCCAGTGCCGCCCAGCGTTCAGGCTTGCCGCGCTCCTTGGCCAGCCTGGTCAACACGGATTCGGCATCAGGCCAAGCAGCCTTGAGTGCCGGTCCCCATTCGGCCTCCTTTTGATCTTGCCCAAGATAGGATTCCATCACTCGGTGCAAAGCGGGAAGCAAGCGCATCGAATCCCAATCGCGTTCACCCTCCGCAAAGCGAGCCAGCGTTCCTTCGGCGATCTGCCTCAAATCCTCTCGAGCTTGCTCCATCAATTTGGCCTTGGCCTGGGTGCCGAGGGCCTCTTCTTGGAAAAGGGCATAGACATCGCAAAGGACAACACCTGCGAGGCCCAGCCCCACATCCCACCAATCGCCCTGCTTGGGCATAACATGCCGTGCCCGGTCTACGGCCTTGCTCGCCAGGGCAAACTTGGCTTTGTCGCCGGCGGCCTCCGTGTCAAAAACCAGGCCCACGATGGCGTCCATACCCGCCAAAAACTCCACCGCGGCCGGCGCATGGGCCTCGGCATCCAGGGCCGCCATGGCCACGGGCAGGTTGCGCTGCGTCAAAGAGGAGGCCTTGGCCAGCAGGATCATGGCCTTGTCAGGGTTCCCCACCAGCTTCTCGACGGCAACCACCAGGTAGATCACGCCCAAATGAATAGCCGGCGCGACCCTGGCCAAAACGAGGGCATCGGCCTTGGGCGGAAAAGGAAGGCTCGCAAGCTCGGCCTCGGCCTGATGCAACATTTTCAAAGCCTTTGGCATATCACCCAAAAGAAAAGGCTCGGCCGACAAAAGCACCTTGAGCACCGCGCCGAAGCTCAACTCATCCGGACTCGACCCCAAATTGTTCAGTTGCTTCTTCAGGGCATCCCGAAGCGCCAGCAAGGTAACTTGGAGCTTGGTCTGCTGGCCGGAAAACATGGCGGCGAAGAGTTCGAAACTCATGCCCGTGAGTACCTCGAGCACCGCGATGCGCCCCCGCTCATCCTTGGCGGCAACGGCCAACATCTCCTCCAAAAGATTCTGGAGGGGGCTGCGATCCGTACAGATGCCGCCGGCCGCGGTGAAGCCACCGGACAGACGAGCCAAATTGCGATCGAAAGCGCCGGGCCAGGTGTCCTGTGCCACCATTCGCTTCAGGCCGCCCAGGTATTCTTTGCAAAAAGATGCCGCCATGGCTGGGTCGCTTCGCGTGACGGCCAGGGCGAGCAAGAGGCTGGCCAGGTGATCCTGCCTGAGCCAGGCATGTTCCGGCTTGTCCATGTCGGCCTGAAAACGCTGGAGGTATTCCGGGTCCAGCCGACCCGCTTCGTCCACCCACGCGCCCAAATGACCGGAGCTCAAGTCCCGCCGTCCCAAACGCACCAGGGTCTCGGCGGCAAGCTTCAGCATCTCGGCCTTGCGAACAGGGCTTGCCTCGTCGCAAGGATCGTCCGGCACCAGGAACGTGGCCTCCATTTCGTTCAGCAAGCCATCAAGGAGTTCGCGCCGAGGGCCCTGCAAGGAAGCCGCCCTGCCCCGCATGTCCTTCAGCACCCGAGCGCGAGCCCGCGCACCCTGCCAGTCATTGGGCATTTCTTCTTCTTTCCATTCACCCGCCCGGGCCTGCAGTACTTCGCTGAGCGCCGAAAGAAAAATCTGCGCCTGACGCTCCGCGGGCTTTTTCACCTCCGCCTGTCTGCAAGCATCCAAACAGGCAACCGCCTCTTCGGATGTCTCGTCATCACTGTTCCCCGTATGCCAAACCAGGTAACGCAAAGCCCCAGCCCCCGCGCAAACCGGGGGCTTCTCGGCCGCCGAAAGGGCCACCAAACCCAACCGGCGCGCGCCCTCCGCATCGCCACGCAACAAGGCCCGATCCGCCCGGGCCGAAAGAACCGCCACGGCCAAATCAGATTCCAAACTGCCCGTGTCCAAGGGCTCAATGACGCCGGCCAAAAGAGACTTCAGGGTGGGCGTCATAGCAAAGACCCGCCAATTCCCCTCGCCGTCGGCCAAAAGGATCACCGCAACGCCACGCTCCATACCCTGCTGCCAGGCCTCTTCAACACCAGCCGCCTCGGACAAGAATTCAAAAGCCAAAGCGGGACCGCTCGAACGACCCAGGGCGATCTCGGCTACGCCGATGCGAGTTTGCGCCTTCTCAAGCAGGGCACGAGATGGGCAGGCAGCCCCGAAACAGAGAAGGATTTCCTCGCCGGGCAAAGGGGCGGGGCCTTTGGGGACTGTGGCGCAGCTCAGTATGACAAGGAGTGAGAACAGCAGACCGAAAAAACAGGCGCGTTTGCCTGTAATGCAAGGAGGAGCAGTAGACTGGGCCGGAGGCGTGGTCTCTCCACGTCGAGGACCCAGTCTGCTGATTCGACGAAGCAGTACAGGTGCAGCTGGGGGATCTGGGGATGTCTTCGCCAGAGGACCGGACGACATTTGGGGCGATGTAAAAAATTGCGGGCCTCTAATACCGCGCCGCTTTTGGCGACGCGGCATAAGAGGCCCTACTGAGTTACTTTGGTCAAATGGATAGGGCCTCTAATAGCTCAATGTTGCGCCGGACTCCATGCAGGCGTTTACTACGGCACCGGCTGTTACTGGCTTGGCGATGTCGATAAGCATGTCCTCGGAGATCTGGCGCTCCTTGATACAAGGGGAGCAAACCCATATCTTGCCGCCCATTTCCGCAAACGTGTCCACCAGCTTCTTCAAGGGGTCCAGCCCCGCGGCGAAGACATGCTCATAGCAACCCTTGTGGGCCAATGTCACGCCCGTGCTCTGCAAAATCACGATCACCTGGGTTTCCATGGCCAAAGCGGCATTGCCCAAAACAAAGGGCAACGAAGCGAGTTCGGGGTTCTCTCCACCGTGGGTCGCGATGATCACCATTTGGTCTTTTTTCTCAACCATGTTTCACTCCTCGTGGGGGGGGGTGGGTTCTGCTTCCAAAAACGATTCAGCCAAAATGTCGGCGATGTCCCGGCATTCGGGTCCGTCTTCACCCCGAGCGCCTTGTAGATTGACCAGGCAAATTGGACACATGGCGACTGACTTGTCTCCAACGGCTCCAAGTTGTTTTACTCGGCTGCTGGCCAATCTGTGAGCCTGAGCCGGAAACAGGGTTTCGATGGGTCCACCGCAGCAATGGGTGGAGCGGCCAGTCAACTCAGGTTCGAGCAGCTCGAGGCCTGTTTCGGCAAGCAACTTGCGCGGCTGTTCCACAATGTCTTCATAACGGGCATAGACACAGGAATCATGGATCACCACTTTGCCTTCCAATTTATTGAAAACCTTAGGCTTCCGCTCAGCCAAAACCTCCAAATAACTCTTCACCTCCACGTCGAAGTCCTCCAGAACCTTTGGATAAACATCGCGCAACATCTGCGTGGTGTGGGGATCCACCGTGATGATCTTCTTAACCCCGTGCTCGGCAAGCAAGGCCTGCACCCGCTCAGCATGATCCTTGAGGACCTTGTCCACGCCCTGGTCAAACACCAAAGCACCGGAGTAAAGCTCCTCTTCGAAAAGATAACCGAATTCCAAACCCGAGGCCTTCAGCAACAACGCAATGGAGCGAAGGGTCTGATCAAATTGGGCCTGCATCTTCTTGTCCCGGCGAGCCATAAAAAACGACAGGTTGATCACCTTGTTCATGATCCGGCCGATGCCCATAAACTTGGTAATCCAAGAGTTTTCGAACACGGCCATCTTGGCCGCCATGGACGAAATGGCCGGAATAAGTTGATACATTTGGCCTGTATAGATGATGGTTTCACCGCCGCGGGGCAGGTCCAAGCCCTTGGCCCAGTTGGTCGCCACTTTCTTGGACAAAGGCAAGACGCTCTTTCGCTTCCGAAGGTTGTCGACCAAAATACCCAAGACCGCTTTTCTGGGAATACCCATGTCACTCACCTCCCCAACTTGTAAACACGGAGGTTGATGGTTTTGCGCAACAAGCGCAGGTTCTCGGCGATGGGGACTTCCGCCGGGCAATTGACCTCACACATCTTGCACAGCAAACATGAGAAAATCGTATCCGCCTGGTCCATCACCTTGTCTTCCAATCCCAACATGACGTGACGAAACAACTCGCGAGGCAAGGGCCCGATTTCGACCGGGCACAAAGCCGTGCATGTGCCACAATTCATGCAAGGCGAGGCGTTGAAGCCTTCATCCATCGACTCGAGAAACTCAAGGTTGACAGTGCTCATGATGTCTCCTCGTTCGGCTCAGGATCCACCTTGGTGTACTGGAAGTAATCATCAGCCCGCCCCTTGGGCAGTTCCTTAAGATGGCCGTACCGACGCATGGCCATCACCCATGTGGTGACCTCCCAGCTAGGCACCTTTAAGACCTCCACCAATTCAGGAATGGTCTTTGGACCGTCAGCTAGCAGGGCCAGGATCTTGTCCCTCATCACCATCTCGTCCCTGAGCACCTCGGCCAAATTGCGCATCCGTGTTGTGGTCATGACTCCACCTCCAGAGACAAGGCGTCGATCATGCTCATCACCTGGGTATGGGTGCAGCCCTCCACGGAAATGGATTGGCTGGCGCAACCAGGCACGCAGGCGCCACATCCCTTACATAAGGTCGTGTTGACTTTGGCGATGGCCTTACCGTCTTGTTGAATCTCTTCTATGGCGTCATAGGGACAGGCCTTGGCGCATTCTCCACACCAGGTGCAAGTCTCAGTATCCACCACCGCCACGAAAGGCTCCAGGTCCAGCTGCCCACTAAGCAACAAGGCCCCTGCCTTAGCGGCGGCCGCCATGGCCGAGCTGACGCTCTCGGGAATATTCTTGGGCCCCTGGGAGGTGCCAGCGATGAGCAATCCATCCATCACCGTCTCCACCGGGCGCAGCTTGGGGTGGATCTCATTGAAAAATCCATCCATGCCCACCGGCAACTTCAAAACGTTGACCAGATCCGCGTTCTCGCGGGCTTCCATGCCGGTGACCAACACCACCAAATCCGGATGGATGGTGATCTCCTCGTTGCTGGTAAGCTGATCCTTGACCACGACGGTGAGCTTGTCGCCTTCCATGCTCACGGTCGGCGGCTCTTCGTCCGGGAACTTGAGGAACATGCTGCCCGACCGCAAAACCTCGTCCGCCATCAGCTCTTGCTTGCCGTAAGTGCGCAGGTCCCGATAAAGGTGGAACTGCCGAGGGGCGTCCTTGTGCTTGCTGGCCAACAGGGCCGTATGCACCGCCGCGGAACAGCAGAAGCGTGAGCAATAGCTGTGTTTGCCCCCGGGGCCCTGGCGACTTCCCACGCAATAGACGTAAACGACGTTTTTCACAGCCCGATCGCCGTATTCGATGGGGCCTTCTCCGCTCTTGTCCAAGAGTTCCCGAAATTGGTCCAGGGTAAGCACACCGGGCAAGCCATAACCCAGTTCACCCTCGGCCGGCTGATAGCGGGCATAACCCGTCGCCACCATGATGGCACCGGCATGAATCTCCACAGGCTCTGCGTCCTTGGCCTCGATCCGCACCTCGAAATCGCCCACGCTGCCCTTTTTCTCCGCCACCCTGGCGGAAAGATGCAGATGGATACGCTCATGGGCCTTCACTTCTTTCGCCAGGCTGGAAATCAAATCGTCGCCGGTGCGATCGTTGGGGAACAAGGGCCCCCAACCCACCACCTGGCCGCCCACATGGTCTTCACGCTCCACCAGGTGAACTTCCAGACCCAAACCCGCCAGGGAAATGGCCGCGCGCATGCCAGCCAAACCGGCCCCGACGATGAGCACTCGCGGCTGGGTCTTGACCCGAATGGTCTCTAAGGGCCAACTGGCTCGGGTCTTGGCCACACCCGCCCGCACCAACCTGATGGCCTTTTCCGTGGCGCTCGGCATGTCATGCGTGTGGGTCCAGGAACATTGCTCGCGGATGTTGACCTGATTGTAAACGTACTGATTAAGCCCGGCTCGTTGGGCCATGGCGCGGAAAGTATTCAAATGCAACTTGGGCGAGCAAGAGGCCACCACGATGCCGTCCAGGCCCTTCTCCTTGATGACTTCGATGATGTCTTGCTGAGTCGCATCCGAACAGGTGAACATGGCGGTGGAAGCCACCTCTACATCGGGATCCTTGCTGATGACTTCAACGACTTTTTCCACATCCACATAGTCCGAAATGTTACCGCCGCAGGCACAGATGAAGGCGCCGATTTTTCGCTTGCTCATGACCGGCTCCTGTTGCGGGTCAAGTAACCCGCGGCCTGGGCCGCGGCAGCCCCGGCGTGCACGATGGTGTCAGGAATATCCCGGGGGGACGAGGCCGCGCCGGCCACAAAAACCCCGTCTATGCTGGTCTTGCCGGGATTCAAATCCAAATCGATTTCTTTGATGTAAGGCACAAATTCGTGATCGAGCTTTTGCTTGGTGAACATGGACAAGACCTCAACCTGGGGCAAGAGGCCCACCGAGAGCACGACCAGATCGTGCTCGGCGGTTTTCATGCCACCACCGTTTAAGATGTCCTCATAGTGCAAAGTGAGATTTTGGTTCTCCGACTCTTCGATTCTGCCGACTCTGCCTTTGGTAAAATAGACGCCCATGCCTTTGGCCTGCTCGTAGAACTCGTCGTAGCCTTTGCCGAAAGCCCGGATGTCGATGTAGTAAATGGTGATGTCGGCCAGGGGCAAAGCGCCCATGATCAATTGGGACTGCTTGGCCGAATACATGCAGCAAACCTGAGAGCAAAGCCGGTTGCCCACCGACTCGTCCCGGGAACCGACACAAAGAACAAAAGCAATATTGGCGGGCTCCATGCCGTCGGAAGGCCGCACCACGGCGTTGTAGGGCCTGGTGGGCGACAAAATCCGATCCATCTGCATGGCGTCGATGACGTTGGGAAAGCGGTCATAACCCAAAAGCGGCTTGCGGGACGGGTTGAACAGTTTGAAGCCGGTGGCCATGATGACCGAACCCACATCAAGCTCTTTGTCTTCCCGGCGCAAGTCGAAATGGATCGCATCGGCGGGACAAGCGGTGATGCACTCGTGGCATTCCGAACAACCACCGCAGTCCATGCAGCGATTGGCGCTGGCCCGAGCATCCTCCTCACTCATGGTCAGTTCGACTTCCTCCATGCAGCCCAAATCCAGACGCTCGGCCATCGGCAGCTCGGGCAGGGCGATGGGCTCGCGGTGACTCAACTCTCCTTCACGTTGCAGGACTTCCTCCTGGGACACCATGCTCAAGCGATCGTCGAAAATCACATCGGAAGAACTCAAGCCAGAAAGAAAGCGATCCATATGAAAAGCCGCCCGCTTGCCCTGGCCAATAGCCTCGACGATCATGGAAGGCCCACTGACCACATCACCGCCGGCGTAGACACCCGCCACCGAGGTTTGTAAGCTTTCCTCATCGGCCTCGATGGTTTCGTTCTTGTTCAGCTTGAGTTGTGCGGCAAAGGGTCGAGTGGAGGGGTTCAGGCCAATCGCCAAAACCGCGATGTCCACCGGATGTTCTTTTTCGCTGCCCTCTATCGGTACCGGACGACGACGACCGCTCTCATCCGGCTCGCCCAACTTCATGTCGATACATGACAAGCCTTTGAGTTGCCCCTCGGAACCGGTGAATCGGGTGGGCATGCTCAGCTCATGCAGCTCGATGCCTTCGTCGATGGCCGCCTGCACTTCCCAGTCGTGGGCGGGCATTTGGGCCCGAGATCGACGATAGTGAATGCAAACCCGGGCCGCACCCATGCGCTTGGCCAAACGAGCCGGGTCGATGGCCGAATTGCCACCACCCACGATGACCACATGCTTGCCCTTCAAGTCCGAACGACTGCCGTCCGCGCAGCCTTTGAGGAAAGTCATGCAATCCATGACCCCCTCTAAGTCCTCGCCCGGGATGTTCATCTTGCGGCCGTCCATGGTACCCAAGGCTAAGAAAACCGCATCAAAGCCGTCTTTCTTGAGCTTGTCGATGGAGCTCACTTCCTTGGATGTATGAATGGGCACGCCCAGGGCGGTGATGTTTTTGATGTCTCTGTCTACGATGTCCTTGGGCAAGCGATAAGCCGGGATGGCACAACGAAGCATGCCGCCGGCCTTGGGGGCCGCCTCGAAAATCTCGACCCCGTGACCATTCTTCGCCAGGAAGTATGCGGCCGAAAGGCCAGCCGGTCCCGAACCCACCACGGCCACTTTCTTGCCGCTTTGCTCTTCGGCCGGACCATATTCGGGCTCGGCATGCTCGGCATAATAGCGGTCGACCATGAAGCGCTTGATGCCACGAATGGACACAGGGCCTTCAAGCTGGCCCCGGGTGCATTGCTCTTCACAGGGTGCGTAACAAGCACGGCTTAAACTGCCGGGCAAGGGCGCGTCTTCCATGTGAAGATTGAAGGCCTCCTTGTACTTGCCAGCCCTGACCAATGACACATAGCCATGGGCTTTGACGCCCGCCGGACAGGTGTGGGAGCAAGGCGACAAGCCCACTCGATCGATGATGGCCTTTTTGGGTACGGCCTGCGGATAGGCGATGTGAGCCGAACGTCGGGCGACCAGATTCATGTTGAACTGATCGGCGATGGCCACGGTGCAGGCAATTTCGCATTGGGCGCAGCCGGTGCAAGCCACCGGATCCACAAAGCTTGGCTTGCGATGCATGCGCACCTTGAAACTGCCGTCATCCTGGCGCTCGATCTCATCCACCTCGGAATAAGGCATCACCGTGATGTTCTTGTGGTTGGCCGTGGCCGCCATCTTGGGCGTGGCGATGCAAGAAGCGCAGTCCAAGGTGGGGAAGACCTTACTCAGCAAGATCATCTTGCCGCCGATAGAGGATTCCTTTTCCACCAGCAGCACGGAATAACCCATATCGCCCAGGGTGAGACCCGCCTCCATCCCGGCGATCCCGCCTCCAACAATGAGGACGTCGTAGTGCATGATTATTTCCCTTGTGAAAGGCCGGAAAGAACTTTTTCGAAGGAATCAATGGTGGACACGAAGGACTCAGCGCAGACCGAGCAGATGGCAGCCATCTTGAAGCGCTTCGCATCCAGGCCCTCTTCTTTAATCATGGCCTGGGTCCGATCCGCGACTTGGCCTGTGCGCGTTGTGCAGTCCGACAAATAGGCGCAATCCGTACCGTCGGCCGCCAAAAACACCCCATCGAAACCCGTCTTCAAGGCGTGAAGCACCCAGCGAGGATCCATGCCGGAGGAGCAAGGCAAGGCGATCACCTTGACCGTCGGCGAATAATCCATGTGGGAGCTACCGGCCAGATCAATGCCCGGGTCCGAGATGGTGTGGGTAGCGAACACCAGGATACTGGGCCGCGCTTTGGCGTCCGCCTTCACTACTTGCCTCGCTTGACGAAGATGTGATAGTTGCCGTCTTCCTCAAAGTGACCCAGGTACTCATGGCCGACTTTCTTCGACCACAAGGGAATGTCTTCGGTGGTGCCGACTTCGGTGGAGAGCACCTCCATGAGACCGCCCATCGAAACCGCGGCCATGCCGCGCTTGGCTTCAAGTAAGGGACCGGGACAGGCTGTACCACGGGCGTCGATCACTTTTTCGGCTTTCAAATTCTTGAGTTCTTCGCTCATCTTGGGCTCCTTGTTGTAGGGACTTTTGGGTTTTCAAAAGTTCAGCAGTTCGGTTTCGTAGTTATGTATCTTCGTAAGTCCGCAAGTAAGTAGTTAAAAAAAAGGGTCTCACACGTCTGTGACCACGTTTTCGGCATCGATCTCCTGGGCCACCAATCCTCGACTCTTCATGCGATCGATCAAGACCGAGCGAATCAAATTGCAGGCTGTCAGCATACGCGGATCGGACAAACTATAAAAAACATTCTGCGCCACCTTCTTATCTTTAACAATGCCCTGGCTCTTCAATTTGGACAAATGCTGACTGATATTGGCCAAGGGAACCCCGATGGCCTCAGCCATTTCGCCCACGCTCATCTCTCGGATACCCAGCATAGCCAGAATCATCAATCGTTTGGCGTTGGCCAGGGTGCGACACAAGTCCGCGTGATAAGTGAATATTTCTTTGTTTGCAAACTCCATATTACCTCATTTTCCAGTCATTGCTTTCGAAATTTCATAACTATGAAAACAAGATCTCAAGCCACTTGTCAAGACCAAAAGCTACTCCGTCCCCATAAAGATCTTACAACGCCGCCGATAACAAAACCATGGCCCCGCTAAAGACCATGCTGGAAAGCCTAAAGGCGACCAAATAGCAAAGGAATCAGATTCCGCTCAACATCTCCTGGAAGAAACGTGGGGTTTCTTCGGCACCGGCGGCCTTGGTGCTGTCGGCTTTTTCCAGGTAGGCGAACAAGGACCGGTAGCGGGAATCGAACTTGGTGGCGGGGTTGAGGGTCAGGGCTTTTTTTAAGTGCTTTCGCGCCTTGGGTAGGTTGCCGTTGACCTTATAGCATTGGGCGATGGCCAGTTCGCAGTGGAATCGGGCTTGTTTGTTCGGTGCCAGCTTTCCGGCATCCTGAAAGGCTACCAAGGCCTTGAGCATCTCGCCCTTGCCGGCCAAGGCCACGGCCAGGCCATAGCGGCCACGATAGCTCTTCTTTTTGGCCAAGACCTTTGTGAAAATCTTCGTGGCGTCTTCGAACATGCCGGCCTCCAGCAAGGCCTCGGCCTGGGACAGACCTCGACTTTTGCCCGACAATTTGTTCACCCGCGCCAGGTAGGTCTTCAGCATGCGGCGACTGTCCACCGAGGCCTGCTTCGAGACCGGCTTGGCCCCCGCTTTCGAATTCAAGGCCACCGGGGGATACGCGAGCCAGTTTGGGCGGATTTCCACGACGTCTTTGGCCGCCACCTTGTACTTGCCACGGTAGTTTTCCGCCCCGGCCATCCAGGCTTCTTCGAAGCGCTTGGCCCGGCCCAGCAAAGTTGTCTCTACCGGCACCCAGAGCGTCTCGCCCCGCAGAACGGTCTTGGCCTCGTCCACCGGAAAGGCCGCGCGGTTTTCCTTTCGCAGGCCGGAATCGTACATGGGAAAAACATGGCCCGTGACCGGCACCAGGGCCGTGGGCACGCCCATGGACTCCAGGATCGAAGCATAAAGCACGGCCAGATCATCGCAGTCGCCCACCTTGCGCTCCAAGGTCTGGGACGGAAACTGCACCGTGTCCAGGGCACCCTTCCCTAGGCTTGCGAAAGGCCGCTCGGTGTCGGGCTTGTAGCGAATGCCGCTTTCGGCCAGGGCCTGAAAAGCAAAAAGCGCCAGCAAATGATTGCGCAAGGGGTGAGAAGCCCGGGCCTGCTCGGGATGCGCGGCCGCGAACTGACGGAACAACTCGCCTGCGTAGGCCTCGATGGCCGGGTCCTGTCCGTTGACAAAAGACGCGATGCCCAAAGGCCGCTCCCAGGAAAAGGCCTTCCCCTCCAAAAGAGTCACGGGGAAAGACTTGCGCACGGAGCGCTTGAGATCATCGTGAACAAAACGAGCCTGCACGATGGCCTGCACGCTTCGCTGCTCGGGATTGCTCAAAAGCTTATCCAAGAAAGCCGCCTTGACCGGCACCCAGGCCTTGGCCCCGGGCGCAAGCGTCGTCTTCGTGATCACGGGCTCGGCCCAATCCTCAATGGATAATTCCAGCTCCACGTCCATGGGCAAGGTGCTGCGGTTCTCCATCTCGATTTTCCCTAAGCCATACTCCGCATAATGCGGACGTCGATGCGGAAAAACCTTATCCAACTCCGCGGCCTGCAAAACAATGATGCTCAAGTCTCCAGCGGCCGCAACAGCCATGCCCACCGGATGCAAAAGCATGCTGATCTTCTCACCTTGGCCGGGGATTTTGATGCTCATGCTGGACGGGGTGTAACCATCCAACTGCGCGCCCAACTTGAGGTCGACGATGAAAGGAGAGGCTTCTTCCCCCTCCATGGCCAGGCCCATTCCAAGGGCCAGGGCTGAGACCAGAAAGGTCAACCCACCCGTCACCAACAGACCGACGCCCCAGCCAGATAAATCTTTATCAGTCAGCATGATCCCGCCACCGGCAGTGGCCCCAGCCGACAAGAGGGTCCACGGAATCAACCAGTAATCGAGCTGATAGATTCTCGCCTCGTACTCACGCTCCAGGGTCACCGGCCCCCGGCCCAAAGAATGCTGGCCGGTCTTGTCTTCGTACCAGACCTGGGCCCCTGGGGGCTGGGTCTCGATACGAAGCCGGTGGGTGCGTGTTTCCCGGAGAAAACCCTTGCAACCCAGAGCCAGGGGGGCGATGAGCAAAGCAGAGAGAATCGAAATCAGGTATCGTTTCATGTCAGGCATCATGCCAAGGGGCTGGAAGAAATTCCAGCATCAAGTTGACCTTTTTTTCTCCCCGAAGTAGCTTGAATTCATGCGCAATCTATATGGTGACCTGACAGAGGCCAGGTATCAGAAAGACACCCTCATCTTGCTGCAGCGGGTCGTCGACATGTCCGTCGATGTGCTGCAACTGCATGGGGAAACCGATCTCGCCCTGATTGACATTCAGGAAGAGAAAAATCGGCTAAAAAGGCTTCTGGCGGACATCGACCAGTTCCAAAACGACCTGCGACAAACCATTGAGACGAGTTTTTCCAACCGCCCCCAGGGCGACGTGGTGGCCACCATCGGCCAAGCCGTGACCCAGACCTTGCAGCAACACGCCAAGGATGGAAAAGCCCATCTGGCGCAACAGGCCGAGGAAAAACTCCGCGAACTCCAGGCCCAGGTTCAGCAAAAATCAGTGGCCACCTTTGAGGCCATGAGGGGCTTTTTCACCAACAGCGGCCTGCCCCGCTCCCGACGCGGCTTGCGTTGCACCCTGGAAAACGGTGTTTACCAGGCCGATGCCGAAGTTGAAGACGCGACGGGCATCTGCTGCGCCTACAGACTCAACACGGGCAGCTCGCCGTTTTTCGCATCCCAAAAACGCTTCGCGGATTTGGTACCCGGCAAACATGAAATCCCCCTCGGGACCAAGAAGGCCTGGATGAAGAAAGAGGCCGTATTGGACCTGCAGCGCATTGATGACGCCGCACTCAGCCTGGTTGCGGACAAAGAGAAAACTTGCGAGTGCGTGTTCAGCCCCAAGGGTGCCGCCGATGTGCTGCTTCAAATCGTCAAAGAGCCCGAGCCCGTCTTCAGGCTTTTCAAACTCAGCGATAATGCCCAGCCCCAGCCTGTGCCAGGCGATCTCTTGGGCCGCGAGACCCACGAATTGTTCTCTCGCTTTTGGGGCGGGCTGCAGGCCCATGTCGTGAGCCTCTACGAGGCCAAAGAGTCTCTTACGGCCATTCGCCTGGGCGACAAGGACGTTAGCGAAGGCAGGCTCTATTCTAATCTGGTCAAAGCCCTGGTCGACTTTTTGGCACCCATCATTCAGGAAATCGACGCGCACAGCGCCGTCGACGGCGAACTAAGCCTGACCATCGAGCACGAAGAAGAGAGCAAACGAGAGGTCTTTTTCATCCGCAAGGATGCGCTGCAGAACCGCATCCAACTCTTGCCCGAAGCCCAGCGCAGTGTCTTTGCTCCACTGGGCCTGTCCAGTAAATCCCCCGGGGCAGCCAAAGCCCGCAAAGCCCCCGTCCGGCCTCCGGGACCCTCCCCCATCCGCGAAATCACCCGCGAGATCACAGGCGAAATCATCACGGGCCTGCTGATAACGCCCGGCGATGAAGACAAAACAAAGTCCTGAGTCACACCCCGGTTTTTCGATGTCATCCCCAAAAAAAAAGATTCTCCGTCATCACCCAGGAGCACCGATGTTGACCAGACTGCTCATCCTCATGGCCCTGATGGGTCTGGCGCGCCCCGCCCTGCCCTGCACCACCTTCCTCCTGGCCGACGGCGATGACTACGTGGTGGGCAAAAGCTATGACTGGGATATCGGTTATGGTTTCGCGGTTTTCAACAAACGCGGCATGGTCAAACAAGCCCTGCCCTTGGGCCCAGGCATGAAGCCCGCGACCTGGACCGCCAAATACGCAAGCCTCACCTTCAATCAATTCGGCCGTGAATTCCCGCTCTCCGGCATGAACGAAAAGGGCCTGGTCATCGAAATCATGTGGCTGAACGCCAGCCGCTTTCCAAAGCCCGACACCCGCCCGATCATCAACGAGCTGCAATGGATCCAGCATCAACTGGACACCTGCAAAAACGTCGACGAGATGGTGAAAAGGGCGGGCGAACACACGGTCCTCTCGGTTTACGGCAAGGTCCACTACCTGGCCTGCGACGGCTCGGGCCGATGCGCCGCCTTTGAGTACTTGGACGGCAAGCTCAAGGTCACGCCACCCAAGAAACTAAAAACCCCGACGCTCACCAACAACAGTTACGCCGAGTCGGCGCTTTTCCTGTCAGGACACAAAGGCTATGGCGGCAAGCAAACAATCCCGAAGGGGAAAGGCTCGCTTGCCCGTTTCGTCCGAGCCTCCGCCCTGGCGCACAAACTCGGGACCACGCCGGGCGATAGGGTCGCCGAAGCCTTTTCCATCTTAGACAGCGTCAGCATGGGCGACTACAGCAAGTGGAATCTCGTCTACGACATCAGCGCAAAAAAAATACACTTCCGAAGCCGGGGTCATTGGCAAATCAAAACAGTGAACTTTTCCCACTTCGACAAGTCCTGCCGAAGTCCCGCCATGGTGCTGGACATGAACCAAGATCTAAAAGGCGACGTGACGGATCAATTTACACCCCACAGCCTGGCCGCCAACCGCGCCCTGGTAAAAAAGAGCCTGGCCAACATCCAATCCCACCTACCCAAGGGCACGGACGAGTCCCTGGCCCGCTTCCCGGAAAGCTTCGGCTGCAGTCTGAAAAATCAGCCCTAAAAAACAAACCCACTGCAACTTTTTGCGAGTTGATGTTCTATCCTTGCTGAGAGAGGATAAACATGATGGCCAAGCCGAACATCCATCTCGTGAACAGCCCTGAGACCCGACAACTCGGTGATTTCTCGGACGATGATCTGATGCTGCTCGCGCGCGCGAACCGCGAAGACGCTTTTGAGGTTCTGATTAAGCGTCATCAGTCCTTGGTTTTGGGCCTGAGCGTGCGCTATTTTGCCGATCATTCCATGGGCACCGACGTGACCCAGGATGTCTTTTTGGCCTTATGGGCGGAACGAGAGCGCTACCGGGCCCGGGGAAAGTTTCGATCTTACTTGTATTCGATGACCCTGCATCGCTGTCATGTCGTGGCCAGGCAACGGAAAAGTCATCGGAACAAACAATCCAAGCTGACTACGGAAAACAAGGCTCGGGCGACCCACACGGATCAGCCCTTGGACGCCTTGCTCGATGCGGAACGAGCGCGAGAAGTCCGCGAGCTTCTGACTCATTTGCCACCCAAAATGCGCCGGGTGATGATTTTGCGCTTTACCCAGGAACTTCCGCTTGAGGACATCGCCTCTTTGACCGACCAGCCCCTTGGGACGATCAAGTCTCATCTTTTCAGAGGCATTCGACGCCTCGCCAAGTTGCTGAAGGAGGAAAGGCCATGAAATGCGCCCGGAACAAGGACCTCTTGCGCTATATCACCGGCTCCTTGCCTTCAGAGCAAGCGGCAGCCTTGAACGAGCATCTCGCCCATTGTCCGCAATGTACGAAAACCAAAGACGAACTCATGGCCGCGACCGGCCATCTGGCACCCGACCCGGGCGAATTCGACGAACCTGAAATCGCAAAAAACGTCATGACCCTCATTCGCATGGGCCGCGCCGAGCCGGAACCGACCCGGCAGTCCTTCTTTCGTCCAATCTGGGTACTGGCACCCGCCGCCGCCGCAGGTTTGCTGGCGCTGGTGCTGCTGATGGCATGGCCGCAAACGGAAAACGACACCAACGGTTTCCATGTGCGAGGCGGCAACGAAGATCCCGATCGATGGGTTTCGGTCAGCGCATTCCGACCCACGGCCGAGGGATACCAAAAAATCGGCGAAAACATGCAGACCTCCGACGCGCTGGCCTTCAGCTACAGCAATCACTCCCACACTTACCGTCACCTCATGGTCTTCGCCGTGAACCCGGAAGGAGAAGTTTTCTGGTACTACCCGGCTCACACGGAGGAAGGAGTCGACCCGAACTCCATCGCCATCGGCAAGGAAGCCAAAGACGTGCCGCTGCCGGACCAAATTCGTCACCCACTACACGCCGGTCCACTGCGACTTTTTGCGCTGTTCGCCGTCGCCAGGGATTTTGCGGCGTCAAAAGACCTTGCGAAATTCCAACGACTCGACATGGCGAACACCGGACAACATTCCATTTTTCTGACCGTGACCAAGGATCCGTGATGCGAACCCTCCTTTGGACCGGCCTGCTGCTCCTGTTTGTTTTCAAGGTTCCATGCGGGGCCGAAGAACAGGCCCAGGAAAATCGAAGGATCTTCGGCCTGGTCATCGGATTCAACGGAACCGATGATCCGGAGATGAAGCCCTTGCATTACGCCGACGACGACGCCATGCAAAATGCCAGCCTTTTGGCGGAGCAAGGAGACCTCGGCGGCGTGATCCTGCTCACCCGTTTGGACGCCGACAGCCGACGACTCTATCCCGACGCCAAGCCCACCCCGCCCACCAGGCAGGCGGTGGCCACGGCCATCGAGCGGCTTAACGCCTTGATGGACCAGGCTCGGCAAAAAGGGGAAACGCCGGTCCTGTACTTTTTTTACAGCGGTCACGGTGACGTGGAAAACAACCGGGGTTTTGTCCATCTGGAGGGCGAACGATTCTACCGCCGGGACCTCCTGCGGCTGCTGGCGGAATCCCGCGCGGATACCAATCACGTCATCATCGATGCCTGCAAGTCCTACTTTTTGATCTTCGATCGCGGGGTGGGCGGCAAGCGCCAACCGGTCAGCGGCCAACTCCTGGACAAAGACAGCCCCTTGCCGCACAACACCGGTGTCTTTCTTTCGACATCGTCCGCGGCCGACAGCCACGAGTGGGAGGCCTTTCAAGGCGGCGTCTTCAACCACGAACTGCGCTCGGCCCTGCGAGGGGGCGCGGACACCGACAACGATCTGGCTGTGAGTTATCAAGAAGCGGCCGCCTTCATCTGGACCGCAAACCTCGCCATCGTCAATCGTCGCTTCCGGCCCGCCTTCTTCATCCACCCACCCAAGGATTCGGGACCGCGACATGCCTCGGTGCTGATGCGCCTGAACAGCCCGGCCGCCACCCAATTGCAGATCGACTTGGCGACCGGCCGCCATCTCTATGTCGAAGACGAACACGGCCGACGACTCGCGGATTTACACCCCAGCGAGCAACAACAGGTCTGCTTGCTGCTGCCACGGCAGCGTGCCCTTTTTGTCCGCTTCCCGGGCGAGAACGAAGAAGCGCAATTGCCCGATGAAAAACAATGCCGCTTGTCCGATCTATCCCTGCGACGCACAACCGCAAGCCGACGAGGGGCCGAACATGCGGCCTTTCGAAGTCTCTTTTCCAAGCCCTTTGACGGCGATGCTTTGCAGGCGTACGAAAATCGGCCCGACGAGACCATCACCGCCGGTGCGGTTCGATTCGACTGGACCTGGATCAGGCGAGGGATGGGCATCTCGGCCATCGTCTTCGGATTGGGTGGCGGCACGCTCACCGGCCTGGCCTTCTACGAGCGAAACCAGGTAAACGATGACACCAGCGGCCTTGCGCGCAGCCAGGTCAATGACCGCTTGGACAAGCTCAACACAGGTGCTGTTGTCTGCTACGCCCTGGCCGGCACGGCATTGGCCAGTTACTTGATTTGGACCCTCTGGCCCGACGAGGATCTTGAACTACAATTGATGCCGGGCCCCGAACCGCAAATGCAGCTCATGTTGAGGTTCTGATCATGAAGGCCACCAAAACTTCCTTGCTGAATTTGGCTCTGGCTGCCTTTGTGCTGCTTGGGTTCGCCGTCAACTGCGTGCCGGCGGTGGAAATCGAAGGCACCCCTTGCCCCTGTCCCGAAGAAACCTTTTGCTGTGAGAGTCTATCGACCTGCCTTCCGCCTGGTGAATTCTGCCCGGAAAACTATCCCCCCTCCAGTGGCCAAGCTTGCACCCACGACGCCGATTGCCCCCCAAACGAGCTTTGCCATGCCTGGACCCTGGAGGGCGAAGTCTTGGCGGGCCCCCAAACTTGCCGGCATGAATGCAGCAACCGAAACCTGCCCTGCGCCGACGACGAGGCCTGCGAGCCGGTCCCCCACGATGGCCTCCCCTTGTCGGATGTGAACTTCGCCTGGGCCTGCGTGCCCGAAGAAGCACCGCCAGGCTGCGAAGGACACAGTTGCCGGGCATGTGACTCAATCGGCGGCACGAGCTGTAACGCGGATCAACTCGCGGTGTTCGCATGCTTTTTGGCCGTTCATCCCAGCTGCGGCCTGAGCTGCCAAAAAATCGAAATTGAGGCATGCACCGAAGAGGGCAGCCAATGCGAAGTCATCGAAGGGGGTGCTCGCTGCAGCATCACGAATTACGACGGCGATGTCTGCGGGAACTACCCTTGCGGCGACTGCAATCTGGAGCCCGGCTCTTTTGCCTGCGCCGACAATTCCGTGATGGCCTGCAGCCGCATTGCCGTCATGCCCGAGATGTGCCCCGACGGGAGCTGCTCATGCAGCGAGGCCTGCCTCTCCTTAGAGATCGAAGCCTGCATCGGCACCTGCAGCGAAGAAGACGGCGCGCACTGCGTCCCCTGACAAAAAAACCCTACCTATTCAGTAAGTTGTGATTTTTTTCTTCACAACTGCAACCTTTAGCCTCCTCGGGTTCTTTCCTGGCATGAAAACGATATCCAATTGCCATCAATCAACCAAAACGAGGTGGAACATGAAAACTATCCAATCGACAAAAATCATGATGACGATTCTGCTTACGGGATGTATCGCTTTGAGCAGTGGATGCGGAGAATACAACCCCAACAGCCAAAACACTCAAGCGATCATTGGGGATTCCCAGCAAAGTGAATGTCTACGGGCGACGGACTTCGATGCCCTGGGCGAGGTGGAAATTCAGGCCCTGGGCGACAGCATCACCATCGTGGACCCCTACGCCGAATTCAACTGCTGCCTGGATGTCTGGATGGAAGTCAGCCTCGATGGTTACGACATCGTCGTCGTGGAAGTCGAGGATCCGGACGACAGCATGGCCTGTGACTGCATGTGTCCCTACGAGCTATCCATAGAAGTATCCAATCTCACCGAAGGCACCTATAATGTCAGCGTGTACCGCGGCGCGGTCGACCCCCAGACCCTCATACACGAAGAGAGCGTCTGTTTGGGATGCAGCCTTCCGGAATGCCAAGCCCCAATCGATTGCCTGGATCATACATGGGGATTGTACTGCGTGGGTGCCTGGGGCTGTAACGAGGGCATCTGTGAAGAAATCTGCGACGCTGAATCTTGCGGCGACGGCGAATGCGATGCCGAACTCGGCGAAGACCGACAGTCCTGCATGCTGGACTGCCCCAACGTGACCACGGAATGCCAAACCCCGATCGATTGCTTGGACCACACCTGGGGATTCTACTGTGTGGGCGCATGGGGCTGTAACGAGGGCATCTGTGAAGAAATCTGCGACGCTGAATCTTGCGGCGACGGCGAATGCGATGCCGAGGCAGGCGAAGACGAACAATCCTGCATGCTGGACTGCCGCGCGGTGACCCAGGTTCCAGTCCTCGAATCCTTTTCGGCCAACTGTCTGGAATGCGGCGCGGAGGAATGCTACCAGCCTGGCACGCCTCACGGTGAATCCCGCCTGGAAATCGAAGTGGAACTCGACACCGCGACCAATCTCTTCCGTCTCCACGCAATTCACGATGTGCTGTGCATCGACGTGGGCATCCTCGGGGCCGAGTTGTTCATCGAAGGTTCCACGCTCATCCTCGTCGAGACCTTCGACCACGACAACCCCGTGGACTGCTACTGCACGCAACGCGCCGACATCCTCATCGCCGACCTGGCCGCCGGCACCTACCAGCTACAAATACTCGACAAGGAAGGCAACCGCCTCCTGATCGAAGAGACGTTAACGATTCAGTAAGGTCCCATTCTTCACCCCCCCAGGTCGACCAAAGCTCACCAACAAAACCGTGTTAAATGGATACGCTTCTGCAACAACGAGCGAGTGCTGCTCACCCCACACAAATTCTTCGTTCTATGCTAGTATGCCCCCATTCGAAGACAAAACCATGGAGGAGAATGTGATGAGAGCGTCATGGATCATGATGATGGCTTTGGCCACCTTTGCCCTGTCCGCATGTGGAACCAGCGAGCCGGTGGGCCAATGCACCATCGCCGCCGATTGCACCGGCGACCCGGGCACGGATTGCACATGGGCATGCAGCAGCGGCCAATGTGAAGCGGATTGCCCGGTCGCATGCCAGGACGCCAATGATTGCACGGGCGACCCGGGAACGGGCTGCAGTTGGTCATGCAACAACGGCCAATGTGAAGCGGATTGCCCGCCTGAATGCCAAATCGGCACCGACTGCACCGGCGACCCGGGCATAGGCTGCGCTTGGGAATGCATCAGCGGCGAATGCGTCGCGGATTGCACCCCCGAATGCCAAATCGGCACCGACTGCACCGGCGACCCGGGCACAGGCTGCATCTGGGAATGCATCAGCGGCGAATGCGTCGCGGATTGCCTGGCCGAATGCGTGACCGCCATCGATTGCGAAGACGAGCCCTGGCTCATCAACTGCATCGGTCACTGGGAATGCAACAACGAGCTTTGTGAGCCGGTCTGCGGCCCGCTCCAATGCACGGAAGTATCCGACTGCCTGGAGCTGCCACCGCCTTACGACTGCAGCGGGCATTGGGAATGCAGCATGGGCGAATGCAACTGGTTCTGCGACAGCGCCGAATGCCAAGGTGCCGGCGATTGCGAGGATCTCCCCTGGCCGCTGCTCTGCCTTGGCCACTGGGAATGCAACAACAGCCTCTGTGAACCGGTTTGCGACAGCACGGAATGCGAATCGCCGGCGGACTGCGCTGACCTCGTGCCCCCCTGTGAGGGCGGTGAGTGGTTATGCGAAAACGGTCTCTGCATCCCCTTGTGCCTGAGCCAATGCGAGACGGTGGCTGATTGTCTGGACTACCCCTGGCTGGTCGAATGCCCGGGGCACTGGACCTGCGAAGAAAACGTCTGCGTCGAGAACTGCGACTTCGAAAACTGCGGCGATGACTTCTGCGACGTAGCACTCGGCGAGAGCGCCCAATCCTGTCCGGCAGACTGTTTGGAAGGCTGCCGGGTACCCGAGGATTGCGAAAACCTCCCCTGGCCCATCGACTGCCCCGGTCATTGGGAATGCAGGGAAGGGGTCTGCGATCCGGTCTGCGACAGCCAGCCTGAATGCAGGGTCGCGCTCGACTGCGCCGGGTTGTTTTGGGACGTCCGCTGCTACGGCCACTGGGCCTGCGAGCATGGCCAGTGCACGGAAGTCTGCGACGAAGTAAATTGCGGCGACGACTTCTGCGATGTCGCGCTTGGCGAAACGACCACCTCCTGCCCGATAGACTGCAACCAAGCCTGCCAGGCGCCCGCCGACTGCGAAGACATCCCCTGGCCCATCAACTGCATCGGCCACTGGGAATGCAGGGATGGCCAGTGTGTCCCTGTCTGCGATGATCCCTCCGAATGCCAAGCACCCGTAGACTGCCTGGAGAATGACTGGGCGGCCGACTGCGTCGGCCATTGGGGCTGTGAACAGGGTCGCTGCGTCGAGGTCTGCGACTTCGAAACCTGCGGCGACGATTTCTGCGACAGCCTTGGCGGCGAGAGCGTCGGCTCCTGCCCGGTCGACTGCCAATCGGACTGCGAAGTGCCCTTCGACTGCGTCGACAACGAATGGAACATCTACTGCCCGGGTCACTGGGGTTGCTTTTCTGGAACATGTGTCCCCGTCTGCGATTTCGACACCTGCGGTGACGGCTTCTGCGATCCGGAGCGCGGCGAGAGCGAGACCTCCTGCGCTGCCGACTGCAGCCCCCAATGTCAGGTCCCGGCCGACTGCCTGAGTCTGCCCTGGTCTGTGGATTGCTACGGGCACTGGGCTTGCGTTGACAACACCTGCCAGGAGGAATGCGACTTCGAGACCTGCGGCGACAATTTCTGTGACCGCGTTGGTGGCGAGAGCCCCCAATCCTGCCCCGACGACTGCGCCGTCTGCGTTGAGGAAGGCATGCCCACCGGCTTCCCGCCTGCCTGCTGCGCGGGACTCGAGCCCATAAGCGACTGTGTGCCAGACAGCCCCTGCCCCGGCTCCTTGTTCTTCTGCGTCGACTGCGGCGACCAAAGCTGCGATCCCCACGAGAACCCATACAACTGCATGGATGATTGCCCTGATGGTTGCGTAGTCAGCGATACGCGCACCTACGGTTGCCCGGACGGTGCCGAGGTGCCCTGGTGTAGCTGCGAAGAACCGGAATGTCAGCCCATCTGCCTCTACGCCGGCTCAGAGAGCGAGGGCTGGTACGACTCCTGTACCGGCCGAGTGATCATCTGGACCATCTGCGCCCCTGACGACGGCCGAGTGCCTGAGGCCGTCTGCCAGCACATCGGCACCGAATCCGAGGGCTGGTACGACGGCACGAGCGGTTCCATCATCAACTGGGACTACTGCGCACCCTTGTGGAATTGCATCATCGATCCCAAGGTAAACTGCCGATAGGCTACCTGGATTGAGTGGTTCTTCTGCTGGGGATCCAGGTTTTGTTTAGGCCGTCATCCCCAGGTTCTTCTGCTGGGGATCCAGGTTCTGTTTAGGCCGTCATCCCCAGGTTCTTCTGCTGGGGATCCAGGTTCTGTTTGCCTGATCTTCCAAGCCCGATTCTCAAACACGAGGCATGGATTCCCGACAGAAACCTTCGGGAATAATGAAATGGACCCGCTCCTTTGATTCCGGCTTCGTAATGAGCCAAAAATGTAAGCACATTTTAAACAAAAAGGAGAGGGTCCAATGAGAAACGTTAGCATGGTGGGAATCG
>JAFCZJ010000136.1 GCA_019314375.1 Deltaproteobacteria bacterium | reverse complement strand
CCTGTACGGTCTGAAAGGTGCCCGAGCTGGAGTTGGTATGACAAGAGCTGTTGGGCGCACTCGAGCCCGGCGTGGCACAAATGGAGGTGCGCAGCCTGCCGCCCAAGAAAGTCTCGTAGTACAGCACCATGTCCGAAGCGCCGCCGAAATTGTAATTGTAAACCAGGTTCCAATCCACGGCCGTATCGGCCACATCCTGGGACACGCAGGCCCCGGCCTCGCAAATCCAGTGGGGCGAGTTGCAATCGCCATCACCCATGCAAGGACAGGCGCCATCGGTACAGGCACCGCCGTTGGCGCAAGGATTCTCCGCATCGCAAGCAGGCTGTGTTGGCTCTGAGGGCACGGGCTTGGACTCCTGAGGAATGTCCAAAACATACCAATCTTGATCGCCTCGATAAGAAATCAAACCCGTGACGTTGCAGGTGACTGTGCTGCCGTTGTCCGAGCATGCCGCGTCTATGGCCATGCTGTGATTCCAAGAGCGGGAAATCTCTTCCTGGGCCTCGGTGATGTAGGGTAAATACAGGCCGTTGGGCTCATTGGAGTCCAGCTCTGGATGCACGCTGACCCTCAGCGTGTAGGAGGCCGTCGGATCCGAGCCGCCCGCGAAATCATGTACTTTGATGAAATAGTAGGACCCAAACATGGGTGCCGTGGTGTGCAGGTGCCGTCGGCAAATATAGTCATCCGAGGGATCGCCGGGATTGTCGGGCAGAGGCGACCAGGCGCAGCCCTGTACGACCAGGGATCGAATACCGCAACCATGCGTGCCACCGCCGGCCGTACGTGGCAAACAAGATCCCGCGCCACTGCAACGACCCTCATGGGTAATGCACTCATGGGATGGGCATTGCGCGTTCGCTGCCTCCACATCCGTACCGCTACAAGTCCAATCCAGAAGCAGGCAGTCGTCCACCCCCGGCTGACAGGTATGGTTGGGATCGGCCACGATCAGATTCACCACCGGCCAAAGGTCGGTGTTGGTGGCGATAAGCTCGACTTCGATCACGGCGGGATTGCCGGCCGAAATTCCAGGGGCCTCAATGGCATACCAATCCTCGTCCTCTCGCGATGACAGATAGGCGGTCACGAGTTGTCCGTCGCTTACAATCGTGGCCTCCTCGGGGCCGTCGTTGGAGTTGCCGCCCGCGTCATTGGGATCATTGTCAGGCAGTAGATCCACCACCAGATTGTAGCCCACATCGATCTCACCGTCGTCGGCACCCTCATCATCGATGACAACATAGTAGACCCCGGCACCCGTCAAGGCGATGACGTCGGTCAAATTCGTGGCGCCGGACATACCGTTGAATTGGTATCCGGTGTTCAACAAAGTCGTGCCGTCCGCCGCATAGACGGAATAGCGCAGATCCACCGCCTGCGCACTGGCCGTGGTCAGCTCCAGGCTGATGAGATCATCTCCGCTACCGGCCGTGATCGTATACCAATCCGGATCACCTAAAAAGGAGATATAGGCGTGCAGCGACTGCCCCTCGCTCAGAGGCGTGGCATGCTGCATGTCGTTATTGGGCTCATAAGGGTCCGGGTCGATCGCTTCGCTGAACATAATCTTGTAAGCGTGATTGGCGTCTTCATCATCACGACTCTCGTCGTAGACCTCCACGAAATAGGTCCCCGCTTCAGCCGCATAATGTCGGCCTTGCAGGTCGGTCACGCCGTCCATGCCGTCGTGATCGCAAGCCGTACCGACCAGGGACTCGACCCCACCACTGTCGATGAAGTAGAGGGCGTAACACAAATCCACCGGCGACATGGGCGCGTTGTTGATCAGGTTCAACTCCACGATGGTGCCCGCCGTCGTCAGTTCAAACCAGTAGTAATCGAAGTCGTCTGCCGGGCAAATGAATTCGCTCAAGGCCTCGGCGTCAGCCACAAGCTGCCATTCGGGCGAGGTATCCGGGCGCCGCTCGGAGTTATCCCGAACACAGGTACCGGGACCCGCGTCCTGAGCATCCACACCCCCATCGGTTTCCTCAGTGGAACCGCTACAAGCCACAGACAGCGTCACGGAAAAAAACACCAAGCTGATCAACACAAAAAAACGCTTCATCTTTTCCTCCCACAGAAAAGCATCAGGTGAATCCTTGAAGAAATTCCTCTTCTATCGAACAACGAAGTCAAGGGCCGGTTTCCTCTGTCTCGGGCTCTTCTTCCTCCGGCAACTCGCCGGAATGGTCAGAGTCGAACAAGAGGCAATCCCGATCCGGATCGAACCAGTCGGTGCAACGCAATCGGTCTTTCTCCCGCTGGGGAATACACCGGCCCTTGCACAGGGCCGGTGGACAATCCGAATCGCTGTTGCAATCTCTACCGCAAAGGCCCCAGCTGCTCTCATTCATGTCCAGGCAATCCAGCCCCTCGGGACAAGAGGGGCACTCCACGAAATCCGGCCCACAACCGCCGGCGGCACCGCCCCAACAAACCATATCCACCGGATAGTAGCAGCGGCTGACAGCCAGGTTGCAGCGATAGGGTGGACAATCTGCCTGCAGCGTACAGGGCTCACCCGCCAGAGTATCGCAGGTGCCCAAATTGTCGTTGCGGCTGCACATGCCGACCTGACAAGTCTCATCCACGTTGGCGGTACGGATGTCACAGGCAATCGAGGGATCGTTCAAGCAGGTGCCGTCATAGTCACCCGCCGTGGCCGTGTCCATCTTGCAAAAGTTCTGCGGGCAGTCCAAGGACATGGTGCAAACAATGCGCTCATCGTTGGCGCAGACATGCACTGTCTCGCAATAGTTGAACGAACAATCCTCATCAGTGGAGCAGAACTCAGGATTGACATTGCCCGAAAAACTGCAGCAGGGATCCTGATCGCCCGGCACGTCCGGATCGTCACACATGCTGGTGCAGAGGTTGGGGACGCAGTCTAAGTTACTCTCGCAGTCCAATCCATCGATGGCACAGCGCTTAACCTCCACCGTGCAAAAATCAAAGGGGCAATCGATGTCCCGATCGCAGGGATTGCCCACCGCCTCGTTGCAGGTAAAACCTCGCTCACCGCGACAATCAACGTCTTCGGTACAGGGGGGACCCATGCAGGAGCCCAACACCAATTCGCAGTACTGGTGATCGCAATCCCGTGAATCCAGGCAAGGCTGGATCAGGCAACGACCCACCTCCGGATCGCAGGGCATGATGGGGCAATCCGCCTCGGTGAGGCATGACAACAAAGAGCAGGTGCCACCCGAATGGTCCACGCAGTGGTGCCGAGCACACAAGGCATCTTCGCAGGTCTCCGCGGCACCGGGGCAGTCCGCGCCGGAAAAGCATGGCCTGCGACAGGCACCATCCCGGCAAACCTGCCCGGGATCCGCGCAATCGGTATTGGAGCCACATGGCAGGTACTCGCTCAAGGGGTCCGGGTCACAACTTTCACCCGGATTGCACTCGCTGGCATTCGCACAGGGTTGGCGACAGTACCCATCCAAACATTCCGGGTTGGTCTCCGGGCTGGTGTCGTCGTATCCCGGACAGGTGGTGTTGTCCGCGCAAACCAAGTACTGAGAGATACATTCACGCTTGGGGCAGATTCCCTCCATTGGCGCGGTGCCCGCCGGATCCGTGCAAAGCCCGGTAAGTTGACTCACCGGATAGGGGGGGCAATCGTTTTCCTCCAGGCAGGCCACGGCCACCGGATACTCGCAGAAGTGATCACCCTGACGATTTTCGACGCACTGGAAGTTGGGACAGGGCGTGTTCTCATCGCAAAGCACTTCGCTCAAAGGTGCCTGGCAAACGTGTCGCTTGGGGTCACAGACATAGTGCGGACAATCAGCATCCGACCCGCAGGCGGTGGCCACGGGGCGCTTAAAGTGCTTTTGCTCGAAGCGCACGAGGCCGTTGGGTGGATACTTCAAATCCGATTCCGGATAACGCGGCACATAGCGAACACGAGCGCAAGCCACCCTGAACGTGCCATAGTCGTACGGATCGTCCAAAGGCACTTGCCCGGCATAAACCATGATGTCGTTGTAGCCGGCGGGTTCGCCCAGGACTCTAGCCTCGGTGCCCACCAGGGTGATGTTGTCCACTTCGAATTCGTAGCACCTGCGACTTTCAAAGATGCCCGGTATCCGACCAAAACGATAGCGGTAGGCGTACTTGGAAAACATGGCCGCGTCGTTGAAGCCGGGGTTGGTATGCCAGGCCACTTCGTTGAAATTCAAGGAACCATCGAAGTCCATGTCCACCAGGGCGTCGGCCCAAACCGGATTGGTGCCGGAGCGCACCTCAAGGGGATCGGGCAGACCATCCGCATCGGTGTCAAAGAGGTCCGGACTGGTACCCAAAAACCGCTCTTCGCAGTCCAACAAGCCGTCTCCATCCCGATCCAGGCGATCCAAGGCCAACGAACAGTCCGCGTCGTCCGGATCCAAGGGATCAAACCCGGAGGTGGCCAAATTGTATTCCAGCAAGTCGCTGAAACCGTCCCCGTCCGTATCCCTCAAGCCCACGTCGGTGCCCAAGGCCCGCTCCAATATGTCGATCAGTCCATCACCATCCGTGTCGATGGACTCCGCTTCGGTGAAGGCCGGGTTGGCGTTGGCGTTGGTCACCAAAAAAGCCCCATCCTTGATGGAGTACATGCGCTTAACCGAAGTGAAATCGATGTCCAAGAAATTGATCTCTTCACCGTTGGCAAAGTTGCGGAAGGTGCCGTTGCCGGCCTCGGACATCTCGGTCAAGAGCCTCTCCGCCGGTTCTTGCACATAGGCCGGCGTGTTGGTTGAGAGGTAGGCCGTGTGGAAGGTGAAATCGTTGACGTCGAATCGCTTGGGCAGATTCATCATCTCTTCCACCGCGCGCACGATGCTGCCCGGGGTGTTGGTGCCCGTGTTGTAGTTGACCGGGTAAGGTAAGCCGTCCGACAAAAAGATAATCACGTACTTGGAACGAGCCCGCTCGTCCACCGAGGACTCGGACATGTCCATGGCCAAGGTGGCCTCGGCCAGGGCCAAGGCCGCCTGGTAGCTGGTGTTGCCACCAGCGGCCTGCAGCTGATTCAGTGCCCGCAGCAAGGCGGGCAGGTCGTTCACAAAGCCAAAACGATCCGCGATCTGATCCCCGTTGGTGTCTTCCTGGGTGGCCACGTTGACGGCCGCCTCGAAACGGATGACGGCGAATTCCACGCCGGGATCGTAGCGATACTTTTGGATGACCTCCCAGAGGGCCTGCACGCGGCCCGGGTATTCATTGGGTGAAGGCGGCGGATCGGAAATCAACATGCTCTGGGAGCAATCGATGATGAACATGATCTTTACGGGAAAGCTCATCTCATCCGGATGCTCGGTGCAAAACTCACCTTTCACCGTGAGCTTGTTGTCGAGCTGTCCATCACCCACGCCGGGCGTCTCAAAAATGTCCACGTCCGTGCAAGCCGACAAAGCCAAGACCATCCACGAAGCCGCGAACAACAACAGCGCCAATCTAAATCGTCTCATTACGGTCCTCGCCTCCATGCCGTCAGCCAGCGGCTCGGCATCATTCACTGGCGGTCACGCATTCCAGATTTTCGAATCGGGGACCCACATCCATGGGCGAATGGAAGTCATCCATGGTCAAGCTGATCTCGCCCTCGAAGGGAATCTTGTAGTCCGGTGCGATGTATTGAGCTTGCACACAAGCCACCTGCCAAAGTCCCGCATCCAAGGGGTTGTCGGCGGAGGCCTGATTAAACCAAATCATGATGTCATTAAAACCGCGGCTGCCCGGACCATCTCGATCCATGGTGGTGATCAAAGACACATAACGAATATCGAACTCGTAACAATTGCGGCCTTCGGTTCCTTCGATGGGCCTCATCTCATACCAATATCGGTGATCCGCGAAAAGATCCGGGTCCGAACGAGCCGGGTGGGAATGAAAAAGCAACTCATCCGAATTGCGCCGTCCATCCGAATCCAGATCCTCGGTGGTGTCGTCCCGAAGCGGATCCGTACCGAAGCGGATCTCGTAAATGTCGGGGAATCCGTCGGCGTCTGTATCCACCATGTCGTCGGAGGTACCGAAGAGCAGCTCTTCACAATAATTCAAACCGTCCCCATCCGCATCGTCCGACAGGTCGGTGCCGGCCTCACATCCGAACCCTGGTTTGCTGCCGTCGACCGGATCGAAACCGGCCTTGCGAAACATCTCCTCCACGAAATCGCCGTATCCATCACCATCGGTATCCGCCAACTGGGGCTCGGTGCCGTTGCGCAGCTCGGCGTCGTCGTCGATCCCATCTGCGTCCGAATCAGGCAAAAAGGCCAAGCTGCCCGGCAAGGCATTCATGTTGGTGACCATGAGATTCTTGGCCGTGTAGGAGGCCTGGATGGAAGTATAGTCAAAGTTCAAAAAATTGATGGCCTGGCCTGAAGTGAAATCCCGGAAAGTGCCGTTGCCCCGACTGGCCATCTCCCGCAACAAGGCCCGGCCCCGATCCGGGTCCAGGTTGTAGGCCTCCTCGGCCGCTGCACACAAAGCCGAGGTGGGGTTCCCGAACTGATCGCGGCAGTACAAAAATGCCGTATGGAGACGAAGATCGCCCACATGAAAGGCGTCCTTGAGCTCCATCAGTTCATCGACGAGCTGAAAAATCTGGTAGTTGTGATTGTAGTCGGTGCCGCCCTCCAATGCCGTGAACAGGTCATCGGTCGCAGCCGTCATGTCCAACACAAGCTCATCCATCAGGGTACAGACCACGTGCAAGTCCTCGTTGCAGCAAGGCGGCCCATAGGCATCATGTGAGCGAGGGCATTCGGGCAGATAGCGGGGGTGGTTGGGCGGCTCTGTGACGCAGCCGTAACAGACCGGGTCCGGCGTGCCGTCGGAAAAAAAGATGACGACATACTTGGTGCGCGCCAACTGGGCCAAGCCACCTCCAAAATAGATCGTGTCCTGCATATCATCCAAAAGAAGCTGATAGGCCTTGGCCAGGGCGCCCTGGTAGTCGGTCATGCTGTCGGCCTCTAAGAGACCTTCGGTGCCAAAAACCTCGGGCTCGTTGCCGGTGAGTTGATCCGTGAAGCCGCCGGTCAAATCCGAAATTCGCCCGTTGTACTTGATGATTGAAAAGAAAACGTTGGGCTGGTTGGCATAGCTTCGCACCACCTGCCGCACGGCCTCCACTCGGTTGTCACCCTCATCGGTCTGCTGCATGGATCCCGAACTGTCCACGATGAACATGATCTTGACCGGGAAGGCGACGTTGTCCTGCTCCTCGGTGCAAACCTCGCCGTGGATGAGCAGTTGGTTGTCAACCTGTGGCACCACAAAGGTCTCTTTGACCTCCACGTCGCTTTTGGTGCAGGCCATGGCCAGCATAGACAAAAAAACCAACACTGCGCTATACGCCGCAGCATAAGAGGCCCTACAAAAAAGGGCCTCTAACAGATCCCAAGCCATCCAAGCTTGCCTCTTCATGAGAAGCACCTCCAGAATCGAATTGCCGTTATTATCACCTTACTGCCGCCAAATCGCAAGCGTCACGGGCGCTTGCAGCCAATCCAGCCAATAGGAAGACTACAAGATTCATGCCATCCGAAACGCCAATGCTTCGCAAATTACCTGTATATTTCCAAGGCATTGACCAGTAAACCAAGAACACACCCGCCAAAAAGAAAAACAGAGTGAAGCAATCGGGTGACAGATCGCTAAGAATTGCGCCCCGTCGGACGCAGGGCAAAAAGCAGGGGGCCCAATATTGGGCCCCCTGGTCAAGCGGGAAAACCAAGCAGCTTAGAGTCTGCGTCTCCAGGCCAAACCCAGCAAGCCGGCCAGCAAGCCCAAAGCCCCCAAGGCATGTCCCCGGCCGGAGGCCGTGGCGCAACCGGTCGACACCGGATCGCCTTCAGCGGTCAAGGTCAGGCTGTGTTCAGATGCGCGCTTGCTCGGGTACAAATCGTCGTCGAAAACCAAGCGGGCGGAAAGCTTGATGACGTATTCGCCGGGCTCATCAGGCGTGAACTCCACCAATCGCTCTTGCTTGTAGTGGTAGTTGTAGGGCGTCGACAGAGTGACCGAGCCCCTGGGATATTTGACGCTGGCGGAAGAATCGTCAGGTCGACTGACCACGGTCCACTCGTACTTAATGCCGCGATTGGCTCGGTTGGCCCATAAGGTCAGAGGAATCTGCTCGCCGGTGGCCACCTTGCGTCCGGCCCCGGCGTAAATCGTAAACACGCTGTTGGGATCCAGGCAGTTGGCCACCTCGTCCGCCACATAGCAAAAGCTGGGATCGCAGCTGTCGCCCAGTCCATCCCGGTCCTGGTCCATCTGGTCTGTGTTGAAAACCCGTTGACAGTTGTCCACTCCGTTCAGAAGGCCGTCGTTGTCCATGTCAACGTCGCAGGCATCCCCGATGCCGTCCAAGTCCGCATCCAGTTGGTCCGGGTTGGCCCGATAGGGGCAGCTGTCGTCTAAATCCCGCACTCCGTCGTCGTCCAAATCCTGATCACAGCCCTCCAGGTTCCAGGGACCGGTCCCCGCTTGATCCGGGTTGTGAACGAAGGGACAGTTGTCTTGCAGGTTGGGAATCAAGTCACCGTCGATGTCCGGATCGCAGGCATCGCCGAACTCGTCTTCATTCACGTTGTTCTGGGTCGGGTTGCGCACGGTTTGGCAATTGTCCAACTCGTTCATCACGCCGTCTCCGTCCACGTCCGGATCGCAAGCATCGCCCATGCCGTCGCCGTCGGCATCGAACTGCTCGTAGTTGGCCAGCACCAGGCAATTATCGCAGCCGTCACCCACCGCGTCACCGTCATGATCCGATTGGTCCCGATTGGCGAAGAAGGGGCAGTTGTCGAAGTCGTCTTCGATGCCGTCTTCATCGTAGTCATCGGCGTACTGGTAGGTATCGCCCAAATCCGTGTTGGCTATCAAAATGGAACCACAGCCGCAGCCGCAACCGCAGCCGCCACCTCCGGACTCATCCGGCGTGCCGCAAAGGCCACCGGTACATTCTCCAGGCGCCTGAGCCGCAGCGGGCTGACAAAAAATGAAGGGAACCAACAAGGCCAATGCAATCACCAGGGCAGTCTTCATAAAGTACATCCTCCTTTCCTCGTTGCCTGACAACAAGAGCACAAGGCGTGCCATTTCCCTGGATTCCACTCAAGACCCCGACAAACCACAGTTCCCCAAAGAAGCCCCGCTGGCTCGCCCCTGAAAGTGAAACAATATTGCTTCAGTCGGCCAGAAAACGGCCCCGTAAAAATTTCTCTGAACAAAAAAGCCTTTGTTTTCAAGGCGGCCAGTGAAACATTTGGGTTTCACTCGACCTCAGAGGCCTTGATTTCGTGCTTGCGAAGTAGGCGGTGGAGACTTTGGCGATGGATTTCGGCGGTTCGGGCCGCCGAGGAGACATTGTAGCGATGGCGCCTTAGCAAATCGAGCAGGTATTCTTTTTCGGCCACGTCTTTGGCACGAGCAAAGGACATGTTGCCCCTGCCCACCGAGCCCCCCGTGGGAAAGGGCCCCAGATCCCCCAGGGAGGCGGCCATCATGGAGCCGCGATCGATGACCGTCGAGTCGATGAGATGGGAGATGCGCTCGATCACGTTGCGCAGCTCACGGGCGTTGCCGGGCCAATCGTGGCGCTCCAAAAGGCGCATGGCGTCGTCGGCCAAACTTCGTTCCGGATCCCGGGAAAACTCCAAAAGGAACTCCCGGGCAAGAAACGCGATATCCTCACGCCGTTCCCTGAGCGGCGGCAGACGTATGTCGAAAACCCCCAAACGAAAGTAAAGGTCTTCGCGGAAGCGCCCGGCCTCCACCTCGGATGGCAGATCCCTGTTGGTGGCGGCGAGGATACGTACGTCCACATCCACCGTGGTGGTGGTGCCCACGGGCTTGATCGTCTGCTTTTCCAGGGCCCGCAGGAGTTTCGGCTGAAGCATGATGGGCAGCTCACCGATCTCGTCGAAAAAGATGGTGCCGCCGTCGGCCTGCACGAAAGCCCCCTCCCGGTCAGACACGGCACCGGTGAAGGCACCCTTGACGTGACCGAAGAGCTCGCTCTCCATCAAGTGGGCGGGAATGGTGGCGCAGTCCACCACCACCAAGGGCTCCCCCGCGCGAAGGCTGCAGTTGTGAATTTCCTCGGCCAGCATGCCCTTGCCCGTGCCCGTCTCCCCGGTGATGAGCACGGTGGCATCCCGTGAAGCCACCCGCTCGGCCAGATGGAACAAGGCGCGCATCTTGGTCGAGCGACCCAGCATTTGACCGAATGCGTTGTTGGGACTCAGGGGGATTTCGACTCGATCGCTCAAGGGATGAAAAACCAAGACCACTTCGCCCGCACCGATGCGCGCACCGGGATGGAGGAAAGCTTCGTTGATGCGGCAGCCCTCCACGTCCGTGCCGTTGGTGCTGCCCAGGTCCCGGATCAGGTGGCCTTGCTCGGTGACACGGATCTCAAAGTGATGACGCGAGACCGTGTCGTCGGCGATGTGCATTTCGTTGCCGGGACCCGAGCCCACCCGAATCAAGTCCCTGTCCACCAGTTGCTCTCGCCCTTCCTCCGGCCCCTCCACCACCACCAGTTTGTACTTGTTGTAAGTCAGCGTTTCATGCATGCCGTCTTTGACGGTGACCAGGGTCTTGCTTTGGCTGAACTTGCTCATGGTCGTACATCATCCCCCCGGTCCACCTTCTAGTCAATGTCACAGGACTTGCAAGCAACTATGAACCTGGGCGACCATTGATTATGACCCACTCGAAAACAGACCCCGCGATTACTGAAGCTCAATGCAAAGAGCTTGAAACCAAGGTGGCCTTCTTAGACAAAGTCTGGGATTCCATCCCCCACCCTTTCTACGTCATCGACGTCGAGACCTTTCGCATCCTGCACGCCAACAAGGCCTCCGGCTTCGATCTGCCCGGAGCCCCGGCCACCTGCCACGCGCTCACCCACGGCCAGGCCAAGCCCTGCAACGGCAGCGATCACCCCTGCCCCGTACAACAAATACTAAAAACCGGCGAGTCGGTGACCGTAGAGCACATACACCAGGATGCCCAGGGCCACGACCGGCACGTGGAGGTACACGCCTTCCCCATCAAGGACGAAACGGGCCGCATCCACCAAATCATCGAGTTCAGCCAGGACGTAACCCGTCGCAAAGAAGCCGAGCAAGAGCGCGAACAAGTCGTGGAAGAGCTGCGCGAAGCCCTGGCCCATGTCAAACGCCTGAGCGGACTTCTGCCCATCTGCGCCTCCTGCAAAATGATCCGCGACGACAAAGGCTACTGGCAACAAATCGAAAGCTACATCAGCGACCACTCAGAAGCCGACTTCAGCCACTCATTCTGCCCCGATTGCGCCGAGAAACTCTACGGAAAGCCGGGGGCTCGCTAATGCCTCCGCCCCCATCGTGGCGACCTCATGCCGCGACGTGCTGTTGGCGGATGGATGCCATGGAACGCCCTAAGACCAGTTCTTGGGCGTAAGAGTCGAAGAGAAACTCAATCCGATCCCCGATAGCGTCGATCCCGTAAACAGAAACCACCTCACTGAGCACCACGTTGAAATAACTGGACGAGACACCGCGAAGCCCGACCAGGGAGATGGTAACCTTCTCTTGCCCGCCCAACTTCTCGAGCAAGACAGAAGCGAGACGTTCCGCGCTATCCACCAGCGACTCCGCAGCATCCGCGAAGTCTATCGCCTTCAAACTCGTTTCATTCATCATCGCCTCCAGGTTCCTTCCTGTCGCTCATCGCGGAGAGCGTGAAAAACACCGCCGTGCCGGGAAAGAAAAAATCTCCCTCTCGAAAGTACGGGGTGCTCGACGTAAGATCTGCATACGCATTTCCAGTGAAGATGCACAAATTGCCTCTCTTGTACGAAATGATCCGGGCAAGATTGCTAATGCCGACACCCATGTTTCGCTTGTGAGACTTGGATGAGTAATTGCCCTGGAAAACACACTGCAGGGCCTGGCGCGAGGAGATGATTTGTGGATACCTCTTCCTCAGCGTCTCCAGAATCCCGAGACCTCTGTCGACTATCGCGACCCTCACCTCGTCGGCGCTGGAGATGAATCGAGCGCACCAGACCCCACCAATATGAGAACGAGCGTGGTCCGCTATGTTCTGTACAACCTCGTTCATGCATGTGCGCAAATAGTCCTCTTGCTCTGTCGAAAAATCCACATGCTTCTTGACCAAATCGATAACCGCATTGGGCTCGGTCCACAAAGCCCCTGAGAATTGACGAAGCGGGACAGTCTCTGATTGCGGATGATTTTGATCCACAGGGGGCGCGCCTTCAAGCAAATGGGCGAGATTCGAGAACGAGCAAAATGCCTGAAGCTGAGGAGGGTCCTGCGGCAGGACAACCCTCGGGTGCTGTCCGAGCCGATCAGCCTCAAGCCAAACCGCGTAGATTAAGGCCGCGGCATCCGGTCCGAGATATCGACACGATGAAAAATCGAGGGTACAGGCCGCCCCGGATCCCTGCTCCAGCACAGGCCGAATCCTGGAGAGAAAAGCCGCGACGGCACGGCTGTCATCGTTGACGTTGAAGTCGATAGAACATTCGATATCAGCCGACATGTCGGTACGAAAACCTCTCGGTGGAAGAAACTAAAAACTCACGCGTTCACCAGTTGATACTAGAACAGGAACAAAAACAAAGGCAACCCGTCAAAAAGAAACCGAGCAAGAACGCTAACAAGTCGAGGAAGAGCTGCGCACGGCCCTGACCATTCTCCTTATTGATCGTAAAATGGTCACGACTAAAGCGCGGAACAACCCTGTTTTGGTCAGGACATGAAAACGCATCTACGAACATGGAATTTAAGATCATTTCCAAGACAACCGCCAAATGCTCTTCCTCATGGGGCACGGCACATTGACCGAGTGGAAGGTCCAAGGTTAGAATGGGGCCTTACTAGAAACTCTAGTGTGGAGGTTAGGCATGCGAGACAAGTTATTGCGTCTGGGCACTTTGGCCTTGGTGGTTTTCTTTGTGGCGGCCTTGCCCGCTTGTTCCAGTTCCAGCGAAGACGACGCGGGCGTGCCCGACTCGGCAACGGAAGACGGTGGCGGCGGTGATGTGAATGCCAATCGGGTGCTGGTCTTTGCCGGCGAGATGATCGTGGACGACGAACTGGCCGGGGCGAGCGTGGCGATTGCCACCAACCCCGCCGATCAGTTCGCCGTGGCCTACTACAAAGAACTTTCGGAAAGCGGGCTTTGTGAGACGCCCATCCAAGGCGGCGATCCGGTGCCCATGCGCATGGACGCCATCCGTTACAGCCTGCTCGACGGCGAGGCCTGGACCACCCCGGAAGAGGTCATCCAGATCGAGACCACCATCCTGCCCGGCATCGATTTGGTCTTCGACGGCGACACGCCGCTTGTCTCTTATCTGGGCGGCGAAGAAGGCCTGCAGGTTTGCGGCGGCACGGATCTGATGATCGCCCGACCGGACGGGGCCGGGGGCTGGACCGAAATGGCCGCCGTGGCCCTGAGCAACGAGGCCCCCGAGGGCGACGACTGCCCGAAGGGCCAGGGCATGTGCGACTTCGGCGACGTGGTGGGTCTGTGGCCCAGCATGGCCGTAGCGCCGAACGGCACCATCGGCGTGGCCTACCGTGATGTGCACAACGGCTACACAAAAGAAGCCGACGAAAGCTCGGATCTGGAATGGACCTATGCGGCGGCCGGTGCCACCTCATGGGCCCATCAGTGGGTCGACCTGGGCCGGGGCAGCGGGCTGTTCAACAGCCTGAAGTTCACCGCAGACAACATGGGGGCCGTGGCCTACTACAACGGCAAGCACGGCATGTTGACCTTCAGCTTACAGGGCGACGAGCCTCTGGTGCTGGGTTGACCTTTACGGCCCGGCCAGCCTGCCGGCGAAATCCTTTTCCCTGGCCATCGGCTTAGACGGTCGCTTCCTCGTGGCCTATTACAACGTAGACCAGGGCCGCTTGATGATCGCCCACTCCATGGACGGCCTGCAATGGACGAGGGGCAGCGTGGACACCGACGGCAACACGGGACGCAACCCGGTCATCGTCGTCGACCCGGTTTCGGGCCAACCCGGCATCGCCTACCAGCGTTGCTCGGACGGCTCCACGGCCTGTGATCGCAACGACGACGGCGTCAGGTATGCTTACTTCACCGGCAGCTACCCCGACGAACTGACCTCCCGGGCGGACTGGGAAAAAATCGTCATCTCCGACAAGGGCTTGGGCAGCGACGGCATCAAGCTGGACGCGGCCGTGCTGCCGGACGGCACGGTGGGCATCGCCTACAGCTACAGCTACTTTGACTCAGCCGCAAACGAAGGCAAGCTACTGGTCATGTTCCGCAAAGGAACATGGGAAGACGAATAAGGAGATTATCCCCATGAGACATGCAACATGGATTTTCTGCACGATGTTCCTGCTTTCCGGCCTAACCCTGGGATGCGGGGGAGACGAAAAAGGCCTGGACGGCAGTCAATGCGAACTCGTCGACTGCTCCTTCGACACGCTGACCTGCCAATTGTATGCCCCGCCGAACGAGGCCATCAAGATCATGTACAAGCGTACACTGGAGGGTGGCGGCACTGAGTTTGCGGCGATCATCATCATCGACCTGGATGGCGTAGAGCAAATCAGCGGCTTGGAGTTCGAGGGACAAGAATTCAACGAACGG
>JAFCZJ010000135.1 GCA_019314375.1 Deltaproteobacteria bacterium | reverse complement strand
GCGCCGACCGTGCGGCCACCCTCGCGAATGGCGAAGCGCAACTCTTGCTCCATCGCGATGGGCTGTATCAACTTGACGTCCACCGAAATGTTATCGCCGGGCATCACCATCTCTACGCCCTCGGGCAAGGTCACGGCACCCGTCACGTCCGTCGTTCGGAAATAAAACTGCGGCCGATATCCCTTGAAAAACGGAGTATGGCGACCGCCTTCTTCCTTCGTCAACACATAGACCTCGGCCTTGAAGGTCGTGTGCGGCGTGATCGTCCCGGGCGCCGCCAAAACCTGGCCTCGCTCGATTTCTTCGCGCTTCACACCACGCAGCAAAAGGCCGATGTTGTCGCCGGCCTGGCCCTGGTCCAGAAGCTTCCGGAACATTTCCACGCCCGTCACGACTGCCTTGGCCGTCTCTTTCAGACCCACGATCTCGATCGGCTCTTGGACCTTCACAACGCCGCGATCCACTCGACCCGTCGCCACCGTCCCGCGACCGGAAATCGAAAATACGTCTTCGACCGGCATCAAGAAGGGCTTGTCTATTTCTCGCACGGGCTCGGGAATTGACTCGTCCATGGCCCTCAATAAATCGATGATAGGCTGGACTTCCGGCGCGTCCGCGCTCTCCGCCCTGACCGCCTGTATCGCACTGCCGGGGATTACGGGGATGTCATCGCCGGGGAACTTGTAGTTCGACAACAACTCACGAACTTCCAGCTCCACCAACTCCAACAGATCCTGGTCATCCACCTGGTCGGCTTTGTTCAAAAACACGACCATGGCCGGCACGTTAACCTGACGGGCCAACAAGATGTGCTCGCGGGTCTGCGGCATCGGTCCGTCTTCAGCCGACACCACCAGGATCGCACCGTCCATCTGCGCCGCGCCCGTGATCATGTTCTTGATGTAGTCCGCGTGTCCAGGGCAATCCACATGTGCGTAATGCCGCTTCTCGCTCTCGTACTCCACATGGCTCGTCGAGATGGTCAAAATCTTCGACTCATTACGCCGACCCTGGGAAATCGAGGCCCGGGCGCAGCTCCTGTACCTTCGTGATCGCCGAGGTCAACGTGGTCTTGCCGTGATCAACGTGGCCGATGGTGCCCACATTGACGTGCGGTTTCGTTCTCGAATATTTTTCCTTGGCCATTGACAACTCCTCGATTGGTTATCGACCTGCCACATTGGTCTACAAAAGCCCACGACCGGATTCGAACCGGTTACCTCTTCCTTACCAAGGAAGTGCTCTACCTACTGAGCTACGTGGGCGAGCTTCAAAAAAGAGCGGGAAACGGGTCTCGAACCCGCGACCCTCAGCTTGGAAGGCTGATGCTCTACCAACTGAGCTATTCCCGCTCAAGGCTCGCACAATGGTGAGGGGAGGATTCGAACCTCCGAAGGCGGAGCCAGCAGATTTACAGTCTGCCCCCTTTGGCCTCTCGGGAACCTCACCGTCCTTGAACACAGCTGGCGAGGGGAATCGAACCCATGACCTGCTGATTACAAATCAGCTGCTCTGCCATCTGAGCTACGCCAGCAAAAACAATGATCTTCAAAGAACATATGGTGCGCTACATAGATCACACCACTCCCCAGCTCAGGGAGCGCACACATTTAAGGGAATCCAGGGTGGATGTCAAGGAATTTCTACAGGAAAGTTTTTTTCAAAATACTGAAAAACTACGAGCCCTTCCGGCCACTTCGGGCCAGCCATTCGTACATCAAGACCGCACCGGCCACAGAGACATTCAGAGACTCGCTTTTTTCCTGCATCGGGATGCGTACGCGGAAATCCAACTTTCCTTCGACAGAACGACGCAATCCGGAACCTTCGGCCCCCAGCACCAGGGCCACCTTGTCCCCCGGATCAAAGGACCAAGGGTCCTGTGCATCATCCATCACCGCGCCGCAGATCCAAAAACCCATCTTCTTGAGTCTATCCAAGGCCTGCCCCATGTTGGTCTCCCGAGCCACGGGCAGCCAGCACAAAGCACCGGCAGAGGCCTTGATGGCCGCCGGCGTCAGGCCCGCCGAGCGATGATTGGGTATGACGATGCCCGTGGCGCCGAAAGCCAAGGCTGATCGAGCCAAAGCACCCACGTTGCGCGGATCTTGCACCTCATCGAGGCACAACAGAAGCCGGCGACCCTTGACCGGCAGTTCCTGCGCCAGCACCTCCAAAGGCACAGGTTTGGGCAGCCCCCAAACAGCCACCACCCCCTGGTGCACCCCACCCTGAGCCATTCGATCCAAACTTTTCCGGTCAGCGCCCAGGATCTGTACACCCCTGTCGGAGGCCGCATCTTCCAAAGCCTGGCGCAGGTTGTGGCGCATATTGGAAGCCATGTGTATGCACTCAACGGCCGCACCCGCGCTCAGGGCCTCGATGATCGGATTGATGCCGTAAAGAATGGCCTGGCTTTCTCCGCCGCCCTTCGTTTTATCTCCAGCGTGCTTCATTCTACCTCCACCAGGGCGTCGGCAATGGCCGCTGCCGCTGCCACCGGATCATCTGCCTGGGTAATGGGCCTGCCGATGACCAGAAAATCAGCCCCATCGCTCACGGCCTTGGCCGGCGTGGCGATGCGCTGCTGATCGTGGCTGGCCGCGCCCTTGGGGCGAATGCCCGGCACCACCATGAAGGGCTTTGAGCCAAAGCGTTCGCGAATGGCCGGCAGCTCCCTGGGCGAAGCCACCAGGCCATCCAGACCGACCTCCAAACCCAAGGCCCCCAGACGCAGGACCGCCTGTTCAGGCGGGCCGCTCATGCCGATGTCGTCCAAATCCTTGGCGCTCAGGCTGGTCAGGACAGTTGCGCCCACCACCAACGGCGCGCTGACCATCTCGCGGGCCGACTCCACCGCGGCCTTGAGCATGGCCGAGCCGCCTGATGTATGCACCGTCAGCATGGCCACTCCATGGCGCGCGGCCGACCGCACCGCGCCGGCCACGGTGTTGGGGATGTCATGAAACTTGAGATCCAAAAAAACCTCGCCTCCCTCTTCCTTGATGAGTTCGATGGCCGTAGGCCCCAATGAGGTAAAAAGCTCTTTGCCCACCTTGAACATACCCACATGGCCTCGCAAGGCGCGCACCAGCCTAAGCAAGCCATCGCGATCGGGCACATCCAAGGCCACGATGATGCGGCGGGCGGGATCTGAAAAATCGGTGCTGTTGACCATGGGTCATTTCTCCTCTGCGACGCTGTTCATGTCAGCGCGCATGCTGTCTAGACTTTCTAGCAAGGCATTACATTCTTGGTCTTCTAGAAGATCCATGGCCTGAAAGACACCGTAATCCAGAAGCGATCTCAAGGCAGCCAAGGCGCAATCGTGGGCTTTGGCCTCACCCTGAGCACGAGCGTTACGATACAAAATCTCTACGTCCAGGCCGCCCTCGGCGTCCAGGCCCACCTGCTGAAACAAGGACTGCAGGCCCTCGGCCGGTTGCGCCATGTAGTCAGCCAGAAGCTCCCCGCCGCCTGCCCGGCTTAGGGCCAGCTGTACCAGGACCAGCATCGCCGCATATACACGCAAGGCCTCTGGCACACCGCCCACCTCAATCCGCTTGGGCTCACTGCGCTCATGCACATCCAAAAGCCCCAAACGTCTGAGCTTGGCCAAGGCCTTCAACAACTCGTACTCGCCCAAGTGGCTGGCCTCGATGAGATCGGCCACCGAACGTTCTCCATCCACCAAAGCGTGTAAATGCTGTTCGACCTTCTCCAACTTCACGTCAACCACCACGGGACGGATGGCCGGCACCGCGTCCCGATCAGGAAATTGCTCATCGAGGCGCGTCAGTTCCTGCACCTTCCGTACGCCCTCGCGGATTACCTCCCGGGTGTCCACGTCCAGTCGCACCCGATTGCGCAAGACAGGTGCCCCCTGCACAAAAATAAACTCGCCGCGCTCAAAATAGAATGCGGAGGTAACGATGTCGAGAACCTGATGACGGATGCCGTCGTATAGCTGCCTTTGGGTCAACAAGCCGCGCTCAATGAGCACGGCCCCCAGACGCTTCTTGGGCGTCACCTCGCCAAAGGCGCTCTCGAGCTGCTCCAAGGTGACGAGACCATGGCGCCAGAGCACCTCTCCCAATCGGTCGTCCTCCACGCTGGAGGTGGCGAAGACCACCTGGCCATCAATGAAACTAACGGTCTTGCGCGCATCGGGCACCAGCAAGCTCAACAGACCGTCGCGGCGCATTGATGAAATCAAGGCCATGATCTCGGCCACATGCAAAAAACGCAGATCCCCGTAGAGCAAGGGCTGAGCCCGCTGCCCCGGCTCCGACTGGCTTCCGATGAGCAGATCCTCATGCAGCCGCAGCAGGCGCAGTTCTTCCGGAGCCTGCTGGGCCAACTGACCCAGACGCTCGCTCGGCACGATCAGGTCCCCATCCGCATTGAAGCTCAGATCACGCACCATCGCTGTCCTCCAAAGCTCTTTGAAAAATCTTCTCCATCAAAGCCTGCTCCAGCTGCCCATTGGGCAACTTGGCCACCACCTGGCCCTTTTCAAACAACAGCCCCGTCCCCCCGGAACCAAAGGCCAAACCCAAATCCGAGGCCCGAGCTTCACCCGGACCATTAACCTCACAACCCATGACGGCCACCGTGAGATCCCGCGCATCACCTTCCAAGCTACGTTCCACACGCTCGGCCACCAACATCACCTCAGCCTTGGTCCGACCACAGGTCGGGCAAGCCACCACCACGGGTCCCGACCTGAGCCCCAGAGCAATGAGCAAGGTCCGGGCCACCCGCACTTCTTCGGCGGGCGGGGCCGCAAGCGATACACGAATCGTCTCGCCGATGCCTTCGGCGAGCAAGAGACTCAAAGCCGCGGCCGATCGCACCGAGCCGCTCAACATCGGTCCAGCCTCGGTCAAACCCAGATGCAAAGGCAAATTCGATCGCTCGACAAAAAGTCTGCAAGCCGCCACCATGCTATGAATCTCGGAGGCCTTCAAGGAAACCTTGATGGCCTGATAGCCCATGGCCTCAATGGCCTTTGCCTGCTCCAGGGCCACGGACACCATATTCTCGGCGGTGGCCTCCATGGCCTCTCCGTCAAGCTTGGGCATGGAACCTGCGTTAACGCCCACGCGAATCGGCACCCCCGCCTTGGCCGCCGCCTCAACCACGGCCGCCAGATTCTTCGGTCCGCCCAGATTGCCCGGATTCACCCTGAGCCCATCGGCCCCAATCTCGGCCGCGGCCACGGCCAGGCGATGATTAAAGTGCACGTCGGCCACGATGGGCAGGCCCGTGCGCTCACGAATTTCCGGGATGCTTTCCACCGCCGCCTCATCCGGCACGGCGATGCGGCCGATATCGCAACCGGCGCGCTTGGCCATCAAAAACTGTTCAACGATGGTATCCACATGGGCCGGATCGGCCTTGGCCATGGTCTGAACAGACACCGGTGCCCCGCCACCCACGGCGACCTGTCCAAGCATTATCTGTCTAGTCGTCCTTGGCACAGCGAAGATTATAACCAAAGTGCAGGGACTTAGGGAAGCTCAAACGACGGAACCTTGTCCGCCTACCGCCAGATTGCTAGAGTTGAGATCAGACAGCAAACCCTGCATTGCGTATAGAGACGAACATTGAGCAAAGCCGCCCAACCAGCTCAGCCCAGCCAACGACAGCAGACCTTGCGACGGTCCATGCTCGAGCACCTGCGCGAGGGCCCTCTGACCAGCCGGGATCTGTCCGGCTTGCTGGGCATTCGGGAAAAGGACGTGAGCGCGCATTTGGAACACCTGGTGCGCAGTCTGAAGCGTAGCGACGAAAGGCTACATGTCGAGCCGGCTGAATGCCTGGGCTGCGGCTACGTTTTCGCCGACCGCAAACGGCTGACCCGTCCCTCCGCCTGCCCCAAATGCCGTGCCCAGCGCATCGAAGCACCGATCTTTTCGCTTCGGCCCTGACCCCCTACAGCGTCCCCCCTTCATTGGCAGCCTGGTGGCGAGGTTCCGTCCGAGAAGGTGACGCAGGAATGAAAGCTGTCTGGGTTGGCCGTCATGACAGTGTTGAAGGCATCCGCTTCAGGCCCTGGATCAACCAGACATTCAAGTCCGATGTTGGAATCGTCACCCCAAAAAATCACCGCGCCGATTTCGGGGTAGTTTGACACGATCGCATCTAAGCCCTGAGAAATCTTAGACGGCGCATCCGCTCCGCAAAAACCCAACTCGGTAATCATCACAGGCAAGCTTGCGAGAGGACCTCCGCGAATGACCTCGTTCATGAATTTATCAAGATCCGCCAAGTATTTTTCTACGGTTGGCAAGGGGATAACATCATCCGTGTCGAAATAGGTATTGATGCTCACCCAATCGGCATAGCCCACCAACATGCCATGAAAAGCACGCAGATTTCCGCAGGGTACCGTCCATGCATCTTCCTCGAGTTCGGCGCCGATATCGGCATTCCACCCCATCGTATCGAAAGTAAGGAAATCGATGCCTTCTCTGCGCACAAAAAAATCATAGTAGTATCTCTGGGCAGCAGCCAGTCGCTCTAGCCCATCGCAAGCCTCCGAATCCCCAAGACCCACATAGAGATCGGGAGAACCAGAGGGACCGGTCGGTGGGGTGAAATCCCCCGTTGTCCGCTCATTCTCATACGCCCACGCGGTGCTCTTGTCCCCATCGGGGCCGAAGCCTCCCATGTAATCAGAGAGAATCACGTTGGGTTCGCGAGCGGTGCTAAAAAACATCGGCCTGCCAAACTCTTTGAACTGCCCGGCCAATGTTGCGAGATCGGCATCATAGGTGCCCACCAGCAACTTATCTACCGTGAAGGATGAATGCCCGGGGTAAGCCTCGAAGGCACTAGCGAACACGATATATCCTTGATCCCATGCCTGCTGGGCCAAAGCGACGTCAAACGACAAGGCATGCCGGCTTGGATCTTCCTCTTGCCCATGAATGACATCAAAACGTTGCCAGATCGCAACCTTCTTTCCCGAAGCGGACTCAAACGATGCCCGCGCGCCTGGCGCACTCTCCGCCTGCCCGAGGTAAACACCACCACCGGCAGGGGCTATGATCTTGGTCTCACCACCACATCTGCAAGTACCCCAAGCAGAGCCATCCGAGTTACAAGATTGGACCCCATCCACACCATCCGCACAACTGCAAGTCTGGGTGTCGCCAAGCGTACAAATATCTTCGTCTCCTTCACAACCAAAACCAACAAAGAAAAGCGCCAATAGAAATAAAGACCGCGCCGCCATGGATCACTCTCCAATTCGCCTGAATCCAACAGTAGCAGGAACGCGACTATTGCATGGCCGGATGAGGAATCAAGCAATTTACTCAAGTGTCAAGTGTCGGGGTCTGACCCCTGCCTCACCCCTGCCTCTACCTTGACCCCCTGCCTTGGGGTGCACTCGGCCTGGTTGCCCCCTTTGAGCATTCCGGCTAGACTTGTGGCAAATCGAGCAGGAAAAAATGGAGAAGTCATGCGCGGATCGCTCTGCTTGTTGTCGTTGTCTTCCTTGTTTGCTCTTGCGGTCCTTGGAGGATGCTCCAGCGACACGGCACCGATGCCTGTAGCCTGTATCTCGGATACGGATTGCGATGAGGGCTGGATCTGCGCCAACGGTGCCTGCCACGAACGCTGCGACGGCCCGGAGGACTGCCCCGACGGACAAATCTGCGTTGAAGGAGCCTGTCTGACCGGCTGTGCTGACGATGATGACTGCCCCGAGGGTGAGACCTGTAGAGACGGCACTTGTCACCTCCTGAAAACGGAGGACGGCGGGGTGGAAGACGGGGGCGAGACGGACGGCGGTGGACAAGACGGGGACGCCGGTCCGGAGCCCTGCCAGCCGGTGGGGGCCGAGGAGCCCTGCGGCACCAATGAAGGAACCTGCCGGAGCGGAACCCGCAGTTGCCTACCGGACGGCAGCTGGTCGACCTGCGAGGGGAATATCGGCCCGGAGACCGAAGACTGCGACGGCCTGGACAACGACTGCGACGGATTGACCGACGAGGAAGCTCAACCCACCGCCGACCAGTGCCTAAGCGAAGGCGTGTGTGGGGCGGTCGAGATTCGCTGTCAGCTCGGTGCCTGGCTGTGCATCTATCCGGTCGGCTACCAGAAAGACGGCGAGACCATTTGCGACGGCTTGGACAACGACTGCGACGGATTGACCGACGAGTTGCTTGCGCCGCCGGCCAACTACTGCCCCGACACCGGCATCTGCGTCGGCGGACTGGAAGCGAGTTGTCTGAATGGCCAATGGGCCTGCGACCACCCGGAAGGATACGAGACGGAAGAACAGACCTGCGACGGCCTGGACAACGACTGCGATGGGGCCACGGACGAGGGCCTGTTCAACGCCCCGCCGGGCACCTGTCTCGAACAGGGCGTTTGCGCGGCCACCCAGACGGAATGCGTCGACGCCCAATGGGTTTGCCGCTACCCTGGCAACCACGAACCGAACATAGAGACACGATGCGATGGTCTGGACAACGACTGTGACGGGGCCACCGACGAAGACTTGCAGGCCAACATCTGCAGTCAGAGTGGTGTCTGCGCCGGCACCCGGGCCGCCTGCGAAAACGGCACCTGGGCCTGTCACTATCCCCCTGAATACGAAGTTCCCGACACAAGCTGTGATGGCATCGACAACGACTGTGACGGCTTGGCCGACAGCGGCATCGACTGCGCCGGTGCCTGCTGCGCCATCGGCCAGATATGCCGCTACGATATCTGTATCCAAAATTTGGGTGGCTGTGGCGACGACGGTGACTGCCAGGAGGACACCTATTGCGATGACGGTGCCTGCATCCCATACGGCTTGGGCCCCCGGGGCGAGACCAACCCAGACTGCACGCGCCTGGTCGTGGCCGGCCTGTTCCAGCCCGCCTTGCAATGCGAGTGGACCGGACCGCCCGCCGGTGACCCCTATCCCATCCACGTGCAGGTCCTCGGCACCCCCTGCGTGGCTGACTTCAACTTCGACAACGATCCCAACACCCGACGCCCTTCCATCGTCTTTGCCAGCTACGACGGTACGGACGGCGGCTCCGGCGCGTCGACGAGCACCGACGGCCTCCTCCGCATCATCGACGGCGCGACCTGCCAGACCTTGTTCTCCCTTGGCCCCTACTTGAACGGTTGCAACTCCGTGGCCATCGGGGACCTGGACGGAGATCCGGACGGGCGCCCCGAGATCGTGGCCCACCGCAACAACGGCGGGGTCATCGCTTACAAGTACAACGACGGCATGGGCAACTTCGACGTTCTGTGGGTCGGCCACGATGGGGCGTCAAACCCCGTGACCTTCTCCGAGGGTTCTACTGGCTGGGGTGGACCCAGCCTGGCCGATCTGGATGACGACGGCTCGCCTGAAATCCTGTCGGGTGGCCTGGTCTACGACGCCAGCGGCCTGCTCTTGGATTCCAGCCTGGGCCTTTCCGCCCTGTTCCGGATCGGCTGGCCGGTGGTGGCCGATCTGGACGGCGACGGGCTGGTGGAAATGGCCGGTGGTGACGTGATCTGGGAATTCGATCCCGCGACCAGCCGATGGACCGTCCAGTCGGACGCAGGCGCGGGCACCGGCTATACGGCCGTGGCCGACTTCGGCACCTATCTTTCCGACCCGGCGCAGGATGATCGGGCAAGCTTGGACGGCATCGCCGAAATCGGGGTGGTGGCCAATGGCTGGGCGCGCGTCGAAAACCTCCACGGCCGCACCGTCTTCGGTCCCGTGGCCCTACCGGCGAGTTCCGGCGGAGGACCGCCGACCATCGGCGATTTCGACGGCGACGGCCGCGTCGAATTGGCCGCCTCCGGCTCTGACTCCATGACCATCTTCGATCCGGACTGCTCAGGCACTCCGGATCCGCTCACTTGCCCGACCCTGCGCACGGACGGCATTCTTTGGAGCCAACCGTCCCAGGACCATTCCTCCAACGTCACAGGATCTTCCCTGTTCGACTTCGAAGGCGACGGCCCCGTCGAGGTGGTTTATGCCGACGAATGTTTCGTCCGCGTCTACCGCGGCGTAGACGGCAAGGTGCTCTTTTCCCAGTGGCGATCTTCCTGCACCTGGAACGAAAATCCCATCGTGGCCGACGTGGACGGCGATTACTCGTCCGAACTGGTGGTTCCTTCCAACGAAAGCTGCGGCACCGCGCCTTCAAGCATGGGCACCACGGCTTACGAGACCAGCCCCAACGGTCACCCCATGGATCCCCTCTTCGTGGGTCTGCCTTGCCAGGACGGCACGGATTGCTCCAGCGGGCTCTGCGATGCGAACTACTGTCGTTGCAGCAACGACAACGACTGCGGCGGGGACGGCTTCGTCTGTGCCTCGCCTCCAGGGGGCACTCCCGGATCCGGCAACACCTGCCGGGCGGAATGGCTGGGCAGCATTCACGGGGTGCGCGTTTATCGTGACGCGCTGGACCGATGGGTGGGCTCACGCGCCATTTGGAACCAACACGCCTACTCCATCACCAACGTGGAAGAAGACGGCACCATCCCAAGGACATCCCAGGCCGAACTCAACTGGCAGGTGGCTGGATTGAACAACTTCCGTCAAAACATTCAGGGCGATTTGAATCCCGATCACTCCCCGGATTTGACAGGAGGACAAGGCACCTTCGGTCCGGATTGCACCGACGGAAACCTGCCGCTCTTTGTTCGGGTGTGCAATCGCGGCACCAACCCCATCGCGGCGGGAGCCGGCGTGGACTTTTTCGACGGCGATCCGGACACAGGTGGCAGCCTGGTCTGTGCCGCGGCCACCACCCTGGATCTGGAGGCCGGCGTTTGTGAAACCGTCACCTGCATTTGGCAAAACGCCCCGGTCTATGATCCCCACGACCTGATCGTGATCGTCGACTACGACAGCCAGCGCAGCGAGTGCCTGGAGACCAACAACCGAGCCAGCATCATCGGCGCAACCTGCCCCTACCAGTGATCCGACCAGATCCACCAAAACCCACGCCCAACGCAACAACCTCCCCTTGATTCAACGTCCCCTTGATTTAAAGAAAGCCCAATCATGGCCACCTCTTGGGCGGTTCTTGGGCAAAGGACATCTTTTATGGTAATCATGCATTGCTTGGTTCATTTGAAAAATGAAAGGTTTGTTCATTATGATTCAAAAAATTATTCTGCTCATGGGGTTAATGGTCGGCTTCTTGATTTCTTGTGGTGATGACCCTTCGGGCGGGACTCCGGATCTGAAAAATGTCGAGCAATGGTTCTATTATTTAGGGTTCGATCCGACGGAGGAAATCCATGCCCAAATTGAGCAATCCTCGTACCATATGGTGGTCATGGAACCGATTTTCAACGAAAGCAACAATGCTGATTTTCCGATTGCCGATATCGTAGAGAGATATCATTCCGCCAAGGTTCCAAAACTGGTTTTGGCTTATGTCGATATCGGTCAGGCCGAAGAGTGGAGAACCTACTGGCGGGACGGTTGGAAAGTGGGGGACCCCGAGTGGATCATTGCGAATGATCCGGATGGATGGGAAGGCAACTATCCCGTGGCGTACTGGCATGATGACTGGCGCGAAATATGGCTGGGCGAAAACGGGATTATGCAAGGCATCGTGGATGTCGGATTTGACGGGATTTACCTGGACTGGGTTGAAGCCTACTCCGATGAAAACGTCATCACGGCCGCCGCGGCCGCAGGTGTGGATCCCGAGCAGGAAATGGTCTGGTGGGTAGAGGACCTGGCCAACTTTGCCAGAGAACAAAATCCGGACTTTGTGGTCATCGGTCAAAACGCCGCGGAGTTGGCAAGCAACGATGACTATGTCGCGACGATTGACGCCATCGCCCAGGAACAAACATGGTTCGACGGCGCGGCGGACAACAACCCTTCGGGAGACTGCCCGTTGCCCGCGACCGAAGCGGATATTGAAACGCAAGCGTATCTCGAAAGCCTCTCGGCCGAGTGTCTCGAACTGCACAACAATTTCCCGGACAGCACGTTGCACATGAGCAGTGAAGAATACGTGAAGGATCTGTCCGCGGCAAAAGCAAGGGGCTTGAAGATATTCACCGTGGATTACACGGTCCAAGAAACGAATATCCAACAGGTCTACGCAACCTCCCGCTCACTTGGATTTGTGCCTTTTGCCAGTGAACGCGCACTATCGATCTTCGTCGATCCCGTCAATTAAGAAGTTCCCTTCAGGCAGGCTCACGAGGTCACCATGAATTTGGATCGCAGCTACGGTGTGCTTTTGCATCCCACTTGTTTGCCTGGCCCTGGGGGCGTTGGGGTGCTGGGGCGGCAGGCCAGAGACTTTATTGACTGGTTGAAGTCGGCTGGTGCTCGGTGGTGGCAGGTGTTGCCTTTGGGTCCTACCGGCTACGGCGATTCGCCCTATCAGTCCCTGTCCTCCTTCGCCGGCAACCCCTACCTCGTCGATCTTGCGGCCCTGCGCGACAAGGGCTGGTTGGCCGAAGAGGACCCGCTTGACATGCCGGAGGAATGGGTGGACTTCGGCAGACTGTACGAGGTCAAGTGGGCGGCCTTGCGCCTGGCCCATCAGGGCTTTTTGCGTCAGGCTTCGGGCAAGGAAAAAAAGGCCTACAAGACATTTCTGGAAGAAGAAAAATTCTGGATCGAAGACTACGCTCTTTACCGATCCCTCAAAGAAAAACACGAGCACAAGGCTTGGGACGGCTGGCCCGAAAAACTCAAACGCCGCGAGCCTGGGGCCTTGGATGAGGCGAAAAAGGAACTGGCCTCTGAAGTCGCCTTTCACGCCTGGACCCAGTGGGTCTTCGACGAACAATGGGCGGCCATCCGCGCTTACGCCAAAGAGCGCGGCGTGAGCCTGATCGGCGACATCCCCATTTTCGTCTCCCACGATTCGCCCGAGGTATGGGCCCACCCGGAAAAGTTTCAATTGGACGACGACGGCCTGCCCAGCGTCGTGGCAGGCGTACCGCCGGATTATTTCTCCGAAACAGGTCAGCTCTGGGGCAACCCCCTGTACTGCTGGGAAACCCTGCTGGCCGACGGCTTCAGCTGGTGGCTGCAGCGCCTTCGCTGCGTATTGAAAACATGCGATCTGGTGCGCATCGATCACTTCCGCGGCTTTGAGTCCTACTGGGAAGTGCCCGGCGACGCGCCCAACGCCATCAAGGGTCGATGGGTGAAGGCACCTGGCCGCGAACTCTTCGCCGCCATGCGGGCCGAACTCGGCCAAGTGCCGGTCATCGCCGAAGACCTGGGCGTCATCACCGAAGAAGTCGAGGCCCTGCGTGACGAATTGGATCTGCCCGGCATGAAGGTACTGCAGTTCGCCTTCGACGGCGACGAGGAAAACAAGTTCTTGCCCCACCTGCACGAAAAACATGGCAACTACGTAGTCTACTCGGGCACACACGACAACGAGACCACCCTGGGCTGGTACCGCAACCTGAGTCTCAAGCAGCGTGAGCAGGTGCGCGATTACATCCAGAGCTACGACCTGCAGGTGAGCCCCGAAGAACAGTTGCCCTGGTCCATGATCGCCTTGACCCTGCACTCGCCGGCCAAGCTGGCCATGGTGTCCTTGCAGGACATCTTCGGCCTGGGCAACGAAGCGCGAATGAACACACCCGCCACCATCGAAGGCAATTGGTCTTGGCGCTATCAAGCAAAGCAACTCACCGCCGAACACGCCACACGCTTGATCCAAATGGCAGCCGACAATGAACGCTTATCATGACCTCCCACTCCAGGGTTTTGACCTGCACCGACTTTCCATGATTGGATCGACCTTTCGGAGGTTCTGAGTTGATGGGTCTGAATTTCACGCGGGCGTTCCCAATCTTGTTCTGTCTTGCCGCCCTGGCGGCGAGCGTGGCTTGTAGTGATCCAGGCGAATCTTTGCTCATCACCGAGGTCTTGCCCGCCGAGGGCGCATCGGGTGTGCCCGTAGACGCCCGCATTGAAGTCCACTTCGATCGCCCTGTGAAATTATCGGGCACGGACGCCGTCTTGAGCCTGCAGGATGCGAGCGGCAACTTCGTTGCCGGCGATCTGGCGATCGGAGCCGGCGGTGGCCCCTTGACATTGACCCCCAACCGCATGCTCATCGCCGGAGAAAGCTACGAAGCGAACATGGCTTCCGGCACGGTCACCTCCCTGGATGGCGATATCAAAACCGATGCGCAGACATGGTCGTTCACCATCGTCGAGGGCTGCCAGATGGAGCCCACTGACGCGGCACGACTATCCGCCGGACCCACGGCAGACGGGGCCATCGTCATCCCCGGTGGCCGACGCATCACCCCGCCCGGAGATCAGGTCATCCTTGGATCCCTGCCTACCCGAATCGCCGCATGGCCCAACCGACCCTGGGTGGTCAGCTCCGACAACGGCGAGGGCCTGGGTTATAAAATCCAAAGCCTGAGCCTGGTGAATATGAACTCGGCCGAGCTGCTGCAGACCATCGAACGAAGTGTGCCCGGTGGTTACTTCTATGGTTTGGCCATCTCGACAGACGGCTCTCGACTCTACGCCGCCGGTGGCAGCGGTCAGACGGTGGAGGTCTTCGGTCCAAGGGCTGACGACAGCGGCCTGGAACTGCTTTCCACCTGGCAGGTGTCTGGCTTCCCGGCCGGGATGTTACTGGATGAAAACAGGGGATTGCTTTACGTGCTGGCGCATCTGGGCGGAGAGTTGGTCGCCCTGGATGCGGTCACCGGCGAAACCCGCTTCCGCACGGCGGTGGGCAAAATGCCCTATGACCTGGTGGCCTCGGCCGACGGAAGCAAGCTCTTCGTGTCCATGTGGGCCCGCATTACGCTTTTCGATCCCGGCCATGTGGTGGTGGTGGACGCGGAAACAGGCGCGGTCGAAAAACGCATTGAAGTAGGCAAAAACCCGGAGCAACTCGTATTGACGTCATCGACACGGCCACCGAAACCCTGGTGGACTCCTGGCCGGTCCGCGCAGACGAAGCGATCGACCCCCAGGGGGTGAGCCCGGTGGCCCTCGAGTTGGACTCGTCCCGAGGCCGGCTGTACGTGGCCGCCGCCCAGAGCAACAGCATCGAAGTCCTGTCCTTGGCCGATGGCAGCCATTTGGGCTCCATCCCGGCCGGCTGGTACCCCACGGATGTGATCCTCAGCCCGGATGGGCAAAAATTGCTGGTGCTCAACGGCAAAGGGGAGGGCTCCGGTCCCAAAATGCCGGGCATCCCCGGCGACATGCGTGGCAGCTTGAGCATCATGGATGTGCCCGGAGACTCTACCCTCGTCGAGGGCTTGGACCAGGTACGGGCCAACAATGCCTACCCCACCACTTTTTTCCCGGAGCGCTGCACCGGCAAATTCTTTCCCGTGCCCCGAGCTCTTGGAGAGCCCTCACCGATCAAGCATGTGATCTTCATTTTGCGGGAGAACAAAACCTACGATCAGAACCTGGGTGACCTGGAAGGCGCGGACGGGGATCCTTCCCTGGTCATGTTTGGCGAGACCATCACGCCCAACCTGCACGCCCTGGCTCGTGAGTTCTGCAACTTGGACAACTTCCACGCCGAAATCGAAGTCAGCGTACAGGGGCATTACTGGAACGTGGCCTCGACCATCAACGACTTCTCTGAAAAAGTTTGGCACGCGGGCTACCGCGATTCTAGCAGGGTGCCCTCCACGGGCACCATGCAGCCCGACTACCCCATCGGCGACTTCATCTGGCACAAACTGCAAGACGCAGGCATCGACTTTCGCAATTACGGCGAACCACTGGGCTTGGCGGGCGAATACGAGCGTTTCGCGGATCACGTGAACATGGATTACATGCTGGACCTGGCCCAATACCTCTACGACAAACCCGACGCCGAAAAGGCTCAGGTCTTCTTGGACGAGGTGGAGGCGGGCATTTTCCCGCCATTCGTCTACCTGGCCCTGCTCAACGACCACACATGGGGCGGCTCGGCCGGCAAACCCACGCCTCAATGGATGGTGGCCGAAAACGACTACGCCACGGGCCTCGTGGTGGACACGATCAGCCGCGGCCCTTATTGGCACGAAACCCTGATCATCATCACCGAAGACGACCCACAAAGCGGCGCTGATCACGTAGACAGCCACCGCTCCATCGCCCTGCTTGTCTCGCCTTATACCCGCAAGGGATTCACCTCTTCGGTTCACCACGGTTTCTCAAGTTTGATCCGAACTTATGGACTCATCCTCGGCATGCCGCCCTTGAACATGATGGACGCGCAGGCAGCCCCGGTGAATGAATGCTTCACCAGCCAGCCGGATTTCTCGCCTTACGAGCTGCGCCCCATGCAGGTAGAGTATGCGCTGAACCCCACCCGCTCGCCCGCGTCGGCCGCATCCGAGCACATGGACTTTTCCAAACCGGATCGCGCGGCCGGGCTGGGTGCCGTGCTGTGGTGGGCCACCCGCCCTGGCGAGCCGCTGCCGCCCGAATTGGCCAATGAAAAGGCTGCATTGGATGCCAGCCTGCGCCGAGCCCTTGGACCTCGCGGGGCTCTGGATTACGACGACGACGAGGAAGAAGAAGAGCGCCGGGCCTTACCCATCCCATACGGATGGAAGCCCTGGAACGAGATAAACAGAAAGGACGGGCCATGAGAATCTCCCTCAGCAGCACAATTTTGCTGCTCATCGCGCTAGCTGTCACCAGCCTGACCGCCTGCACCCAAGACGCGGACCAGCCAATCGCCTTCGCCTCTCGCCTGCCGGATGCGGGGGCCGCGGACAAGGCCCTGGCCGCGGACCATGCACGCATTCAGGGTTTCACTCCAAAAGGAGAGCAAGCCAGGCTGGTGGAATATTTCCGCAAATTCAACCGGGTGATGCTCAACAGCAACGCAACGCAAATGGAGATGGAAACGGCCTTGCAGGAGTTGCGCCTGGCCGCCAAACGAAACCTGGAAGACTTCGGACATCAAGACATGCGCCGCCTGGGTACTTTCTTGCTGGAACAATTCGACAAGAATCTCCAAGCATTGCTTGCCAAAGCCTCCAAAACCGAGGGCGCCGCGACAGCCTTGCTCTCCGGCACGCCGCCCACGGGCGACCTGCGCAAGAGTTTCCAGGCCTTCGCCGAATTGGGTGGCGATTTCCTGGTGCTGGCCTTCGCCAACGACCTGGTGGAACAAAAAGACGGCCGACTTTCTCTCCCCCCGCACAGCCTGTTTTTCATCCGCCTGGCCTTCAAGGTGCGCTGGGCCAACGTCTTCCCCGAAGTCACCCGTCCCTTGGACTTTCTACTCAGCGATTTCGAACGACGCTGGTATGAAATCTGGGTAGCGGAGCGATCCAAAACAGCCAGCAGACGGCGAAGGATTCAAGCGGTCAGCCGCCTGAAGGCCGTCGATCCCGACTACGCCCACCTCAAGGCCATGGGCGTCGTCTGCTACCAAACCAAAGACTATCGAGCCGCCGTAGCAGCCTTCGAAAAAGCCCTGAAAACCAAGCCCGGCAACAAACAACTCAAATCATTCCTCAAGCAAGCCAAAGCCAAAGCCCGGTAGCTCAGTAGCTCAGTAGGTTCACTCGATCAGCATAGCGAGCAAAGCCGCGCTCAGTTCTTGCCGCTCTCCGTGTCCCCCGGCCAGATTGTCCAAGGTGGCCAAGGCTGTTTGCATGGTGGTGAGATCGAGTACGCAGTCGCCGGCGATTTTTGCGACGCCGATGAAGTTCTTGGGGCAGAGGCTTAGTTCGGCTTCTGTTTGCTCGCCTTCTTCTGATCGCATCAACAAGGCCAGGCCGTGGGAGCGGCAGATCAGGGGTCGGTGAGGGTGAACCCGACAATGACCTTGTTCATCCAATAAGGCGCAGGCTTGTCGTTGACCGTCTCGCAAGGCTCTGGCTGCTCGCCTGACTTGTTTGCGTTCCGGGTTGTCGAGTTCGTTTGCAGCTTCGAGTAAGGGATGAATTTCCAGGGCCAAGAGACTGAGATCCTGCTGACAGCAGTCGGCGCAGCCGGGTTCGCAGGCTATCAAGGAACCATAGCGATTCTGCGCTTGTACGAACATGGCATCGACCTGCTGTACCAGCCGAGCGTAGGCGGGATGAACCATTATTTGATCTTGGCGTCGATCGCCGCCACGGCAGCCTCCAGATAGTCCAACAAGCCGTCACGCAACAGCTTGTTCAACTCCGGATTCGCCAGCAGGTCCGCCAATGATGCGGCCACGGCTTTTGCGAGAGCCGGCTGGGTCAGAAGATGTTCGGTCGCCGAGGCCATGCCGCTGCGCATCAGGGGCACGCTGAAGAGATGATTGACGGCCTTGCCCAAGTTCACCTCATCGTCGGGCGAAAGAAACAGGGTACGATAAAACAGAAACAAGGCTTGCTGGCCCTTGGTGTCCGCGAAAAACATGCGCAGAAAATCCCGCAGCGCCACCAACTGCTCGGGCTGCTCCAGAGTCTTCAACACGGCTTGGGCCACGCGCTTGTCCTGCCGAAAATGCTTGCCCGTTTTCTCAATCAAACGAATGATTTTTTCGACCGACGCATCCGGCACGGTACCAATGCGGCCCCGCCCCAGCATGTTCAGCACCGCGGGCTGCTTAACCAGGCGTGCGAACAAAGCCTTGCCGCGAGGATCGACGCTGAGTTTTTTCATCAGGGCGGCCAAGGACTTCTCGAAACGGAGATCGGAAAAAACCCGGTCTCGAAATTTGGCCAAGGCCATACGCACCTCGGCCTGGCCATGCAATTCGTTCAAGGCCTTTGATGGACCGGACGAAAATGCATTAAAATAAGTCGGCGAGTTGGTGATCTTGGCGAAGTAAATAGCGACGCGCCGACCCACTTCCTCGGCGCCGCGGGCATCCCCGGCCACATGCAAGGCCTTGGCTCGGCAAGCCGGATCGGAAAAAACCTGATTCAAAACGGGTTCGATGCGCTTCTGCACCACCTGATCCCGAAGGGACTTGGCCAACAACTGCTCCAAACCCCGGTCAAACTCGGGAGAACTCCAGAGTGAAGCCTCCAATTGGGAAACGGCCTTGCGCACCTTGGGGTGATCCGCCAAATGAGAAAACAAGGTGGACTCAATGGCTTCGAGGGCCTGGGCCCGGGGGGACCCAAAAAGGCCCCCGCCAATGCCCCCCAAGATCAACAAGGTCCACATGAACTTGGGCATGTTTTAACTCCTTTTACCTTTTTGGATTTATCCTAAAGGGAACTGGCCATGCCGGCCTCTCGCGACACGTTTGAGACCGTTCCGTTGGGCTCGATGTCGGCGGCCATGGATACGGGACAACCCGCACCATCCAGCTCGGCTTGCAGTTTCCAAAAAACTCGTTCGACCACCTTGGTTTTCTTCTCGTCTTTGGGGTCGGGCTGCTCTTCCTTCGCCACATGCCTTGATGCTTCGATGAGCGTGGGCGTGCAATGCGGGTGGTCCGTGGAAATCACTTCGACGAAACGCAGGAGTTCGGGGCGCACGGGCAGTCCGTCCATACGTCCGATGCGGTATGCGATCACCCGGCCGCCAGCCGCTTCACTCCAAGTCAGGCTCGGGGCCCGAAGTGCGCTGACGCCCATGCCGGGATCGGCCAGAAGAGTCAGACGCATCTGGCGTTGGTTTTCCGGTTCCAAATCCGCCTGCAAAACACGGTAGCGAGCGACGAATCGTCGAACCACCCGGTTGCGTTCCACCCGAGCCAGGGCGTGTTTGACTCCCTTTGCATAACGGCGCCAGTCATCGGCGGGGGCGGGTCCGACCGGGGCACCGCTGTCGACTCGAAGAAACAGCCGCAGCTTGACTCGCGCAGGTAAATCCTGGCGCGACCAGGCTGAGGGAGGCGCCAAGGTCATCACGGCACCCACCTTGCCATCACAGGCGCAGGCGTCCAGCTTGAGATTTAACAAACGCCAACGCGCAAAAGATCTCATGCCGGACCAACGACGCAGTTGCTCTTTGCAATCGGCCAGCTGCAGGCCATGCTCCGCGCATGCTTCCTCGGCCTGGGCCCACAACAAACCCGGCAAGGCGATCAAAGTCAGAATGACAAACGTTTGCATTGCGCGCATGACGGCACCATAGCCCATGCCATACCGACGTTCCAGCCCTGTAACGATTCAATCTACATCTTTGGGTATCTGCCCGCGCTTGAGTCGACGGAAGCCGAAAACCAAAAAAGGGATGATCATCAGGGCGGCCACGGGCAGCCAAAAGCCCCAGCGCTTGCGGGACTGAATGCTGCTCATCAGCTTGACGGCTTTTGCATGTTTGGGCTGTTGCGCCAAAAGAGCCGAAAGCTCGACCTCGGCCAGATCGTGATCGCTCATGGCGAAGTGGGATTCAGCCAGCTTGAATCGCACTTCCACGTCCTCGGGATGACCTTCGGTCCAGGCCTTCAGAATCACGATGGCTTCTTCGATCTTTTTCAAATAGCTCAGGGATCGGGCCAAGTACAGATGAGCGGCTCGATGCCCAGGCTCAAGCGCCAGCATCTGGCGAAAAATCCCCTCGGCCCGCACCGGATCCAGATAATGCTCGGTGAGATACAGTTCACCCAAGGTCTGCCAGGCCTCCAGGGAATCAGGATAAGCCTCGGTGGCCTTGCGAGCCCAATCCGCCGCCTTGGGAATATCCTGCAACCCGGCCAAGGCCCTGACCCGGCCAAGATAAGCAGCCAAAACCCTGGCCTTGGGCTCTTTGAGAATCACCTGGCTGTATGCGTTCAAAGCATGTTGGAATTTCTTCTCCGCGAGGTAGGCGTCTCCCTGTTTCAAACTCAGCTCACGAACATAGTCCTCGGCCGAAACCTGTGAACAGAAACCAACAACCAGCAGCAACACCAGCAATCGACTCATGAAGGACTCCCATCCTAAAACTTCAAACGCAACGGCACTTCGAGGCTCTTGGTTTGTCTTTCCCTCGATTTGTTGCTGTGGCCGAACCGAATTTATATCTTTTTAGCTCTTTTTTGGAACCAATCCCAAAACGTTTCTGCTTCATCATTTTTAAATTCGAGCAAACTAAACCTGTCGTTGAACGCAATTGTTACTTTGTTTTTCTTTTTATGAACCCACGAAATATTCTCGACATTGATTAGACAATTATCAATCTGAATAAGCTCCATTTTGCCCTCCAAGCTTTGTTGCCTTAATTGACATTCCCATCTTCAAGCTTCAAGCGCAACGGCACTTCGAGGCCATGCTTTTCCATCAACTCCGCCTGACCCAAAACATCCCGAACGGGTCCATCCGCCACAATGCGGCCGGCGTCCAGCACCAGGCAACGCTCGCAAACTTGTAACACGAGATCCAAATCGTGAGAAGCCACGAAGACCGTGTCCAGGGATCTGAGCAAGGCGATCAGCTCTCGACGTGCGCGCGGGTCCAGGTTGGCCGCCGGCTCGTCCAGCACCCAGATGGACGGGTTCATGGACAGGACCGTCGCCAGGGCGGCCCGGCGCCGTTCGCCATCGGACAAATGATGAGGAGAACGATCTTCAAAACCCTTCAGGCCCATGCGCTCCAGAGCCTGGATGGCCGATCTGCGGGCTTGTTCGTGATCTTCGCCCATATTCAAGGGGCCGAAAGCCACGTCGTCCACCAGGGTGGGCATGAAAAGCTGATCATCCGGATCGGCAAACACCATGCCCACCTGGGAACGCACCCAAGCCATATGCTCTTTGCTGATCGGTCGCCCCTTGACCTTGAGTCGCCCCTGCCCCGTCAACAAACCGTTCAAGTGCAGCAAGAGGGTGGACTTGCCGGCCCCATTCGGGCCCACCATGCCCACCTTTTCACCCTGTGCAATCCGAAACGAAACCTGATGCAAGACCTGCCTGTCGGCTTCGCCTCCATGGCCGTGATAGGCGAAATCCAAACCCTCTACTTCCAAGGCCCAATCCGACCCGCTCACAACTGGCCTCCAAGAATCAAAGCCCCCAACAAAACGCCCGAAAACATCGGGATCGCAACCCCCACGAAACGTGTATCGCCGGGGGACCAGACCAGCCGCCCCAGGGTTCTCACGCGACCGTCAAACCCCCTGGCCAACATGGCGTGATGCACCCGATCCGCCCGCTCCAGGGTGCGCAGGAACAATCGCCCCACCAGACCTCCGGTGGATTTACTGCGCCATCGCTTGACCCGCCCCGGTGCCCGGGCCGACCGGGCCCGGCGCACGCGCATGGATTCATCGGCCAAAAGGTCCAGATAGCGAAAAAGGAAAGCCAAGGCCAAAACCACGGCACGGGGCATGCGCAGCCAGCTCAAAGCAAGCAACAAACGATGAAAGCGGGTGGTGAACATGAGCCAGCAAACCGCCAGGATGGCCAGCATGCCCTTGACCAACAAGCCCAGGCAGGCCTGGCTGCCCTCCTGATAAACAGTCAGGCCGCCCCATTGGGCCAAAACCTGCTCACCCTTGGTGAAGGGCAAAAAAATGGCCATCATGGCCACGAAGGGCAACACCAACAAGCTGCGCTTGAGGAGGAAACCCCAGGGAAGACGGGCCAAGGCCAGACCGAAAAGAACCAGGCCGGCCAAGGGAGCGTAAGGCACCATGGGCCAGTGCGGCAGAGCAGATGAAATGATGACGAAGCAGAGGGTGGCCAAAAGTTTGGCCCTGGGATCCAGCCTGTGAATAATGCTGTCGCCGGCAGCCAGCTGCTCCACTGTGCGGTGGTGCATCAGCCAACCTCTTCCCCACCGGCTTTGACCCGGCGACCGCCTGCTCGTTTCAACGCCCAGCCCACCAACAGCCCCAAACCAAAGACCAGCAGGGTGCCGGCCACGGCGGGCAAGCTGCTCCTCCACCAGGCCTGACCTTCGCCGGGCAAGGCGTAATCCGGCATGGGCGCCTTGTGTACGGCCTGGCTCTCGGTCATGCCCACCTGCTCCATGGTGTGCTCCAGGCCATCGGGCTGTGCCGAGGCCCAAAGGGCCAGCACCCCGGCCACGCCCAAAGACAGGCAGAGGATGCCGGCAGCCAAACTTTTCATGAGAGCCCCTCCCAGGCGGCCCGCAGATCCGGCCGGGCGGCCCACAGGAAGCGCAAGGTGGCAACCGTCACCAGGCCTTCGACCACGCCCACCAAGGCGTGCACCCCGCCCATGGTCATGAGCACCGGTCCCAAAGGCGCATTTCCCGAAGCCCACAGGCTCAAACCGGTCAACAGGGCCCCCGCCTCCACGGCCAGCAAGCAAGCCGCGAACACAGCCACATCACGCCGCCAGGCGCTGACTTTGCCGCGCGTGGCCAAGTGCACCAGGGCCCAACCGCCCCAGCAGCCGACAAGGCCCATGTTGATCAAGTTGGGCCCCAAAACCGTCAGCCCCCCGTCCTGAAACAGCAGGGATTGCACCAGGAGCACACAAAACATGATGACCGTGCTCAAGGCCGGACCCAACAAGACCCCGAGCAGGACCGCGCCCAGCATGTGGCCGGAAGTCCCGCCGGGCAATGGAAAGTTAATCATCTGGGCCGCGAAGACGAAGGCCCCCATGACGCCCATGAGCACAACCCGGTGATCGTCGAGTTGCCCCGTGGCCCGACGAGCAGAAAGAGCCAAAGCACAACCGGCCAAGACGTCACCGGCCACCCAAATCGGAACACTCAGACTGCCGTCGGGCAGGTGCATTAGATTTCCTCAACCAGACATATGCCTCGCCACTGAGTCCAGCATTCAAGCATCTCGCTCCCTTGTAGGAAATTTTATGCTGCGACGCAAAGCGGCGCAGTGTAAGTTATAAATCTCCCGCCAAACTGGAGCGAACCAGCTTGCCGTGTTTGACGCCTCGGCTGCCCAAAATACGGTCGGCCATGGTCTGGATGTGCTCGGCGGACCCTCGCAGGACCAAGACCTCGATACAGTTGTCGTGATCCAGATGCACATGCATGGCGCTCAAAACCAGTCCATCATGCCGATGCTGCAGCCGGGTCAGGCGCTCTTGCAAATCGGAAACATGATGATCGTAGACGAAGGTCAGCGAGGCCACCACCTCGCCATCTCGCTTGACCCATTCCTCCTCCACCAATCGATCCCGCACCAGATCCCGAATAGCCTCCGAGCGGTTGGACCAGTCATGCTGCTCAACCCAGTCATCGAATTGTTCGAGAAGTTTTTCTTCCATGGAAACGCCGAAACGCATCAGCTTTTTGTCCGCCATCCTGCCTCCAAGCGCATCCCATTCTCGGGATGCCACAATACACGATTTCGTATCACGCGCGCATTTGGCTGGCAAGCCCCATCCACCCGGGCTTCCAACCTTGCCCGAATTTCTTTGACTCGCCAGTCAACCCGTGCTACGTGTTACGTTATCGTATATCATGCCACGCACACGGGCCCTCATGTTACCTCGCGTCCTCACCTTCTGCCTCATCCTGCTGCAGAGCTGGAACCACCAAGCCTTCGCGGAAGAATTGGAAAAAGAAGAGGAAGCAGATAACCCGGAGGCGATCTTGATCATGGGTCAGCGGCCCATGACCGCCTCCTCTGATCAAACCCTGAGAGACGAGGATTTCAAAACCTTCCCACACAAAACGGCCAGCGATCTCATGCGGCTGGTGCCGGGCCTGCACATCACCCAGCACACGGGCGGCGCCAAGGCCCACCAAATTTTTCTGCGCGGCTTCGACGCCGAGCATGGTCAGGATCTGGCCGTTCGGCTGGACGGCGTGCCCATCAACGAAATCTCCCAGGTGCATGGACAAGGTTATTTGGATCTTCACTTCCTCATCCCGGAGGTTATTTCACGGATTCAGCTTATCAAGGGCCCCTACGATGCCCGATGGGGCAACTTCGCCACCGCCGGCGCCGTTGAGTTTTCGAGTGATCCGACAGCCCCCATCGGACAGCGAGCGGCCCTGAGCACCAGCTTGGGCATGTTCCAAAGCATGGCCGGCTTGGCCCAGCTATGGCTTGGACGCGACAGCAGTCGCGCTCATCTCGCCCTGCAAGCCGAGCGATCGAATGGTTTCACCGACCCGGGGGCACTCTCAGCGGCCCGTCTTTGGGCACGCGTGCAGCGTCGGCAAGGGCCCTGGCGATTGGACGCCTTCTACGCTGGCTATCGGGCTCGCTCCCGGGCTGCCGACACCCTGCCTGCGGCTTGGATTGAAAACGGCCTGGTGAGTCGCTTCGATTCTTTGGATGATTCAAACCGGGTGGACGTGGACCGACACCTCATGGGCCTTCGCCTGGGGCGCGCCTGGGCCGGCGGACGCCTTGAGCTCCTGGCTCATTGGCAGTTCAAGGACACCCGCATCTTTTCCAACTACAGTTTTTTCTATTTCAACCCAATCCAAGGCGATCAACTCGAACAAAGCGATACGCGCTACACTTCAGGCCTGGGGTTGCGCTACCGACGAGCTGACTCCTTTGTGGCTCAGGATCTGGCCCTGAGTACGGAGATTGGCGTGGACTGGCGCTACGACGCCATCTGGCAGAGCCAGGCCAACACGGTCGATCGCGTACGAATCAACCTCAAAAACCACTACCGCATCCACGAACAGCTCTTCGGCCTCTTTGCCCATGAGCAACTGCTCTTCGGCGAACGCTTCACCCTCGTGGGCGGCCTGCGCCTGGACTTGGACTGGGTCCAGGCCGAGGGCGTCCAGGACGTGAGCGAGCTGGACATCCAAACCAATCGGGTGGTCACGCGAGATCAAAGCCCGGTTTCGGCCGGCGAGCCGGCCCTGGCCATCTCGCCCAAGCTCTCGGCCATCTATGCGGCCTCGACCGACCTGACGCTCTTTGCCAACTTCGGCCGGGGCTTCGTCAGTCGACCGGCCCGCGATCAAGCCAACGACGCCGAATTCTGGATGCCGGCGGCCACAGGCTTGGAGTTGGGCACTCGCTGGCAGACTTGGGACAAGCGACTGAGCCTGGTGGGCGGCCTGTGGTGGATGCACAAGGATCAAGAGCTGATCTTCGATCCGGAGTTCGGCGCAACGGTGCAACGGGGACAGAGCCATCGGGCGGGGGCCGAGCTGGAATTCCGCATTCAACCCATCGAGGGCCTGATTTTGGCCACCGATCTATTCGCCATCTGGACCCAGCTCAAACAAAATGACGGCTGGGGCCCCATCCCCAACGCACCGGCCTGGCTCATGACCAACCTGGTGGCTTATCGCTCGAACTTTGGTCTGAGCGGCACGCTTCGGGGCCGGCTCATCGGACCCCGGGATCACGACTTAGGCTTGAGTTCCAAAGCCAGCTATCTGCTGGATTTGATGCTGTCCTATCGGCTGGGATCGATCGAACTCAGCCTGATGATCGAAAACCTCTTGAACACGGATTGGTACGACTCGGTCTTCGCCTATCCGGTGCGACCCGCCCCCGAAGCGGAGATCATCGAAGGACTACAGGTCACGGCGGGCACACCCTTTGCCGCCCGACTGACCCTGACATGGTACCTATAACCACAATGAACGGAGTGGAGAAATCATGAGAAAATCACAATGGAAACTTTGGATTGGGGCGAGCTTCGTCCTGCTGACCCTGGCCGCATGTGGAGGAGAGACAGACACGCCGGTGGGAACACTCATCATCACCGCCAACGGAGAAGACTTCGTGCGAGAGGGTTTCGTCAGCGAGGACGGCTGGCAGATCGACTTCGAAACCGTGCAGGTGAACGTGCAGGGCCCCACCGCCTATCAGGTGGTGGAACAAGCCCTGAGCACGGATCTGCGGCACGGTGGCCACCCCCACGGAGATATCCCCGACGGCGCGGCCCATGTGGCCCTCCTGGGCGAATACATGCTGTCGCTCAAGCAGCCCACCTTCGAGCTGGGCCGCATCGAGGACGCACCCATCGGCAACTACAACCGGCTTAACTTCGACATCCTGCCCACCACGGAAGAATCCATGGGCATGGTGCCGGAAGCCTTGGGTGCCAGCATTCGCCTGGTGGGGCAGGCCCAAAAAGAAGGCCAGACCATCCAGTTCGAGCTGCGCTTCACCGAAGAAATGCACTACGAATCCTGTGGCCCCAACGAAGACGCGGGCGTCCTGGCCGAAGGTGCCGAAGCCGAAGCCCAGATGACCTTTCACTTCGATCACGTCTTCGGTGATTTCGATGAAGGCGAAGCGGATCCAGTCGACGAAGAAACAATCAACTACGTGGCCATCGGCTTCGGACCCTTCGCGGCCCTGGCCCAAGACGACAGCTTGAACATGGACCAGGCGCAGCTTCAGGCCGGCATGGACGCGGCCACGTTCGAACAGCTCATCGAAGCCGTGAAGACCCTGGGCCACTCGGGCGAAGGCCACTGCCATTTGGCGGTAGAGGAGTAAACCTACAAGACACGCGGGTTGACCAAGATCTCCGCGCCCAGCTCTCTCAGCAAAAGCATCAAAGTCGCCACGTTTTCCCAGGGCGTCGCCCCCGTGGCCTGAATGAAAAAACGCGGATTGAGTTTCTCAATGCGATCATCGGTCAAAAGTTTCTTCAGGGCATCCAGATTCCAACAATCGATCTTCCGACAAGCGGCCGGGGCAGACAGGACCACCTGGCCCCCCGGGCCACGAAACTGAAGCTTCAGCCCATCGAGCACCAGCTCCACCCGGGTGCTCGTCTTGGCATGAGACGGCCCTTGCCCAAGACGGGAAAGCCCCCCCAGCTTCCTTCCTGCCTCCTTCTTCGGTCCCTCCAGCCAGATCGACAAAAGACGAAGCCCCCGAACCGGATCCCTCAAGGCCACGGGCACCCGTGGCTCAACCCGCCCAGCGCTCAAGGCCACAAGCTGCGGTGCCAAGGCCCGCCAGGGACAGCGACGATCGATCCACAACTGAAAGGGCTCCCCCTTTTCCAGTCCTTCCGCGCCACGCAAGCGACCCGCCCTATCCAAGAGTACACGCCGGACCAAACCGAAGGCAGGCGGCGCAAATCCCTCATTCAGTTCGCTTGCAAACAAGGCCGGTTCAGCCTGAGCATGCCAGGCAAGAGCCATCTCACAGGCCCGCGCCAAGCCCTGCTCACAGGCTTCCTTCAACAAAACAAGTCCCCGGGAACGCTCTCCAATAAGAGCCAAACGCCGGGCTCGATAGCGCAGGCGCATCCAGCGCATCTCTTCAGCCAGAAGGCGGGTGACCGGATCCGCCGTCGCACATTCCAGATCTTCGCGCTCCGCGGGCCGTTCCAATTGCAGCTCTTCTGGCTTCTCCTTCAGCCAGCGAAGCACCAGACGATCCAAACAAGCATGGCCCGCGCCACCCGCCAAGTAAACCTCGGGCACATCCCAACTGGCGCCGGATTCCGCATGGCTCTCAATCAATCGCCAGTCGTCCCCCTCTTCATCGACCAGGACGCTTTGGTCCATGACATCGCCAGGCTTCGGCCCCGTGGCCGACCATCGGCTCAACACACGCCGATGCAATGCAAAGGACAAAGGGACACGCTCCTCGGCGGAAACCTCTCCCAATTCCTCAAACAAGCCAATCAAGCCACGGACGGCAAAAAACTCGCGCAGACGCCAACGACGCACATACAAACCTTCGCCGCGGGCAGCAAATGCCAAAAACGCCGGTGTCCGAGGTCCCAATTCGGGCGAAACAGCAGAAAAGGAGTCACTGCATTCGCCCAGGCACAAATCGACCCGCACCCAATGCTCGCCAGGAATGACTTTCAGGGTTTGCTCCAAGCCCTCGGCCAAAAGCCAGCCATTGAGGGAATCGACCAGGACCGAGGGATTGGATGCAGGCAACACGATCCGGTGCAACAGACGCGCCTGGCGCAGCTCGGGCCC
>JAFCZJ010000043.1 GCA_019314375.1 Deltaproteobacteria bacterium | reverse complement strand
TGTGAACTGGCATCTTGGTCTGGATGAGTCCGACCTTGAGCGCATGATGGAGATTCTACCCGCGCGACGCCGAAGGGGACAGGCGTGAGGAACCGTCTTTGGCGAGCCAACTGACGAGTGCATCGGCGGCCCGGATGCCGTCGACCGCCGAGCTGGTGATCCCTCCCGCGTAACCTGCCCCTTCTCCGGCGGGGAACAGGCCCGCCGCGTCGGGATGCGCACCGTCGTCGCCGCGCAGGATGCGTACTGGGCTGGAGGTGCGGGTTTCCACCCCGATGAGCAAGGCTTCGGGATGGGCCAGGGCGGGCATGCGTTGGCACAAGTGGCCAAGCCCCTGACGCAGGGTTCGACTCAGATCATCCGGCAGCAGGCGCGCCAGGTTCGCGCTTTTCAGGCCTGGCCGGTAACGACAGGTCGGCAACTTTTGGGTGGTTTCCCCTTGCAAGAAATCCTTGAGCGATTGGGCAGGCGCGTGGTGGTCGCCGCCGCCGGCGGCATAGGCCGCCCGCTCCAGTTGTCGCTGCAGGGCCACGGCCGCCATGGCGTCCTGGCTTCCAAAGCGCTCGGCCGGGATGGAGACCACCATGGCGGCGTTGGCTTCGCCCGAATCCCTGCTTGAGTTGCTCATGCCGTTGGTGCAAAGGGCTTTTTCCTCGGTGGGGGTGGGGATGACGGTCCCCCCGGGGCACATGCAGAAACTGTAGACACTGTGTTTGCCCTCCCGGATCGACAGACGATAACTGGCCGGCCCCAAGGCGGGATGGCCGACCGCACGCCCATACTGCATCCTTGGGTTGCAGCCGAATGCCTTGTTGGTCCATGGCGGCGAAGAGATCGCGGCTGGAGTTGCCGGGGGCCAGGATGCAGGCCTGGCAAGACAGCTCGCCATCGGCAAGGCGCAGGCCAAAAAGGCGTCCCTGGCGAAGGGTCAGGCCCTCCACGCGGGTGTTGAACAGAAAACGACATCCGGCCTGCTCCAGCATGCTTTTCAGACTTTCAAGCACCTCCGGCCATCGGTCCGTGCCCACGTGAGGATGGGCATCGACGCAGATGGCGTCGTGGCTGCCCGCGCCATGGATCTGCAATTGTTCGAGCACGAAGCGCACCGCGGGATGATCGAGCCGGGTGAAGAGCTTGCCGTCCGAATAGGTTCCGGCACCGCCCAGGCCGAAGTGGAAATTGGCCTCGGGATCCAGCTTTCCTTTGTCCTGCAAGACCTCAATGGCTTTGTGTCGGTCCGGGAAGGCGGGCCCGCGTTCAACAATCAAGGGACGCAAGCCGGCCTGAGTCAAGCGCCAGGCGGCGAAAAGACCAGCTGGTCCGCTGCCCAGCACGACCACCTCGGCGGACTCCGCAAGTGCTGGCGGTGTCGGCAAGTCTGCGCTGGGCGGTGCGGGGATTGTTCCTTCCGGGAGGTTTTCTATGGCACCGTCGATTCGCACCCGCAGGTGCAGGATAAAACGTGGGTTGCCGCGGCGTGCATCGAGGTTTCTGCGCAAGACTTCAGCCTGGAGAATTCGACGCGCCGGCAGACCGAGGTGCCGGGCCGCCAACTCGGCGGGTTCCAGCCCGATTTGGTCCAGTTCAATCCGCAGGTTGCGAAGCAGCAGCAACTGGTTTTTTTCATTCAGGCCCATGGCCTGCATCATAAATGCCTGTCGGTTTTAACGCCAGTGAGCGGGTACCACGTTGGAGTCATATTGTGGTACTATTAAGGTCTGGAGGTCGGGTTATGGCAAGATCCGCAAGGACCGTGATTTGGGTCGTGGGGCTTCTTCTGATTTCTTTGGGCTGTGGGCGTATGGGTTTTGACGGCCTGGGTGAGTATGCCGTGGTCGAATCTGAATCTCATCTCGGCATTGAGTCTATCTCCGACAGCGCCAAGCTGGCCGTGCTGGAAGACGGGGTGGCATTGGCCTGGCTGAATCAGGGCCTGCCTGACGAGGATCCGAATCTCTGGTACCAGAAGTTGGACCTGGATGGCTCCTTGAACGGGGACCCACAACTCCTGGCCACTCGGGTTCGAAATACCGTGATGACCGGCGTGGGGTCCTCGCTGGCCATGGCCTATGTATTTGAATCGCCTGAGGGCAGACGCATTGGCCTGAGGATGCTCGAAGACGGTGCCCTTGGCGAAGAGCAAGTCATCTCCGACGTGGGCGGTACGGACTACGATTGGCCATTGGAGCTCGTATCCGATGGAAGGCATTTGGCCCTGACCTATCACGATGCCCACGAAGTTTACGCCCGGGTGATGGATACGAAGGGGCAGGGGCTGACACCCGTAGTGCAGTTGACCAATGACCCCTGGATGTACGACGCGCCTTCGGCTGCCTTGAATTTCAATTCCGTGGCGGTTGTCTGGACCGACGAGCGCTGGGATGACGACGTCTTTTTCGCACGCATGACCTTGGGTGGGCTCAAGATCGTGCATACGGTGCCCATCGCCTCCGCTCCGGGGGATAGCTGGAGCGCCCGGATCGTGTGCGATGGCCTGGGTTATCGGGTGATGTGGATCGACGAACGAGAGGGTCAAGAGCGCATCATGTGGGCCAAGGTGGACGATTTGGGTCAGGCCATGGGAGAGGCTCAAACCTTGGCTCTGGGCGATACACCAAAGCGGGTGGAGTTTTTACGGCTGGCCGATGATCGTTTTGGTGTTTTTTGGTTGGACGACGATCGCCTCTGGTTCGCCTTGATCGATGCCGAAGGCAAGGTCCTCGCGGGCGACATGGCGGTCTCTTCGGTGGACGCCACGGTCTCGAACTTTCAGGTTCGCGGCATCGGTCTTGATGTCATGGTCTTGAGCCAGGAAAGCCTGCTCGAGTGGGATGGGCAGGCCTGGGTTTCTGGTCCGGAGCAGATGGCGCTTCGGCGCCTGGTCTTCCATTGATAGAACAAAGACTCCATACGTGAATTGACGCGGCGCGGCTCGGCATGATGATTCGCACATGTAAAGCCTTGGTGACGGGGTTTTCTCTGTTGGTCTCCTGGAAAAACAGCTACTTGGCCTGAAAGCTGGACTTGGCAAGGGCATTGCATCTTCGAGGCTTGAGTGAGAAAGGAGACCTGCAATGGTCCAATCTGCCCCGAATCGAGAGTCACGTATTTCACCGTCCATGGTCCAGAGCGTTTTTCATGAGCTGAAGGCCAATGGATATTCTGATCGACAAATTGTTTCTTTGTCCAAGGAACTGGCCGCGCTGGTCCGAAACAGCATGGATCGCGAGCCCGAAGCGGTCGTGATCGAGCCGACCTGGGGGGCTGAGTCCGAAGAGATGGACCTCAGCCTCTTGGGATTTCCAGCCGGCATGGAACTTGCCTGGTCCACTCTGGGCGACTGATCTGTTGTTGATTTTCTACCCCCCGCTTTGTCGTTGACTCGTTTGTTTTGCTGGGTTACAAGCTCCCTCTAAGGCTTGACCCAAAGGTCGAGTACGATGAAACGAATTTCCCCATGGGAGGTAGAAAATCATGGCGATCAAAATTGGTATCAATGGTTTTGGCCGAATCGGCCGTTGCGTCACGCGCATTCTCTTCGACAAGGGCATGAGTGACAAATTCGACTTGGTCCACATCAACGACATCACGGACAACGACACCCTGGCGCACTTGCTGAAGTACGACTCGGTGCATCGTCGTTTTGATAAGCCGGTGGAATTGACCAAGAACGGCATCGCCGTGGACGGCAAGGACATCGAGATTTCTTCCATTCGGGACCCCGGAGAATTGCCCTGGAAAGACAAAGGCGTAGACGTGGTGCTGGAGTGCACCGGTTTGTTCCGCACCAGCGAGACGGCCGGGGCACACCTCAAGGCCGGCGCCGGCCGGGTTTTGCTCAGCGCGCCCCCCAGTGGTCCTGATATTCGGGCATTCGTTTATGGCGTGAACCACACCGACTTTGACGCGGGCAAGGACCAGATTCTCTCCAACGCATCATGCACCACCAACTGCTTGGCCCCGGTGGCCAAGGTCATCCACGAGAATTTCGGTATTTTACACGGTCTGATGACCACCATTCATGCCTATACCAACGATCAGCGCTTGCTGGACCTGCCCCACAAGGATCTGCGCAGGGCGCGAGCCGCGGCCGTATCCATGATACCGACCACCACGGGTGCCGCTCGGGCCGTGGGCATGGTCTTGCCGGAGCTGAAAGGCAAGCTGGACGGCTTCGCCATTCGCGTGCCCACCCCCAATGTTTCCGTGGTCGATTTGGTCGTTCGGGTAGAGAAAGCAACCAGCGCCGAGCAGATCAACGCCGAGCTCAAGGCGGCATCCGAGGGATCTTTGAAGGGTGTGATGGGCTTTGACGAAGAGCCCCTGGTGAGCATCGACTACTGCGGTGATCCCCGGTCGTCCATCGTCTCCGCATCCAACACCACGGTCATCGACGGCACGATGGTCAAAATACTCAGCTGGTACGACAACGAGTGGGGTTTTTCAAATCGGATGCTGGACATGGTGGCCCATATTGCAGGGTGAGGCCATGGCCGTTCGCTTTATCGAAGATTTGGACATCAGCGGGAAGCGCACCTTCATCCGCGTTGACTTCAACGTGCCCATGGACAAGGGTCAAATTGTTGATGACACTCGGGTGCGCGCCGCGCTGCCGACCATCCGTCATGCGGTATCTCGCGGAGCCAGGGTGATCCTGGCCAGTCACTTGGGCCGCCCGAGGGGCAAGGTCAACGAGTCCATGCGGCTTGAGGCTGTTGGGGCCAAGCTGGCTGAGCTGTTGGAGTTGGAGATCATCGCCTCCAACGAATGCGTGGGCGATGGTGTGCGCAAGCTGGCCCAGGATCTCAGAGACGGGCAGATTCTTCTGTTAGAAAATTTGCGCTTTCACGAAGGCGAGACCAAAAACGATCCGGCTTTCGCTGAGAAGCTGGCCCGCGTGGCAGAGATCTACATCAACGATGCTTTCGGCACCGCTCATCGGGCTCACGCCTCCACCCAGGGCATGGTTTCTCACTTCAAGGAAAAGGGTGCGGGCTATCTGGTGCGCAAAGAGTTGCGTTTTTTGGGCGAGACCCTGCGTGAACCCAAGCGTCCCTTCGTGGCCCTGCTCGGCGGTGCCAAGGTTTCGGATAAAATTGGTGTCATCTCCAGTTTGCTGAGCAAGGCCGACTCCGTGATCATCGGTGGTGCTATGGCGTACACCTTCCTCAAGGCCCGAGGTGATTCGGTGGGACGTTCCCTGGTTGAGGCCGATCGCCTGCGTGTGGCTCGGGAAGTGCTTGATAGCCTGGGGGACCGGAAGGTGGATCTGCTTTTGCCCGTGGACCACGTGGTGGCGGACGACATGGATGCAGCCGAGGGGCAGGTGGTCGAACACATCCCCGATGGCAAGATGGGGCTGGACATCGGTCCGGAGACCGTCAAGCTTTATGCCGAGCGAATCGCTTCGGCCCGCACTGTTTTTTGGAACGGGCCCATGGGTGTGTTCGAGAAAGATCCATTCGCTGCGGGCACCATGGCCATGGCCAGGGCTCTGGCCGATTCCAAGGCCGTGAGTGTGGTCGGTGGCGGTGATTCGGCGGCCGCCTTGCAAAAGAGCGGTCTGGCAGACAAAGTATCCCATATCTCCACCGGCGGTGGTGCCAGCCTGGAATTTGTGGAAGGCAAGGACCTGCCAGGCATCGTCGCCTTGGAAGTTTAGCGAGGATTTGCAGATGAGAAAACCCTTCATAGCCGGCAATTGGAAGATGAACATGTTGAACGAGCCCGCTGTTGCTTTGGCCAAGGCCGTGGCAGAGGCGGCCAAGGCCCATCCCGGCGTGGAGGTGGCCGTGGCACCGCCGGCTACATCGCTGGCGGTTGTGCTGGACGTTCTGCGCGACAGCCCCGTGGCCGTGGCGACACAGAATTGTCACTGGGAGAGCGAGGGTGCCTTCACTGGCGAGCTTTCGCCCGAGATGATCAAGGACATGGGATGCAGTCATGTCATCATCGGTCATTCCGAACGGCGTCAGTATTTTGGCGAGACCGACGAGACCGTAAACCAGAAAGTTCACGCAGCCTTGCGCGCCGGTCTTATGCTCATCGTCTGCATTGGTGAGACCCTGGAAGAGCGAGAAGCAGCCAAGACCTTTGAGGTGTTGGAAAGGCAGTTGCGTAAAGGCTTGGCGGGTTTGGATGATGTGGCTTTGGCGAGTGTCACCATTGCCTATGAGCCGGTTTGGGCCATCGGCACCGGACTCACCGCCACGCCCGAGCAGGCCCAGGAAGTTCACGCCAAGCTGAGGGCATGGCTGGGCGATTTGGCGAGCGAGGAGCGGGCAGGGCAGATGCGAATTCAGTACGGCGGCAGCGTAAAACCCAGCAATGTCAAAGAGTTGATGTCGCAGCCGGACATTGATGGGGCCTTGGTTGGTGGAGCAAGCTTGAAGCCTGATAGTTTTGCTGGCATACTCGCCGGCTCGTACATGTCCTGAATCACCGGACTGATAAGTTGTATTTTCACAAGAGTAGGTAACCGCAAGCATCAAGGAGCATACGGATGTACACCTTTTTGATCGTTATTCACGTGATGGTGTCCTTGTTACTCATAATGATCGTTCTGCTGCAAAGCGGCGGCAAAGGCGCTGGCATGGGCGCTGCCTTCGGTGGTGGCAGCCAGACCATGTTCGGTGGGCGGGGCCAGACCACCCCCATGCACAAGATCACGGCCGGCATGGCCATCTTGTTTATGGCCTTGTCGGTCATCCTTGCGGGCATGTCCTCCAAGCAGGGCTCCAGCCTGTCTGATGAACCCTTGCCGCCTGGGCAAGAGGTGGGTCTGACCCCGGAGCCGGGCGCGGAGTCTGATTCCCCCGCCAAGCCCACGGATGGGCCGGCTGAAGAAGAAAAGAAAGCCGAAAAAACCGAATAAATTTTTGGAGCTATATTCCGGTGGGGCTGACGGGCTTGGCCGCGCCTGGGATCTGAAACTTCTCGCCTTCTTTCAGCGTGATGACCGCCAACTTGGTCAGGCCCGCGTTGCGGGTGGTGTCGATGATTTCCACCGACTGGCCGTAGTTCGCGTCCGGATCGATGTTCATGAAGATGGTCTTCTCTCGGCGGTTTTTGAAAATGTTTTCCAGCTTCTTGGCCAACTGGCTGCGCTCCACTTGTTTATGGTTCAAGTAGAGGTTGCCGTCCTTGGTGTAGGTCAGCACCACTTGGTCCTGGGTCACGTCCGGCGGCAGATCCACCTCGGCCTTTTTGGGTACGTCCAGTCGATGCTGTAACATCATCAAGGGAGTGACCACCATGAAGATGATAAGCAGCACCAAGAGGATGTCGATGAGGGGGGTGACGTTCATCTCAGATGAAACGCCCTTGCCTCCAGCGCTCATGGACATTTAGACTTCCTCAAGCAAGAATGATCCTGATTTATGAGTTACTTTTTCCAACATGTTGTCTCCATCGTAGGAAGTCTTATGCCGTGTCGCCATGCGACACGGTGCGGTTGTTAACCCTCCTTCTTGCTGATTTCTTCGGTGGCTAGTTTTACCTGCTGGAAACCCGCTTCGTGGCAGATTTCCATGACCTTGCGCACCGTGCCGTAAGTGAGTCGTTGGTCGCCCTTGAGGTAGATTTCTTGGGCAGGGTCTTTGCGCAGCTCATCCAGCAAGCGGGTTCGCAAGGTGTTCTCGTCCACCAGATCCTGGCCCAGGTAAAGATTCATACCGCCCCGGCCCAGGTATTCGACGCTGACGATCAGGTCGTTTCCTTCATCGCTTTGTTTTTCAGGTTTGGCCGTCTGGGGCAACATGACGGCCTTGCCTCGTTGCAGCATGGGGGTGACCACCATGAAAATGATCAGGAGCACCAGCATGACGTCCACGAGTGGCGTGACGTTGATATCGCTGTTCAGGCCCTTGTTGCCTAAGTTCATGGCCATGGTTGTTCCGGCTCCTTCAGCGGCCCATCAGGCTTCGGCGCTGGCTTTTGTGTCTTTTTCCGCGTGGTGCTTGATGAGCAGGTCCACGATCTCGTTGGCCGACTCGCTGGCGTCAGCTTGCAGGGCTTCCGCCTTGGAGGTGAAGAAGTTGTAAAGCAGCACGCCAACAACCGCCACGCCGATGCCCACGGCCGTGGTAAACAAGGCCTCGGCGATACCGGCGGACACGGCACCTAAGCCGCCGCCGCCGTCCTTGGCCATACCCTGGAAGGAGTTGATGATGCCGAAGACCGTGCCGAAGAGGCCGATGAAGGGCGCGGTGGAGCCCACCGAGGCCAAGACACCCAGCCCACGACGCAACAAGGACGACTGGCGTTCGATGGTTTTTTCCACGGCTCGGTTGACCGCGCCCAGCACGTCATAGGCAGCGGTACCGCCTTCCGTGCCCTTGACATACTCTTTCAGGCCGGAGCTGACCACCTTGGCCACGTGGCTGCCTTTGAATTCGGCGGCGATATCCGCGGCTTCCTTGTGCTTGCGTTCTTCCAGGAGCTTCAAGGCGCGAATCGCAAATTCTCGAGATTGCTTTTTTGCGCGCATGAAAACCAGCAGTCGCTCAAAAGAAACGCCGACGACCATCAAGGATTGGATGCCCAAGATGATGACCACCGTCTTGGCGATAACGCCCATCGCTGCCCACATATGCGGAATGGTGAATTCCATGCTTGTTTTCTCCTGCTTGGGTAACTCGTCCGGTGTGACCCGGACCTATTCGAGTTTAAACACGAACTTGTAGACCGTGTAAGTGCCCACCGGGCGACCATTGATGGTGTGCGGGGAGAACTGCCAGCTGGCCAGGGCCGCCCGCACGGATTTTTCAAAGTGTTTGTCGGTTTTTAGAAATTTCATCTCGCCCACCTTGCCATCGGGCGTGATGAAGATCTTGACGATGATGGTGGCTTCCAGACCGGCGGCTCGGGCGATGCGCGGGTAGTTCGGCTCGCTGCCTCCAACCCTGCGCTTCTTGACGATGTCCGGTGCCTGGTAGGTCGGCTTGACCGGAGGGGGCGGGGGGGGGGGAGGAGCAGGGGGTGGTGGGGCATCCATCATGCCGCCGATGACGCCGCCGACCACACCGCCGACCACGCCGCCTTCCACGCCGCCTTCCACGCCATCATCCGGGCCATCTTCAGGTTCTTCCGGCTCTCGGGCCTTTTCTTGCGGGATTTCCTTGGGTGCCACGAATTCCCGGATTTTGGGCTGAATCTTGGGATCGACTTTTTTTTCGGTCTTGGGTTTGGACCGTTTCTTGGGTGGCGGTGGTGGTGGTGGTGGCGGCGGCAGGGAGGCGAAGTCCACGAAGGTGATCATCACGGGTGGTTGGGCCACGGCCTGGACGCGCAGGTGATCGAATAAGAGGATGACGGCCAGCGCCAGACCATGCAGAAACAGCGAGCCGATCAAGGTTTTGCTCAAGCGGCTGGCGCGGCCCTGCTGTTTTTCGGTGAATGATTCAAACATATTTTCAATCCTCGCCGATGTGAAATCTGTCGGGTTGGACGCGCGGCGGGCTTAACCGGTTTTGGCCGGTTCGTCCGTCTTCGTTTTTTTTTCGTCGTTTTTCGGCTTGGCTTCAGACGAGTCGCTCGCCTCGTTTCCTTCTTTGGCTTTTTCTTCCTTGGCCTGCTTTTGTTTTTTTCGTTCCGCCAAAATGGCACCGGCCGCCTTGCGCATCTCGAAGGCCCTGGCTTGTGCGATGAAGCGGCCTTGTTCGTCCGCATCGTACAGGGCCCGCTTGAGGAAGAGCAGGTTGCCGTAGATCATGGCTTCGGCGTATTTTTCTTTCAAAGCCATGGCTTGGCGACAAGCCTCTATGCCCTGGTCCGCCAGTTTGATGGCTTCGATGCCCACATGGCGCCTGGGCTGATAGTGAAGCAGGTTCCAGGCGTAGGTGCCCACCTCGTAGAGCATCAGGGCTTTCTTCTCCGGGGCGCTTAATGCCTCGGCTCGTCGCCAATACCAGTCCACCGCCGCCTGGGTCATCTTCGACTTGTCGGCGATGATGGCCAGAATTTTCATGGTTTCGACATCGTCGGGCTTGTTTTCCAGGTCCTTGCCGAAGAAGCGGACCGCGTCCTCGTAGCGTTTGCATTCGATGAACAGTGTGATTAAGTACTGGCGGGCCTCATGATCGGCGGGGTTCTTTTTCAGCATATCCAAGAAAGTATTCAATGCCCTGTCCGCCATCTTGTCATCGGAGGGGGCGGCCCGAAGCAGGGTCTTGATGAGGAAAACCTGTACGTCCTTGTCTTCGGGCTGGCGCTTCAAGTATTCTTCGAAGGCTAAGATGGCTTTGGCCGCGGCCGTTTCGTCTTCACCCATGTCGTAGATGCTGAAATAGGCGTACCCCAAATTCAAAAAGAGGTTGGGGGTCTCGGGGTCCAAACTTCTGGCTTCCAGGTACTTTTCGACCGCCCCCTTGTAATCGGATCGTTTGTAGAGGTCGTTGCCGTCTCGGGCAAGCTGCCGGGCTTGTACCGTGTCCCAGAGACCACAGCCAGCACTCAGGCTGGTCAGAAGCGCCATCAAGGCAAAGACAATAACTGAATTGATGCTTCTGTTCCGCAACAAGCTCGAACCTCCTGTTCGATAGCAGATTGTATTAGCGGTTTTGACCTGTTGGTGCAAGAATTTTCTATACCAGACAGTGAGCCAAGACCTGATGTGGAAAAAGATTTTTCTTGCTAAAGGGGGGAATATTATGTTACCCCGCGAGCGTTTAGAGACTTCGGCCCGAGTGGGTCGAAGCTGTTGTTTGGGTAAACAAGACAATCGAAGTTTGGTTCACTTCAAAGCGGAGGCCACGATGAAGAGAGCGAACAGGTCTTGGTGGTTGATGGCGTCGCTCGTGGGGCTTATGTTGGTGCCCTTGTTTGCGTGCGACACCATCTACGACGAAGACGCAGTGGATAAGTTTACCGAGATTCGCGGTACCATTCGAATCCCGGGTGATCTGAGTCCCCTGCTTCAACCCGAGGGTGCCGAAGGTGCAGTAGTCCAGGCCCAAGACCCCGGCAATTGTGAGTACGAAGACGGCGATATCCCCGGCCCACAAGTGCTGCCGGAGATCATCTCCGACGCACCTGCCCTGGTGCTGAAGGGAACCATCGCCGACTGGTACGAGGGTTACTGGTGCAATGACGCCGGTACCGTCTGGTTCGAGTTTTCGGTCAATAAGAAGTCCTCATTGACCATCTCGGGCGACTGGCCGGAGGCCGACGACAACTTTGTCGGCATTCTCTACGTGCTCAAGCCTGGTGCCGAGCCTGGTGATTCCGAGTTCCAGGCCTGGGTTACCTACGCCGAGAACCCTTTCGCTATTTCGGTCGTGGCCTATCCGGAGAACCGCTACTTCATGCGTTGGTTGAAGTGGTATGGCGTTGACGCGCCTTCGGATTACACCATTCGCATCGGCGCGGTTTCGGGCACCATCGTGGGCAACATCCTGCTGGGCCTGTATCCCTATGCCGACCCCCAAAAGATCGTTCCGGGTGCCTATCTGAACGAAGCCGATCCGGCTTTCGCGGGCGCCGGTCAACCCAAGCATCCCGTGGGCGGTACCACCGTGCGCGATTTGACCTTGGATCCGGTCACCGGCGACATGACGGGCTGGTTCGATGGCTTGCTCGTTCCCGTGCGCGAATGCGATGACGACAGCGATTGCGTTCCGGCATCCTGTCCCGAGTCTGAAGTGGCGTCGGGCAATTGCCCGGCCATTACCTGCGACACGGCTGCCGGCTATTGCACCTACTATATCTATGCGCTGGCCGACAACGATTTGAACAACACCTTGAATTTCTCAACCAACGGTCCGCCCTCGCCTGGTGACTTCGTCGTCAGCGAGGCGGTGGCTGTGCCCAGCGAGCGCATCGACTTCAGCAAGGGCTGGAATCTTTACACCTTGCTTGACGTGACCATCGACACCGAGGTCAGCACGGATGCCGACTTTGATGGTGTGCCCACGGCCGATGTGAACGGTGATGGCCTGGCCGACGACAACTGCCCCTTCGTTTACAACTCCGACCAGGTTGATACGGATGGCGATGGCGTGGGCGATCTCTGCGACGTTTGTCCCGAGACCGTCGACCCCGACCAGGCCAATACCGACGGCTCCGGTCCCGGCGATGCTTGCAATGGATACGCCGACTCCGATGGTGACGAGGTGGAATTCTGGGCGGACCGAGACGAAGGCGAGACCGGGGACAATTGCCCCGAACTGGCCAATCCGGATCAAGCGGACACCGACAACGACGGCACCGGCAACGCCTGTGACGAGGATTTGGACAACGACGGCCGGCTCAACCACGAAGACAACTGCCCCCTGGTCGCCAATCCGAATCAAGAAGATGCGGACAACGATCATGTAGGTGATGCCTGCGACAATTGCGGCGACAACATGACCACTTGCTTGAACACTGCTCCGGTGGACGAGACCTTGTTCGAAAATCCGCGGGATCTGTGGGACGCCACCTGGCTGGCTTGTGAGGGCAAGTCCTCGATGGCCTGTGGTGAGTGTGAAGGCGTGTATACGATGTGCAAGGATCTCGCTTGCGCCGACTGCGCGGAGCAACCCGGCCAGGAAGATTGTTACGCCTACGCCGAATGCTCCGAAGGTGAAGTGGCGGCCTGTGAGGCGGGCGAGCTTGCTTGCTTCGCGGCTTGCGACCGGTTCCCGGCCGAGTTGGAGTTGGATCAACTCCACTGCTACAGAGCCTGCGAGAAAGATCGCGACAGCTGCGTAGACAGCGGTTCTTGCAACCGCAAGAAGTTCGATAGCTGCATGACATGCAGCGACGTCTGCGAGGGTCTTTGCTCTTCGTACTTGAACTTCTGCACAGCCTCATGCGGTACCTGTGTCGGCGATAGCTGCCGCCAGGCCAACCCTCGGCCCACCTGTTCGTCCCATGCCGACTGCGCATTGGCGGGCGGTTTTTGCCTGGATGGCGCTGGACTGCTCTGTGGTGATGGCGCTTGCGACGGAACCTGCGTCGGTCAGATGGATCTGGACGGTGACGGTTTCGGCGACGTTTGCGATGTGGACGACGACAACGACGGGCTATGCGATCCGGGCGAAAGCGCTCCGTACTGCCAGGGTGTTGACGCCTGCCCCACGGTGGCAAGCGACGATTCCGACACGGATGGCGATGCGGTGCCGGATGCCTGTGATATCTGCATTTTGAACTACGATCCCGCTCAGGCTGATGGCGACGGCGACGGTGTCGGCGATGCCTGCGACAACTGCATCGACGTGGCCAATTCGGATCAGGCCAACCTCGACGGCGACATGTTCGGCGACGCCTGTGATGATGACCTGGACGGTGACGGCGTGGCCAACAGTGGCGATCTTTGCCCCATGGTGGCCAACCCGAAACCGGCTTGTGCCGCCAACGAAGACTGCGAAGGCGCCGGCGACATTTGCGACATCGATGCCGGCTTCTGCCTGGGTCAGCTCGACACGGACGGCGACAACCTCGGTGATGTTTGTGATCTTTGTCCCGAGGCAGTGGACGCAGCCCAGGTTGACTCGGACGGTGACGGTCTGGGTGATGCTTGTGATAACTGCCCCGTGGTGGCCAACGCCGAGCAAGAAGACGCGGACGGCGAAGGTGGTGGAGATGCCTGCGTGCCCGATGACGACGGCGACGGCATCTGCGATCCGGGCGTGGTCAACTCAGCTTGTATCGGCAGTGACAACTGCCCGCTTACGGTCAACCCCGACCAGGATGACGTGGACGGCAACGGCGTGGGCGATGCCTGCGACGTGGACACGGATGGCGACAACCTGATCGATGCCTTAGACTCCTGCCCCGAAGTTGCGACCTCGAGTTGCGGCGATGTGGTTACCTGCGGCCTGGGTGAGGGTAGTTGCGTGGACGGCTTTTGCAGCATGCACTCGGATCTCGATAACGACGGCATCGGCGACGCCTGTGACTATTGCCCCGAGCTGGCCGATGATGGCAGCGACAGCGATGGTGACGGCCTGGGTGATGCTTGCGACATCTGTCCCCTGGACGCTGATCCCGAGCAAACTGACATCGACGGCGACGGCATCGGCGATGCTTGCGACTCGGATGATGACAACGACGGCAAAGACGACGCCAACGACAACTGCCCGGTTCTGGCCAATGAAGACCAGGCAGACACCGACAGCGACGGCTTGGGCGACGTTTGTGACAATTGTCCGGCCGCGGCCAATCCGACCCAACTCGACACCGACGACGATGGTGAAGGCGACGCCTGCGATACCGATGACGACGCTGACACGATCCTGGACGTGGACGACAACTGCCCGCTGGTGGCCAATGAAGACCAGGCAGACAGCGACGGCAACGGCGTGGGTGATGTCTGTGAAGAGGCCACCGAAGTGGTGACCGAGTTCTTCGAGGAAGAGCCCAACGATCTGTACCAGGGTGATGTTCAGGACCTGCGGGAGTTTGGCCCATTGATGCTGGGTTACGAGTACCGCATGGTGGGCTACGTGGATGCTGCCGATCAGGCCGCCGGCGAGAACGACGAAGATTTCTTCATGGTCGAATTCGCCCGGGCCGGCACCGTTGAGGTGCTTCTCGAGTGGCCGAATGCCGCCGATTACGACGTCATCATCTGGGAGGATGATGGTGCTGGTTCCTTCAGTGGCAATGTGGCCATGTCCATGGCCGGCACCGAGGCCAACCCTGAGTTTGCTCAGTTCGATGTGGAAGCGGGCAAACCCTATCTGATCCATATCTCCGGCTATGACGGAGGTCCCGGTGTCTACACCGTGAGCTTCAATTATAGCCAGGTGCGCGAGATGGAGCCCAACGGCTACAACGATCCGGGCACCGGTGAGGCACTCGAAGGTGATCCCAACGACTTGGGTACCTTGGGCTTGACCTATGCACTGGATGTCAACTACTGGGATGGCGGTGTACCCACCAAGGGTGCCCTCCATATTCTGGGTGAACTGTCCACGGTCGAGAACGACGAATCTGTCTGGTTGGGCGACTACGACTCCTTTGCTTACGTGGCTGATGTGGCCGGAAGCATGGACATCGTGTTCGACTGGGCTGCCGCGGATGGTGACTACGACTTGTTCCTGTTGGATATAGACCTCGGTGCTTATGTGGCCCAAGCGCTCACGGCCGACAAGCCTGAAGTCATTCTTGCTTACCCTGCCGAAGCCGGACACCTGTATGTGATTCAGGTGGTGGGTTGGTCGGGTTCACCAGGTGCGTACGATGTTTACGTCACTCTCAACGCCAACTAGTGCCAGGGCGAGAAAGAGCACTGAGATGATTAGGAGGCCAAAAGTGAGACGGAATCGAATCACGACCTTCGTGTCGGTTTTCGTAATTCCGCTGGTGCTTGCCCTGGCTCTGCCCGCGATGGCTTCGGAGCAGAACGGCAAGATAGCCGGCACGGTATTTGACCCCGACGGTGTGCCCTTGGCGGGCGTCACCATCACCATCACCGCCAATGAGATGATGGGCAAACGACAGAGCCAGACGGCGGAAGACGGCTCCTTCCTGTTTTTCGGCTTGCCTCCGGGCAAGTACACCATCTTCATCGAGCAACCTGGTTTCTTGCCCTTGAAGCAAGAGGCTGTGCCGGTCCGCATCGGCGGTACCGTTACTTTGGATTTGCTGATGGAATTGCCCACCGCGGAAGAAACCGTGGTGGTCACGGCCCGTCGGCCGGTGGTGGATAAGGAAAAGACCAGCCTGGGTCTGAACTTCGACGATGAATACCTGGAGTCAGTGCCCATCGACCGTCAGTACCAGAGCGTGGCGGCCTTGGCCCCCGGCGTGGTCAGCCCCGACGACAACCCCAACATCCATGGAGGTGCCTTCAACTCCAATCAGTATTTGGTCGACGGCGTCAACACCACGGATCCGGTGACCAACACCTTCAGCGCCAATTTTAACTTTGACGCCATCAAGGAAGTTCAGGTCTTGACGGGTGGTTTGGACGCGGAGTATGGGCAGGCCACCGGCGGCATCATCAACCTGGTGACCAAGAGCGGCGGCAACGAGTTCCATTTGGATACGTCGTTTTATGCTCGCCCCGGCTTCCTGCGCATCAAGGATGAGTTTGAAAAAGAAGGCGCGCCCACCAACGACATGTACACCTTCAATGTCAACGTGGGCGGACCCATCCTTAAAGACAAACTCTGGTACTTCGCCTCGGTGCAAGTGAACCGACAGATCTACAAGATCTCGGCCACGGAAGATCTGTTTAATCCGGCGAATCCTGAAAAAGTCCAACATCCTGCGTGGGAATGGTTCAGCGTGTACTACTTGGGCAAGCTGACCTATCAGCCTCACGATGCCCACAAGATCACCTTCATGACCCAGGGCGATCCCACTTGGCTGAAGAACGAGTTGCAGGACATCTTCGTGCGCGACGATGCCGAAGCCCAGCGTTTCCAGGGTGGGCAGTTCTACTCCCTGGCTTGGGAGGCCTTGTGGACCAAAAGCCTCTTCCAGAAGACCCAGCTGGCCCTGAAGCAGAGCCGACTGCATATTTATCCCTCGTCGGGTTGCACCGACACCCAGGACCCGGCCTGCCGTGCGCATTACGACTCGGCCACGGGCCTAAGCTCCGGCAACTACGATCAGGACTACGACGTGAGTCGCTGGCGCATCCAGTTTGATTCCTCCTGGACTTACTATCTGGACAACCTGTTGGGTGACCACGAGTTCAAGACCGGTTGGCAGTACACCCATTCCTGGCAGGACAAGATCGTGTCCATCCCCGGCGGTGGTACCTATTCCGATCGGGCGGGACAGCCTTACCGCTTTACGCGGCTGACCTTGGACGAAAATGGTGTGCCCAATTCCTTGGACACCTTGATCTATGGCGACGTGCTGGGTGTCTATTTCCAGGACGCCTGGAAGATCACCAAGGACATCACGGTCAAACCCGGTATCCGTTTTGACTGGGCCCAGATGCTCAACGAAGACGGCCGCACGATCACCGAGTTCGCCACCACCAGCCCGCGTATCAATATGGTCTGGGACATCACCGGCGACGGCAAAACGGTCATGCGGGCTGGTTACAATCGTTACGTGGACACGGGCTACCTTGCGCTTTCCAGCTTCGTCGGCAAGGGCATGAGCACGGAAACCTACGAGTACAACCCGGTCACCGGCGACTACGACACCTTCCTGCGTTCCACCGGCGGCGAAAACACGGTGCAGGTCAAGGATAACTTGACGGCCCCCCACGCCGACGAACTCACGCTGCAGTTTGAGCGTGAGCTCTTCACCGATTTCTCCCTGGCCATCAATGGCTTGTGGCGTGAAACCAAGTACGTCTTTGAAGACGACGAAGCCAACCTGATTTGGAATCAGGAAGGCTCGGACGTCATCGGCTACAAGAACGGCGAAGAGTCCTACATCTGGTCTTTGGGCACCCCTCGGGAGGCCTGGCGTCGGTATTGGGGTCTTGAGTTTGTTTTCCGCAAGGCCTTCAGCGACAACTGGCAGATGAGCGGCTCCTACACCTATTCACGCTCCGAAGGCGCGCCGAATGACTACATCTCCAGCTACATGGACAACCCGCGCCAGAATGAGTACTGGTGGAGCTATCTGAGTTACGATCGTCGCCATGCCTTGAAGGTAGACGGGTCATACCACTTCCCCTACGGCATCGAGGTGGGTGTGGGCGTCCGTTGGTACACGGGCTACCCCTACACCAAGATCACCTACAACACCTTCTGGGGCGGCTACGCCGACTACGATTGGTACCGTGGCTACGACAAGGACCACCCCGACAATCCCTATTGGAACCGCTTGCCGGATATCTTCCGTCTGAATCTGCGGGTGGTTTGGGATTTGAAGGAGCTTTCGGGTCATAACATCGATCTGATCACCGAGATATTCAACGTCTTGCACCTTCGGGACAAGACCGGTCTGGTCACCTCGGACTACCCGGATGGCTCCACCCTGCAATATGGTGAGTTCACGCAGAATACCTCCGGTTTCTCGGCTGCCTTGGGTGTGCGTTACCGGTATTAATTCACCCTAGGTTTCAGCAGCATCCAATCCTCCCCCCGGCTTCAGTTGGGGGGAGGATTTTTATTGCCCGTCCCCTGAGCTTCTGCTATTAACCACGGCCAGACTTTAGATTCTTTGATATGTGATCGGTTTTGCAATGGATGCGCCCAGGTGGTGGAACTGGTAGACACGTACGCTTGAGGGGCGTATGGGGTGACCCATGCGAGTTCGAGTCTCGCCCTGGGCATTCTTGCAAACTGATGACCCGTCTCTTTTTTTGAGGCGGGTTTTTTTGTTTTCTTTCCAGCCTCCCGAGCCGCCCCAGCTTGCCTTGGGCTGGATATTTGGGATAAGCTAGCCGTCATGAACAGCCTGATTATTTCCCTGGTTTTGGGATTGTTTGTGCCCTCGGTCGCCGATGATTTGCGGCCGCCTCGTGCTTTGTTGGTGGCCCAAGGAGGCTGGGTAGACGACCAGGCGGAGACCGAAAAACCCGCTAAGAAGAAGCCAAAGCCCAAGCCCAAGAAACCCAAGACGGAAGCGGACCTGTGGTCCATGCCCGACGATGAGGGCGACAAACCCAAAGACGACAAGAAGGACGACGTCGAAGAAGTGTCCCCTGATGAGGCCGGGGACACGCCCCCTGATGATGTCGAGGACGTAGACGACAAGGGTGATTCGAAGGGCCCTGTTGAGGATCTCCCCTTGGGTGACCAGCAGCGGGACAGCTGGGGGGACGCAAGCCGGACAAGGCGGGCAAGCCGGACAAGGCGGGCAAGCCGGACAAGGCGGGCAAGCCGGACAAGGCGGACAAGCCGGGTCTTGGCGACAAGGGCGAATCCGGCGATGATGACCCTGGCGAAGCCCGGCCCGGTGAGCAACCCAAGCCGATCCTTGGTGTGGCGCAGAAAATCGTGGGCCTCTCCGGTTCGCTGGCAGACCTTTCCTCCCTGTGGCAGCAAAGGCAGATACATCTCAAGCAGAGGGATTTGGCCCTGGCGGAGGGCGACCTGAAGCGTTTCGTGACCCTGAAAGAAGAGCTGCGCATCAGGAATACTTTTCTGGAGTCCAACGTGTTGTTGCGCGAGGCCTCGCGGGCCCAAAAGGCCGATGATCCCGAGAAAGCTGAGATCTTGCTGGACACGGCAGTGCTACTCTCTCCAGATTTGGCCTCAACCCATTTGGCCCGGGCCTCTTTCATTTTGTTCGAACGGCCGACTGACCTGGCCGAAGTGCTCGGTTCCTTGTTGGATGCGGGCAAGGCGGCCTGGCGGGAGCCTTTTTCCTTCGATCGCATGAAGACCAATGCCATCGTGGGCCTTTTGTTGGGCCTGATTCTTGCGGCCTTCCTTTTTGTGATTGTGCAGTTTTTGACCTACTTGAAGCTCTTTTTGCACGACTTTCACCATTTGTTTCCAAGGGCAGCTGCGCGTTTTCAGACCACTGTCCTGGCCTTGTTGCTTTTGGCTTTGCCTTTGATGTTTCGGCTTGGGCTGGTTTTGACTCTGATGATTTGGCTGCTGACGGCCTTTTTGTACCAGAATTGGCGGGAGCGGGCCATCTCCATCATGCTGCTGTTGCTGTTGGGGGCAACGCCTTTTGCCCTTCGTGAGGGCCTGGCCGGTTTGATGATGCCGGATTCAGCGGCCGGTGTGCTGCTGGAGGTTGAGCGAGGGTCCCCCACTGACAAGCAGTTAAGCAGGCTCAAGGCTTTGCTGGCAGAGCATCCCGATCACACCGGCCTGCTTACCGTCTTGGGTAATCATTTCAAGCGCCAAGGCCAATATGAGATGGCCTCCGCAATACTGCTCAAGGCTCTTGACACCAAGCCCGCTTCGGCCATCCTGCTCAACAATCTCGGCAACGTATATTTTTTGCAGGACGAATTGGGCAAGGCTGTGGGTATGTATGGTCGGGCTTGCATGGCCGATCCTGGTCTCGCGTTGCCTCACTACAACCTGAGTCAAACTCACTATCGGGCGGGTGAGCCGGATAAGGGCACCGAAGCTCGCCAGAGCGCTCTGCGTTTGGACCGGGAAGGCATTCGAAAGGTGACCGTGCGGGCCAACACGGGTCAGGTCAACTATGTGGTCGGGGAACTCGACTTGCCGATGGTCTGGCTCACGGGTGCCGCGGACATCGGGGTCAGCAGGGAGCTGTTAGACGACGCCACCGCTGCCTTGTGGAATACATGGGGAGGGCGGGGGGATCCTTTTTCTTTTTGGTTCTACGCATTGGGCGCACTTTTGATTTATCTGTTGGCGGCTCTATTTGGCTGGCGCGTGTCCTTATCCAGGGCCTGCGTCCGCTGCGGGCGTCCTGCTTGTCGGCGTTGCAACAACGAGATGAAGGATGACACCCACTGTGGGCAGTGTTTCTACGCATTCGTTCGTAAAGAGCAAGTTGATGCCAGGGCGCGTATCAGCAAAGAAATTCAGATTCGGCAATACAAGCGACGACATGAGAGCTTGGCCTGTGGTCTGTCCTTTGTTTTGCCCGGGATCGGGCAAATGTTGAAAGAACGCACGCTGCGCGGCGTGTTGATCCTGTTGGTCTTCGCCCTGGTTCTGGTGCAGGTCCTCTTAGGATACGGGCTCATGCGAGACCCTTTGGCCCTCGGTGGTGGTATCGACTGGCTGAAATTGGTGCCCTTATTGGTTCTTTTTGCGGCATTTTATGCCTGGGCTCTTCTGGACGTATTTCGTTCGAATGATGCTTGAAGGGGTGAGCCATGGCGCTTAAGGGAACATTAAAAGATTTCGGTATCGCGGATATTTTTCAACTCATCAGTCATCAATCCAAGACCGGTGTGCTGCAGTTGCAGACCAAGGGACAGGAAGTCCGCGTATATTTTTTCAACGGTGACGTGGTTCGGGCTGGATCCACCACTCGCAAGCAGAAGGATTTACTTGGTTCCATGATGGTGCGGGCCGAAATGTTGAGCCCAGAGCAGTTGGACCAAGCTTTGGATGTTCAAAAGCGCACCTTGAAGCGTCTGGGCGACATTTTGATCGAGCAAGGTTTGGCCAAATCGAGTGATTTGAGGGACTTCGCCCATCTTCAGACCACCGAGACCGTGTATCGCTTGTTCACTTGGGAAAGTGGCACTTACGAGTTTGCACCAGAGGAAGTAGAGTTCGACACGGATCATGTCGAGCCCATTCGTTCTGAAAATGTATTGATGGAAGGTTTTCGGATGGTCGACGAATGGCCGATGATCCGGAAGAAGATTTCCTCTTATGAGATGACTTTCGTCAAGCTCAAGGAGATGGAAACCGCTGAAGCGGGATCGGTTGAAGAGGATTTGGATAATGCCTTTGACGATATGTTCGCCGCGGATGACCAGAAGAAAAAGAAAAAGAAAAAGAATAAAAGCATCGGTCAAAATGAGACGCTGGTTTTTGGTTTCTTAGCCGAAGGTCGCAATGTTGAAAAGCTTATTGACTTGTCTCGTCTGGGCGAATTCGAAACCTGCAAGGCACTGCTTAATTTGCTCAACGAGGGCTTTGTCAAGGCGGTGAGCACCAAGGCTGCCGGCAAGGCAAAGGAAGTGCCGGGCAGTCGGGTGAGGCGCTTTCCCATAGGCCGGGTGTTTATCCAGGTGGGCATGATGGTGCTCATCGTGGGCGTGGTTTTCATGCTTTATCGGGTTTTTGAAGTCGATCTCATGTCTATGGTTCATGAGAACAGCACCCGGCACCTGACCAATCCGGCAGCCCGGGAACTCATCGATCGCAACCAGGAACGTCGGGTTCTGGGGGCCTTAGAGGTCTACCGTTTGGAGAACGGGCGCTATCCTGAGAAATTGAGCGAATTGGTGGATGCGGAGTTGTTGGTCGATTCCGACCTGCGATACCCCTGGCGCGATCCCCGCGCGTATCGACTTACCGATGAAGGCGTGATCGTCTTGCGGCCTTTCGAGTAAGGTATGCACATGGAATGCGCCCAAGGCACCCATCGCCTGGTTTTGGACGATGCTGGCGTGGCTCAGGTCCTGTATGGGCCAGGGAACAAGCACTTGCAGTTGTTGCAGTCGGCCACCTCGGTTGAAATCGCCGTGCGCGGAACTGAATTGTGCATCAATGGGTCGGACGAAGATGTCACTTTGGTTCGCCAAATTATCGAAGAATTGTATGCCTTGGTTCGCGAGGGTCGCCCGCTTTACGCAAATGATGTGGAACAAGCCCTGCGCATTAAAGGCCAGGATCGACGGGTTCGGCTACGCGACATCTTCATGGACACCGTTTATGTCGCCAGTCGGCATCGGGTCATCACCCCGCAGGGCATCGGGCAGAAGCGATACATCGATGCCCTGCGCAAATTCGACATGGTTTTTGGTATCGGTCCGGCTGGAACCGGCAAGACTTATCTGGCCATGGCCATGGCGGTGGCTGCATTGAAAAAGCAGGAAGTGCAGCGCATCGTGATCACAAGGCCGGCGGTGGAGGCGGGAGAAAAACTGGGCTTTTTGCCCGGCGATTTGGCTGAGAAGGTCAACCCGTATTTACGCCCCCTGTACGATGCTTTGCACGACATGCTGGACTATGATCAAGTCAATCGGTTGATGGAGCGTGGCACCATCGAGGTGGCTCCCTTGGCGTTCATGCGTGGTCGTACCCTCAATGGAAGCTTCGTTGTCCTCGACGAGGCCCAGAATACAACTTCGGAGCAGATGAAGATGTTCTTGACCCGTTTGGGCTATGATTCCAAGGCGGTTATCACCGGTGACGTGACGCAGGTGGACTTGCCATCAGGGACTCGTTCCGGCCTGAGGGAGGCCAAGCGGATACTGGCAGGCCTTGAGAAGATCGCCTTCTGCGAGTTCACGGATGCGGATGTGGTGCGGCATCCCCTGGTTCAGGATGTGATCCGTGCCTATCAGGCTGACGACCTGCTGCGAAAATCGAAAAAAGAAGAAGGACGCGATGGCCAACAATAAACCCAGTCGGGAGCGTGCTCGAGATTCCCTCAAGAAGGTGGTGCGCAATGGTGCCCAGGGCTTGAAGGATTGGAGACGCTGGTGGCTGCAGCTTTCCTTCGTGCTGGTGTTGCTTATTCTTGGCATCTCGGTGGCGTTCATGCTCAGCCCCTCCACCTCCAGCACCAACCTGCCCATCCACGATGAGGATGTGGGTCATGTGGCATCCAGCGACATCAAGGCCCCAGAAAGTTTCCCCGTGGTGGATGAGCAGTCCACCGAGCGTCTGCGGCGGGAGGGCGAATCGTCCATCCGCAGTGTGTATGACTTTGAGCTTGAGTTGGGCCAGGAACGCATGCGGCGTTTGAGCGAAGCCTTCGGCAACATGCAAGTCAGGGTGCACGATCACGATGCCGAAGTGGCTCGTCTCAAGCAGGATCCGGACGGCAGCTTGGAGGGGCCGGTTCCTGAGGGAAAAGAAAAACCGCGCAAAGAAACGAAACGCAGACGCAAAGAGGCAAAGCTTGAGAAGGAGAAGCGCGAAGCCCGGGTCGCACCTGAGATCGCCAGGTTGGAAGAAGAGTTGGCCATCCGGTTGGACGCTGCCCGTGGTGAATTTTTGAAGAACTTGCAGGTTGTGGTCACCGAAGAGGATTTCATTATCCTGCGCGACGACCACTTTTCGCCGGAATCTTTGAAGGCTGTTACCCGGCTGGTTGAGCGCACCATGCGGCACATGGTCGTCAACAGCAGGGAATTGATGGACGTAGATCGAGGCAAAGGCATCACTGTGCGCTTCCAGCACAACGGCGTACCTGAGCGAGAGTTGGTGGTCAGCAATTTTTCTCGCGTACTGGATTTGGAGATGGCCTTAGAGAAAGTGGAGCAGGCGGCGCTATTGGACTTGGCCCAGGTTCCGCCTCCGTTGCGAGCAGCACATGTGCGTTTGGCCAAAGCGCTTGTGACTCCCAATCTCTTCTTTAATCGTCAGGAGACCAATCGGCGCAAGCTTGAGGCCCGCGATGCTGTCCAGGAACGCACCATCACCATTCGGAAGAACGCCATCATCATCCGCAAGGGCGATATCATCGACCAGGGCCACATCTTGGTTTTCCGCACAATGAAGCGGGCGCTCCATGGTAGAGCGGACGCCGGGTCTTCTGCCCAGCGAGCCATCGGCGCCATCTTGATCGTGATGCTCATGCTGGCCTTGCTGGTCAGGTTTGCCGGCACCAGCATTCGGAAGTTCCGCATGATACCCAAGGATTTGGCCTTGCTGGCGCTGATCCTGTTTACCTATTTGGTCTCGACGAAGGTTTGGTTCTGGGTCTTCGGCGCCGTGTTCGAGCAGTTCAAAATCTTCCCCTTAGAGAGTTACTACTACGCCATACCCTTCGCGGCCGGTGCCATGCTGATACGCTTCGTGCTTAACAGTGAGATGGCCTTGGCTTTCACCCTGCCGGCAGCTCTTCTGGGTGGCATGTTGGTGGAGGACTCTTTCGCCTTCGGTGCCTACAGCATGGTCAGTTCTTTGGTGGCGGCCGGAGCCGTGGGCAACGTCAACCAGCGCACTTCGCTTCTGAAGGCCGGTGCCGTGACCGGTTTGGCCAACATCGTCCTGGTTGTGGCCTTGGCCTTTTTTAAAGGGTCATTTTTTTCCACTCAGACCATCAGCTCGGCATTTCACCACCAACATTAAATTGTTGGAATTGGCCAATTTGAATCATCCCCTCCTCAAGGAGCTCATCGTGCAGGCTCCCGGCAGCTATCACCACAGCATCATCGTCGGGTCCCTGGTGGAGGCCGCTGCGGAGTCTACTCATTGCAATCCACTTTTGGCGCGGGTGATGGCTTACTACCACGACATCGGCAAGATCAAGAAGCCGGACTATTTTTCCGAGAACCAGCGAGACAGCGTCAATCGGCACGACAAGATCAAGCCTTCATTGTCGGCCGCGGTGCTTAAGGCTCATGTCAAAGACGGTGCAGAGTTGGCGAGGCAAAGCCGACTGGGAGAACCCATCATCGATGCCATCGAGCAACATCACGGCACCAGCCTGATAAAATATTTCTTTCAGCGCGCCAAGGATCAGGCAGAAGAGAGCGAAACCGTCACCGAAGAGGATTACCGTTATCCCGGACCCAAGCCCAAGACGCGGGAAGTGGCACTGGTCATGTTGGCCGATAGCGTGGAGGCGGCAGCCAAGAGCATTTCGGATCCATCGCCCGCCAGGCTCCAGGGGCTGGTGCAGAATTTGATCAACCGGATTTTTGCCGATGGACAGCTTTCCGACTGCGACTTGACGCTTAAGGATTTGCATGAAATCGCCAGGGCCTTCAATCGAGTCTTGGCCGGCATCTACCATTACAGGCCCGACTATCCCGAAGCGGCCACCAAAGATGGGACGGAGAAGCGTTCCAAGAGTTCCGACAAGGTGCCGATGGCCAAAAGCGAGCCTCCCGCGGGCTCTGCCCGCGAGGTGCCGCCTGATGCCGATTCAGAAAAGAGCGAAGACTTAAGGCGCTTGGGGCTGTAGGGGATTGGGGATCTGGTATGCCAGTCTTGCTTTGCAAACGTCGAATGACTCCATCTATCGACCGGAGAAAACTACTGCGCCGTGCAGAGCGGCTCTTGAAGATTTTAGAACTCCCGGATCGTGAGTTGAGCATTTTGCTTTGTGGTGATGAGGAGATCCGTGAGTTGAATCGGGTGTACCGAAACAAGGACCGAGCGACCGACGTGCTGAGTTTTGCCCAACAGGAAGGCCCGGCCGGGCATTTGCATCCGGAGATATTGGGCGACGTGGTGATCTCTTTGCCGACGGCCCTTAGACAAGCGGAGCGTCGGGGAGTGGCCCTGATGGAGGAAGTGTTGTTTCTGCTTGTGCACGGCGTTTTGCATCTCCTGGGTCATGAGCATGTGGGGGTGAGTTCTTCCGTCGGTCGAGCCATGCGGAAAGAGCAGGACCGTTTGTTGACCCTTCTGCACGCGAGTTTTCGATCTTGACTCGGCGACAGCGCTGGCGGGACAGGGCAATCGCTATCGGCTCCGGCTTGTGGATGGCCGCCTGTTTGCCCATGGCTTTGCCGCTGGGTGGTGGTCTTGAGCTTTTTGCCGGGGGCTGGACCGAGCCGCTGGCTCTGTTTGGTCTTGTACCCCTCATTTCACGACTGCGATCAGCCGATGCGCGTTGGGCATTTCGCCTTGGCTGGTGGGCCGGGGTGGCCTTCTTCGCCGCGAGCCTTTTCTGGCTTGATGTGGCCTTGACGACCTTCGGGCATCTCCCTCGCGTGGCCTCGGTGCCCATTCTGTTTCTGCTGGTGGGTTTTTTGAGTTTGTTCTGGGCCTTGCCATCCTGGGCGGCCGTGCGCTTGCGTTGCAAGGCGGGTCTGCCTTTGCACCTTACTTTGCCGGTGATCTGGGTCGTCTTGGAGTTCGCTCGCAACTATGTGCTGACGGGTTTTTCCTGGGCCGGCCTCGGTACCTGCCAGGCTCGAAGTCTTTGGTTGGCGCAGTTGGCCAGCCTGGGGGGCGTGTATTTGGTGGCTTACGCGGTGGTGGCGGTCAACGCGGCCATTGAGCGACTTTGGGCGGGCATGCGGGGCGAGCTTTTGGTTTTTTCAAGCCTGAGACGGGGCAAACGGGTTGCGTTGTTTTTGTGTTTGGGGCTGATGCTCGCCGCGGGCTGGGGCCTCTGGCGACTGAATCAGGAGCCGGCCCCAAAAGACGCTCGGAAGATTGTGGTGGGCGTGGTGCAGGGCAATTTGGACGAAAAGGTCCGGCTGCGCGGTTCTGCGGACCAGCGCTGGGTGATGAAGCGAATGCTTTCAGCCAGCAGGCAGGCGGTCAAGCGTGGAGCCCGTCTCGTGGTGTGGCCGGAGGGCAGCTTGGCCGACGCCGTACATCCGGCCATCCGGTCACTGAAGAGGGCGGCTGGGCCTTCGGTAAAACCCCTGGAGGCTGAACTGGTCATCGGGGGCGTGGGCCGCGGTCAGGTGGACGGTCGCGATCTGCTGACCAACAGCGCCTTTTTGGTCGACGAGGATTTGCGCGTCATCGCCCGCTACGACAAGCGACATCTCGTGCCTTTCGGGGAGTATGTGCCGATGGGCTGGCTTTTGCCCTGGGAGTGGTTCGTGCCCAAGGGCATGCGTTTTTTCGATCCCGGAGCGGATCATGACCCCATCGACCTGGACGCGGCCCGGGTGGGCATGCTGATCTGCTATGAGGCCATTTTCCCGGAAATCGCTCGCGCATCGGTGCTTGCCGGTGCCGAGCTGCTCGTGAACATCACCAACGACTCCTGGTACGGGCCCTCTTCCGCCCCATTCCAGCATTTGGCCATCAGCCGCATGCGCTCCATCGAAACCGGACGCTATCAAGTATCCTGAAAGAAAGCGGACTGGGTCTACTCTCCAGCAAAATCACCAAGCCCCGCCGGTCCGATCTACCCGAGTCGACCTACATGACCGCCGAGGTAGCCCTCCTCTCCAATCACACCCCCTACCTAATCCTGGGCGACCTCTTCGCCTGGGTCTGCGTCTTCTTGAGTTTGTTATGGATCGGCCCAGGGCTCATTCGTCGGCGCTGAGTTGAATCCGGCGCTGAGTTGAATCCGCCAACTATTCGCCTGGCACCCCGAACTTCCGCCGAACTTCCGCACCCCGAAGTCCCTGACCTTGCAGATCCAGTTGCGAAAACTTGCACAATTCGCTAACTAATGAGAGTGTATTTGTCATGAGCGAATCACGAAACATGGCCGAGTGGGTGGAGTCGCGGCAAGCTTCGGGCCGGTATGTTTTCACTCGTGAAGATGCTGAGTTGGGCCTCGGGCGTTCCAGGGTCGCGGTCCAGACGGCGCTTCGACGGCTCAAGCAGAAGGGGCGGATTGCCTCGCCGCGTCGTGGATTCTATGTGGTCATCCCGTCGGAGTATCGCGCGGCAGGCTGCCCGCCGGCGTCATGGTTCATCGACGACCTGATGAGGCATCTCGGTCTCCACTACTACGTTGGCGTGTTGACCGCCGCGGCGCTTCATGGGGCGGGACACCAACAACCGATGGTGTTCCAGGTTGTCGCCGACCGCGCGACCCGAGCGATGAAGGCGGGGAGAGTCCACATGGAGGTGCACGGCAGTCGCTCCGTGAAGGCCATGCCGGTCACCCGGGTCGAGACGGAAACGGGGACCATGGCGGTCGCTACCCCGGAGACCACGGCCTTCGATGTGGTGCGGTTCTTTTCGGCAGCGGGTCACTGGAACAACGTCGCGACGGTCCTGTCCGAGTTGGCCGAAAAAATCGATCAAGATAAACTCGTGGACATTGCACCTCACGTTCATCTCCCGGACGTTCAGCGGCTTGGGTACCTCATCTCCGTCGTCGGCGAGGAGTCGCTTGTTGAGCCTCTGGCGTGTTGGCTGGCAGGGCGGCGCACAACTCGCGTGCGTCTCCGCACGGATTTGCCGAAGGGCGACGTCGACCTTGATCCTCGCTGGCGGCTTTTCCCCAACGAGCAGGTGGACATCGACCTATGATCCCACGTGCGAACATCACCAATTGGCGCATGACAGCCCCATGGCCGGACAACACCCAGGTCGAACAAGATCTCATTTTGAGTCGAGCCCTGATCACAATGTACCGGCACCCGGTGGTCGCCGAACAAGCGGTGTTTCGGGGTGGCACGGCTCTGCATAAGCTGTTCTTTGATCCGGCAGGGCGCTATTCCGAGGATATCGATCTCGTACAATACGAGGCCGGGCCTATCGGAGGGCTGATCGACGCCATCCGGGATGTGCTCGACCCCTGGCTCGGCAAACCGAAGTGGAAGCAGGGCAAGGGGCGCTTCACTCTCTATTACCGCTTCGAGACGACCTTCGTGCCCGTGGTGAACATGCGTCTGAAGGTTGAAATCAACACACGCGAACATTTCAACGTGCTGGGGATGGAACGGCGCGGATACACTGTGACGAACCCTTGGTTCTCTGGAGATTCCGAGATCGCAACCTATCGCTTGACCGAGCTGCTGGGGACGAAGATGCGCGCCCTCTACCAACGCAAGAAGGGGCGCGATCTCTTCGACCTGTGGCTCGCTCTCACCGAGCAGGAGGTCGAACCAGAGGAAATCGTTCGTTGCTTCACCGAGTACATGACCTTCAGCCAAACGGCCGCAACGCGGGCTCAATTCGAGGAGAGCATGGCGGGAAAAATGAAGGACGCTCTTTTCCTCGACGACACCCACCCGTTGCTGCGACCCGGCCTCGACTATGACGTGAAGGCCGCATGGGCTCTTGTCCACAAGTCACTGGTAACTCGACTACCCGGCGATCCCTGGAAAGGGGCATGAAGGGGCGGGCCAACTATTCGCCTGGCACCCGGGCACCCGGAATTCTGGATGCATCTCTGCTGACATCGCGGATGCCTCTTTTTAATTGCCTTTTTTTCTTCAAGAGTTCAGATAATAGGGACGGGAAGCAATAAACTGGAGGCGCAAGCTATGAAAAACGTCGGGATGTTTGTTGGATTGGGTTTTACTCTGTCGATGCTGGTCTTGTCTTTCGGCTGTGGTGGCTCGACGGCCGATCCAAATGATTGCGTTTTGGACAGCGATTGCGAGGACGCGCAAGTTTGCAGCAACGGTCGCTGCGTCGACCCGGAAGACCCTTGCGCCGACATCGTCTGCGACGACCCGCCGGCCGACACCTGTGACGGGGACAGCCTGACCACCTATCAGAGCAGCGGCACTTGCAGCGCGGGCATTTGCAACTATGCCTTCGTCACGGTGGCTTGCGATTTCGGCTGTGTCAACGGCGCTTGCCATGCCGACCCTTGCCTCGACATCGTCTGCGACGACCCGCCGGCCGACACCTGTGACGGGGACAGCCTGACCACCTATCAGAGCAGCGGCACTTGCAGCGCGGGCATTTGCAACTATGCCTCCGACACGGTGGCTTGCGATTTCGGCTGTGTCAACGGTGCCTGCGATGCCGACCCTTGCCTCGACATCGTCTGCGACGACCCGCCGGCCGACACCTGTGACGGGGACAGTCTGACCACCTATCAGAGCAACGGCACTTGCGGCGCGGGCATTTGCAACTATGCCTCCGACACGGTGGTTTGCGATTTCGGCTGTGTCAACGGCGCTTGCAATGCCGACCCTTGCCTCGACATCGTCTGCGACGACCCGCCGGCTGACACCTGTGACGGGGACAGCCTGATGCAGTATCCGGAGACGGGCCTTTGCGATGGCGGCGATTGTACTTACAGCCCCAACTTGGTCAACTGTCCCTACGGCTGTGCCGACGGGGTTTGCATGGAATGCACCCCCGACTGCTTGGGCAAGTGTGGGGGGGCTGATGACGGTTGCGATGGGACCTGTACGGCGGATTGTCCCGCAGGGCAGTACTGCGACAACCAGCTTTGCGCTGCCTGTACCGTGTTTGATGCTTGCGGCGAAGCTTGCGAAAATTGCTCGCTAAGCACCGCCGGCCATGCCTGCATCAACCCGTCGGATGACAACTATGTTTGCGGTTGCGACACCGCCGACGACTGCGGCGAAGGAGACGTGTGCAACGGCAATGCCTGCTGCACCCCTGCCTGTGTAGACAAAGAATGCGGTCCTGACGGTTGCGGCGGGACCTGCGGGCCCGGCTGCGGTATGGGTGAGACCTGTGATGAGATGAGTGGCCAGTGCGAGGTTCTTCCCTGGCTTTCAATCACTGGTGGCACGTTTCAGATGGGAAGTGATGCAGGTGGTTCTAATGAACTGCCAATTCATTCTGTCACGGTGCCGTCTTTCGAGATGAGCAAGACCGAGGTGACGGTCGAACAGTACCAGGTTTGTGTCGATGCGGGGACCTGCACTTCGCCGGATGGCAATACTTTTGATTCTTATTGCAACTGGGGATATTCAGATCGAGGGGCACATCCGGTGAACTGTGTTGACTGGGATCAGGCGGTAGCGTTTTGTACCTGGGCGGGAGGCCGGTTGCCGTCGGAGGCCGAGTGGGAGTATGCGGCTCGATCGGGGGGGCAGGACATCACCTACCCCTGGGGGGATGAAACGGCGACCTGCGAGTATGCGGTGATGGATGATGGAGGATGGGGCTGCGGACAGAACAGCACCTGGGCTGTATGCGGTAAAACCGATGGTAACACGGACCAGGGGCTTTGCGACATGGCGGGGAATATATGGGAGTGGGTGCAGGATGAGATTCACGGTAGCTATACGGGTGCACCGACGGATGGCAGTGCATGGGAGGATAGCGGCGACATCCGGGTTGCACGCGGCGGCAGCTTCTACGGCGATGCCGACGTTCTGCGCGCCGCCTGTCGCAGCTACGTCTTTCCGCCTTATCGCTACTACTTCCTCGGCTTCCGCTGTGCCAGGTAGTGGTTTGGACCCCTGATGAACTGGACTCCTGGATTTCTGGTCGGGCCGCTGTTTGCGGCCCGAGAGAACGGAGGCACGAAGGTCGGGCAGGGGCCCCCGGGCCAACTGTTCGCCTGGCACCCCGAATTCTGCCGGGCACCCCGAATTCTGCCGCACCCCGAATTCTGCCGCACTAACTCGCAACAGCGACAATGCCTTTGGTGTTGGCCACGACCTCGAGGAAAACAACCAGGTTGTTGCCGGAGAGGCCTGGCCTCGCGGTTTGTACGAGTATGGCCTCGAAGCCTGTGGTCCTGGCCTTTGTGGCGATCCTTTGCGTTAGGTTGTAGCCACCGGGCCTGGGTTGCACAAGGTCTGCCGGTGTGATGCTCAAGCGTTTCAGGATCTTGGGATCAGTAAGATTCAGCACATGTGACAATTTGACCTTGAATGTGGCGGTGTACCAAGCTGAATCCTTGATCTCTACGGTTTGAAATATCTTGGTCGACTCGCTCATACACAAGGCCGGAGAGTCGGACAGGTACAAGACAGAGTCCTCGGCAGTCGTGTGGTACCTGCCTTCAACCATGGACGAACCCAGGGGGTTGCCCACCTGCTTGAGGCGTTTGTACTTTACGGTTCGGTACCATCGACCCTTGATGCTTTCGGGACTCAGCTTTTGGAATGTCTTGTCGTCGAAGATGGTTTTTTTCACCCAGGAATGCCCCATTCAGCCCGTTTGATTTCTTGTTCGATGATTCGGCGACCATACTCTGAGCGAATCAGGTCCACGGGAGGCTGGTCAAGAAACTCGGGATTCGGGGTGGTCAGCCAATCTGTGATGTCTTCTCGTTCGATCATCTCATCGAGCAACATGCTTAATTTCATCAGGAAGTTGATCTTCTCGCGGACATCCGGGACCGGCCGCCCGCCCTTGCCCTCCCAGCGAGCCACGGAACGAACAGACACACCCAAAAGTCGGGCAAAGTCCTCCTGTGCAATGCCAAGGAATTGCCGTAGCTTAAAGGAACGCGACCGGCCGGCCCTGGGGCTGCGCTTGGTACTCTGGATTGCTTCCAATGCTCTAGCCATTGTGCACCTCTAAATTCAGTATGACACGTGACCAGACATTAGTCAAGACACGTGTCATGTTGATTCATCCATGTTGATTCATCTGGCACTCCTAATTTGGGGCCAACTGTTCACTTGCCCCTCTGGAAGAGCCGGACTTCCCCTTTGACCGCAGTCCCTATGTGCATTAGATTGAGCCGCTGAATTGCCACCAAGGAGGAAGTCCATGAGATCTTTGCATCGCTGTGCGAGTTGTTGGAGTTTGTTGTTTGTATGGTTGGTCGCTTTCGGCTTGGCCGGCTGCGGGGGCGATGAGAGCAACCCCGATTGCGATCCTTCTTGCGATGCCAATCACTGCATGGTTTGCACCGACGGCAGTTGCGTGAACTCCTGCATGGCCGATCAAACCTGTGACAACGGCACCTGCGTCGACGACGACCCCGAACTCACTTGCGATCACAACGGATTCACCGTTTTCTCGGAAAAAGCCTTCGACCTTGTTGGCGACGCCATCATCATTGACCAGTACGACAGCGACCAGAGCACCTTTGGCTGGAATCGGATTGAGCTCTGGCCAGGGGTTGGAAACAACCCATCTACCAGCGCACCCGGCACGTATACCTTGGGCAGCTCGGCTGACGAACTCGACTACTCAACCTGCGGCACCTGCGTGCTGCTCTCCACAAGTTGCAACAGGGGTGACCTGTCCTGCACGAAGGAATACTTCGCCATCAGCGGCACCCTCACCGTGACCGACGTCAACGGCCCCGGTCACCATGTCGTTGGAACCGTTACTGATGTTGTTCTCGTCGAAGTCACCAGAAACCAGGGAAAACCTTGGGTCACAACCGAGGTTAAAGGTGGCGATGTCTTCTGCATTAACGAGATTGCCTTCGGCACCGAAGTCTTTTCTTACTGCGAGGCAAACGACGACTGCGTCGGCAGCCCCTACGGCGAGATTTGCCTCGCAGACGACAACATGTGCGTCGAGTGCATTGCCAACACCACCTGCGACGAAACCATCGGTGAGGTATGTGACGACGACACCCATACATGCGGCATACCGCCAGAGTGTACCGAGAACGCCGATTGCACCACCAACCCCAACGGAGCGGTGTGCGACACAATAAGTAGCCTCTGCGTCGAATGCCTTGCCGCTGGTGACTGCATCAATCCCAACGAGGAGGTATGCGACACCACAAACGGCGTATGCGTCGAGTGCCTTGCCAATGGCGACTGCATCAATCCCAACGAGGAGGTATGCGACTCCACAAACAAGGTCTGTGTCGAATGTCTCGTCAATGATGACTGCAACGGCCCTGACTGGTTCTGCAACACCACCTGGAACAATTGCTACGAGGCACCGGAATGCGCCAATAACGACGACTGCGCGGGCCATACCGTTGGAACCTGCAATCCCGACACCGGCAGATGCTCGGAATGATCACACCTTGGGCCCGAATTTGCAGCCCATGGCCTGCGTTGACTTGCTTTGTTTCTTGGTGTAGCAAGATGGTTCATTCTTCATTGTGAGGAGTTTGATTATGGGCAAGGATATCAAAGAGCGATTGGAAAGCCTCAAAGAGCGGCTGGATGCGCTCCGGGGGCCTCTTTGACCTGGTCGGCAAGCGGCAGCGTGTCGCGACCATAGACAAAGAGATCGAGGATCCGGCCTTCTGGAACAATCCACAGAAAGCGGCGGAAATTCAAAAAGAGCGTGCCGTCGTGGCGGGGGTGTTGGAAGAATTCGACGGCCTGGAAGGACGCCTGGCGGATTCTTTGGAACTCCTGGAGTTGGCCGAGGCTGAAGGCGATGCCGAGGTGGAATCCGAGATCGAAGGCGATTTGACCGCCCTCGAAAAGAATTTGCGTCGGGTGGAGCTTGCCAGAATGCTCTCGGGTCCCAACGACCATCGCAATGCATTCTTGAGCATCAACTCAGGCGCGGGTGGGACCGAGTCCTGTGACTGGGCCGACATGTTGCTTCGTATGTACCTGCGTTTCGCGGAGCGCAGGGGCTGGAATACCTCGGTGACTGAGTATCAGCCTGGAGACGAGGCGGGCATCAAGTCGGCCACGGTTGAAGTGACTGGAACCCATGCTTTTGGTTACCTGCGAGCCGAAGTGGGCATCCATCGCCTGGTGCGTATTTCCCCATTCGATACGGCCAAACGCCGACATACTTCTTTTGCCAGCGTATTCGTTTTTCCTGAAGTTGATGACGACATCGAAATCGAAGTGCGTGACGAGGACTTGCGCATCGACACCTACCGGGCCTCCGGGGCAGGTGGTCAGCATGTGAACAAGACCGATTCGGCCGTGCGCCTGACCCACTTCCCCTCGGGCATCGTGGTGGCCTGCCAGAACGAGCGCAGTCAGCATCGCAACAAGGCCACGGCCATGAAATTATTGAAGGCCCGGCTGTACGAACTGGAGATGGAGAAGCGTCAGGCCGAAGAGGATGTGCTGCACGCACAAAAGAAGGAGATCGCCTGGGGCTCACAGATTCGTTCATACGTCTTACAACCCTATCGCATGGCCAAGGACCACCGCACCCATCTTGATGTGGGTGACGTGGATCGGGTGCTCGATGGCGACTTGGACGTTTTCATCGAAGCCTACCTGATCCAGGCCGGCGACGAGAAACCCGCTTGATTTCGAGGAGTACCTGAGCCATGGGTGGTCGCGTTTTGCGCTCAGCCAGAAACTATACCGTGAGCTTGATGGCCAGTGCCGCAAGCTTGGGCTTGGGTTTGGGGATTCAACGCTGGCTTTGGCCGGAACTCGGCCGGGGCGATTCATTGGAATTTGCTTTGCTGGCTCTGGTCGGCCTGATGCTGGGTGCGGGGCTTGCTCGATCGCTTAGCCGTTTTCCCGGCCTGGAGGGTTTGTTGGCCAGTGCGCTGGTGCCCTTGGGTATGTGGTGGCGCGATGGCTTCCAGCTGGGCTTGGGCAATGTGGTGGATTTGGGCCTGGCCTTTGAGGCGCATTTTGCGGCTTTGACCCTTGGCGCGTTGCTGGTCTTCATGGCTCGGGGGGGGGGCTTGGCCTGGCCGGTTCGCCTGGGCCTGCGTTACCTGCGATTCAAGATGATCACCGCCATTTCGGTGGTCGGCGTGGCCATCGGCGTTGCGGCTTTGATGGTGGTGCTGAGCGTCATGAGCGGTTTCGAGGGAGAGCTGAGGGACAAGATCGTCGGAGCCCACGCGCATGCTTTGCTGCAGAAGCGCGGCATGGACTTCGAAGAACACCCCATGTTGATGGCCAAGTTGAATCGGGTGCCCGGGGTGGTGGCGGCCACGCCCTTCATTTACCAGGAGGTGATGGTGACCTCGGGCAAAGAGTTGGCCGGGGTGTTCATTCGGGGTATCGATCCGGCCACGGCCCAGGCGGTGACGCCGCTCGATATCGAGCAGGGCAAGATGAGCGACTTGCGAACATCGGAGGCCGGGCCAGGGCTTTTTTTGGGCCGTGAGTTGGCCAAGGTTTTGAAGGTCAAGTTGGGCGACACAGTACAGGTGATTTCGCCTCTGAGTGAGGAAATGGGCCCAAGTGGGCCGGTGCCGCGCCGGCAAGCTTTCCGGGTGGCCGGCGTTTTTCATACGGGCATGTATGAGTATGATGCCAGGTCCGTGGTGGTGAGTCTGTCCGAGGCGCAGCGGTTTTTTGGTCTGGGCCGGGCGGTCACCGGCATCGCCCTGCGCTTTGATGAGCTGGATAAGGCCGGCCAGCGGGCCAAAGAGGTTCTGACGGCTTTGGACGGTTACCCCTATTTTGTTCGGACCTGGTACCAGCTTAACCGGAATCTTTTCTCCGCCCTGAAGTTGCAGAAAGTGAGCATGTTCGTGGTGCTCATCATCATCATTTTGGTCTCGGCCTTTGGCATTGTCTCCACGCTCGTTATGTTGGTGTGGGAGAAAATCAAAGAGATCGCCATCTTGAAGTCCATGGGGGCCACGGCAGATGGTGTGATGAAGATTTTCATGGCCGAGGGCTTGGCCATCGGCATTTTGGGGACCGGTTTGGGGCTTGCTCTGGGTTGGCTTGCCTGCATGTGGGTGGCTTGGCAAGGGATCCAACTGGATCCCGAGGTTTATTACATCGAGCGCATGCCGGTGGATATGGATCCCCTGCAGTTCCTGCTCATCGCGGGTGTGGCCCTGCACATAAGTTTTTTGGCCACCCTCTACCCATCAAGTCGGGCCTCCCGGCTCACTCCGGTAGACGGCTTGCGCTACGATTAGTGTTTATTGAGTCTTTTCCTGGAATGGGAAGAGGGCTTGGTCTGTTGTAAATCCAACGATTATCAGGCTTTTTGCTTGACCAGGCCCGGGTAAATGGGCTAAGGTGCCTTGTTTTGATGGGCCTAAAAGCTTCAATTTTACGAGAGGTTACCTGAATAGCATGGACGAGCAGACCCTACAGAGAAGCAATAAGCGCCAGGCCCTTCGGGATCTGGGCGTCGATCCCTACGCCAACGACTTTCAGCCCGACTGCCACGCGGAAGATCTGCACCAGCGTTACGCTTCGGTCGAAAAAGAGGCCCTGGAAGAGGTCGAGGATGTCTATCGGGTGGCCGGCCGGATCATGGCCCTTCGTTCTTTCGGCAAGGCCGCCTTTTTGAAGTTGGCTGACCGCAGCGGCCATATCCAGATTTTTGTTCAGAAAAACAAGCTGGGCGAGGAGCCCTTTGCTTTGTTCAAGAAGTTTGTTGAGGTAGGCGATATCGTGGGGGTCGTGGGTCGGCCCATGCGTACCAAGACGGGTGAATTGTCCATTTTGGCGGCGGAACTCAAGCTCTTGACCAAGAGCATCATGCCTTTGCCGGAAAAGTGGCATGGACTGAAGGACGTGGAGATTCGCTATCGACGCCGCTATTTGGATTTGGTGGTCAATCCGGAGGTCCGCGAGACTTTTGAGCTCCGTGCCCGCGTCATTCGCTTCGTCAGGGACTTTTTGGAGAAGCGGGCTTACATCGAGGTGGAAACACCCATGATGAACCGCCTGGCCGGCGGTGCTACGGCCAGGCCTTTCGTCACCCACCACAACACGATGGACATGGAGTTGTTCATGCGCGTGGCGCCTGAGTTGTTTTTAAAGCGCCTGTTGGTCGGTGGTTTGGAACGCGTATACGAATTGAACCGTTGTTTCCGCAATGAGGGCATCTCCACCCAGCACAACCCCGAGTTCACCATGCTCGAGTTTTATCAGGCCTTTGCGACCTATGAGGACCTGATGGATTTGACCGAGCAGATGTTGTCCGCCTTGGCTTTGGAAATCAGGGGCAGCCAGGATTTGACCTACCAAGGGCAATCGATTTCCATGGCCGCTCCTTTCGCCCGCCTCAGAGTGCATGAGGCCGTGGCCAAGGCCTATGAGGTGTCCGAAGCGGAATTGGATGACATGGCCACCTTGCAGCGTTTGGCTGCGGGCATCGGCCTGGAAATACCCGGGGACTGGGGGACTGGCAAATGTCTGATGGCGCTTTTCGAAGAAAAGGTGGAGTCGACCTTGATCCAGCCCACCTTTGTCTGCGATTTCCCCTTGGAAGTCTCTCCTTTGTCGCGCAAGAAAATGGGGCGCCCGGATCTGGTGGACCGCTTTGAGTTGTACATCGCCGGTCGCGAGATGGCCAACGCCTTCAGCGAGTTGAACGATCCGGACGACCAACGAGAGCGCTTTACGGCTCAGATGCAGGCCAAGGCCGCCGGTGACGCCGAGGCCATGCCTTTTGACGAAGATTATGTCGAAGCCCTGGAGCTGGGCATGCCCCCCGCGGCTGGTGAGGGCATCGGTATCGACAGGTTGATCATGCTCTTGGCCGACGCCCCGTCCATCCGGGATGTCATTCTCTTCCCCTTGCTTCGGCCTGAAAACTAGGCCTGGAGGAGTCCTTGGAGAAGCGGCGCACCTGGAGGTCCTACCTGCTGGTCAGCACGGTGGGCATGGGTCTGTCCTTGGTCCTGCTTTTGGCCGGGCAGGCCTTGGTGCGCATGCTTTGGCCCGACCTGGCACCTGCGGATCACGCCTGGCCTTATTTATTGGTGGCCATAGAGGGATTGTTTCTGGGTTTGCTCTTGGGGCGTTTGTCGAATACCTACCCTGGCATCGAGGGTTTCCAGTCCAGCCTGGTGGTGGCCGTCAGTTTGTTGGTCCGCGATGGTTTTAGCCTGAACTTAGACAATGTTGTCGAGATTTTGCTGATGTTCGAAGCGCATTTCGCGGCACTGTATATGGCGGCCTTTGTGGTCTTTTTGATCCGAGGCGGTGGGCTGGCCTGGCCGATGTTTGTTGGTCTGCGTTACCTGCGATTCAAGATGATCACCGGCATCTCGGTTATTGGCGTGGCGCTGGGTGTCGCGGCTTTGATGGTGGTGTTGAGCGTCATGAGTGGTTTCGAGATGGATCTGAAGGGCAAGATCATCGGCACCAACGCGCACGCCATCTTACAGAAGCGAGGCATTGAGTTTGTTGAGTACCAAGGGGTGTTGGACAAGTTGCGCAAAATGCCGGGGGTTGTAGCGGCCACCCCTTTTGTCTACAACGAGGTCATGGTCACCAGCGAATACAATTTGGCCGGGGTTTTTATCCGCGGCATCGATCCCAAGACCGCCAATTCCGTGACCAAGGTGACCATGGACGAGGGCGGGCTGGACTTGCTGAGCGATACGGACAAGATTGACGCTTACTTGGAAGAGCGTTTGCTTCGTTCTTTGCCGGGGGGCGGGATCATCGAACATCTTGGGCCCGCCGAAGGGGACCGGCCGGCCAGGCCGGTGGGGGAAGGGGATGACGGTCCGAGGGAAGAGCTGCTAGACGATGTGGTGACTGGGCGAGGAACCGTTGCCCCGGCTGATGATGCGGATGCGGGCGAGGTGCCCATGCCGGGTGTGTTGCGTCCCGCCGATGTGAAAGCGGGCGGGCCCCCGGGCATCTTCATCGGAAAAGAACTCAAGAAGATCCTTCGGGTCGGTGTGGGTGATCGCATCAACGTCGTTTCTCCCTTGAGTGAGGAGTTGGGTCCCAGCGGACCCGTGCCCAGGGCGCGGACTTTCCGGGTGGCCGGCGTGTTTTACACAGGCATGTACGAATACGATGCCAAGAGTGTCTACGTGACGCTTCCCGACGCGCAGAAGTTTTTTGGCATGGGCGACACGGTGACGGGTTTGGCCCTGAGATTCGATAACCTGGACCGGGCCACGACGCGGGCGGCTTCCGTGCTTAAACGCCTGGACGGCTATCCGTACTTCACCCGAACCTGGTTGCAGATGAACAAGAATCTCTTCTCTGCTCTAAAGCTGGAGAAGGTCGGGATGTTCATCATCTTGATCATCGTGATTTTGGTTTCAGCCTTCGGTATCATTTCGACCCTGATCATGCTGGTTTGGGAGAAGATCAAGGAGATAGCCATCCTGAAGTCCATGGGGGCTACCGGTGACGGGATCATGAAAATTTTCATGATCGAGGGGCTTACCATCGGAATGGTGGGGACTTTGCTCGGCGTGCTGGTGGGCTGGTTGACATGTCTGTGGGTCAGCAGTCACGGTATCCAGCTGGACCCAGAGGTTTATTACATCGAGAAAATGCCGGTGAACATGGACCCGGTGGAGTTCGTTCTGATTGCGGGCATTGCCTTGCATATCAGTTTTATTGCGACCATTTACCCCGCTCGGCGGGCCTCCAGGCTTCGTCCTGTTGAGGGCCTGCGGTACGATTGAGAGGCGAGTCGTGGAAACGCTTGTGTCGGTGCATGACCTGCACAAGACTTACTGGCTAAACCGCAAACCCATCGAGGTTTTGCGGGGCGTTGACCTGCAAGTGCAGCGTGGCGAGATGGTGGCGGTGGAAGGCCCGTCCGGAGCTGGTAAGTCCACCTTGCTGCATATCCTGGGCACGCTTGACTTGCCCAGTGAGGGTAGCGTAAGCATCGAGGGACGTGACGTTCGTTCGTTCAAGCCTGACGGTTTGGCTTCGTTTCGCAACAAAACCATTGGTTTTGTTTTTCAGTTTCATCACCTTTTGCCTGAGTTCACCGCCTTGGAAAACATCATGATGCCTGCACTCATCCAGCGTATGCCAAGGCAACAAGCCGCGGCGAGAGCAGTCGAGGTGCTGACTGAGGTTGGCTTGGCCCATCGGATGGAGCATCGACCCGTGGAGTTGTCCGGTGGCGAGCAGCAGCGGGTGGCTTTGGCGCGGTCGTTGGTTCTCAAGCCTCGTTTGCTCTTGGCGGATGAACCCACAGGCAATCTGGATGAGGAAACGGCCGAAGGCATTCATGACGTGTTGTTTGACCTGAATCGGCGTTTGGAAATGACCATCATCGTGGTGACCCACAGTTCGCGATTGGCCAGTCGTCTTGGCAGGCGCCTTCGGTTGAAGGACGGTCGTATTGAGGAGCAGACATGAGGCGAGTCTTTTGGGGCGCCTGCTTGGCATTGATTTTTTCGACTCTGTTCTCTGGCTTGGCCATGGCGCAGACCATCGAGACGGTCAAAGTGCGTGGCAACCGACGCGTCGAGGCGGACGCGGTGCGGATGGTGCTGAAGAGCCAGCCAGGTGATGTGTTGGATCGGGCCCAGGTGGCCTCGGACATCAAGGCCATCTACAACCTTGGTTTTTTTGCAGATGTTCGCGCTGAAATGGAAGGCAAGGAACTTGTCTATGTCGTGGTGGAGAAACCTTCCATCGCGAGCATTGCATACCGCGGCAACGAAGAAGTGGACATCGACAAGATCAAGGAAGTCGTCGATATCAAGACGCCGTCGGTCCTGGACGTTGTCAAGGTCAAGGAGAATGCCGCCAAGATCAAGGAGCTATATGTCGAGAAGGGCTTCTTTTTGGCCGACGTGGAGCACGAACTCAAGCCCATGCCCAACAACACGGTGGCGCTGACCTTCGTCGTCCTGGAACGAAGCAAAATCGAAGTCAGAAGCATCTCATTCATCGGCAACGACAAGGTGCCGGATGAGGAACTCAAGGGCATCATGGAAACCCGCGAGGGTGGCTTCTTCAGCTTTCTGACGGGAGCCGGTACCTACAAGGAGGAAGCCCTCAAGCGTGACCGGATGCGGGTCAATGAGTACTACTACAATAGCGGCTACCTCAACGTGAGTGTTTCAGACCCGGTGGTGGCCATGAGCCGCGATCGGAAGCACTTGTACATCACCATCGCCATTGAGGAGGGCGAGCAGTATCGATTCGGCAACTTGGGTTTTTCTGGTGATTTGCTGGTGGAGGACAGAGCCTTGCTCAAGGCCATCGAGTTGGCCATCGGCAATAAGGCCAGGGGCCTGGTCCTGCCGGTGGAGTTGGAGCGTGATCTGCAGAAACGCCTGAGCGATGCTGAAATTACGGCCCTGAAAGTGGCGGTTTTGCGATCCTTGGCGGCGGAGGTGGAAAGTCGTTTGGAACGGGGCGTCTGGGAAGATGAAGAGGCACCGCCGGTCAGTGGTGACGCCGCGCGAGATCGACTTCGGGGAGAGCTTTTGGCTGCGGTCAAGAGTCGAGTTTTGGATGAGAGCCTGACCGTTAAGACCGGTGAGCTTTTCAATAAAATGCAGCTGGGCATGAGCTTGTTCAAGATTCAGGATGTATACAAAGACCGCGGTTATGCCTATGTGGACGTGATTCCCGAGACCAACATTGATTCGGAAACCCGCATCATCGATTTGGACTTCAACATCCAGAAGGGAGAGAAGGTATTCATCGAGCGCATCGAGGTGCGCGGCAACCTGAAGACACGGGACAAGGTCGTCCGACGCCAAATGCGTGTCTACGAGGGTGAGTACTACTCGGGCAGCGGTATCGAGAGATCAAAACGTCGCATCAATGGACTGGGTTTTTTCGAGGTCGTGGAGATCGCGGAGCGGCGAGGGTCAGCGCCGAATCGCATCATTTTGACGGTGGAGGTCAAGGAGCGCCAAACCGGGACATTCCAGATCGGTGCTGGCTTCTCCTCGGTTGAAAATTTTATCATCACCGCACAGATTTCTCAGCAGAACCTTTTTGCTCGTGGGCAGACCTTGTCTTTGATGGCTCAGTTGTCTTCCCTGCGGCAATATTTCTCCTTGCAGTTTGTCGAGCCTTACTTTTTGGACACCAAGTGGTATCTGGCTACCTCCTTGTTCAATACGCAGTTGGACTACATCAACTTCCTGCGTAAGGCCACAGGCGGCAGCCTGACACTCGGCTATGAGATTTTTGACAACTGGCGGGTGGCCTTCACCTACACATTGGAAACGGTGGAGGTGTCCAGCGGTTCGAGCGCTTTGCGTTTGGAAAATCTGTTCAAGGATGGTTGGACTTCTGCTTTGCGTGGCACGATTACCTGGGATACCCGCAACAATCGACTCTTTCCCTCTGATGGGCACTTCCTGCAGGGCTCGGCTGAGCATGCAAGTTTGTATACCCTCAGCGAAAATGACTTCAGTCGCTTCAGCGTCATCGGGCGTTACTATTTCCCGGTCATTTGGGGCATTGTGCTCAAGTCGAACTTGACCATGGGGTACATCGTGTCCACGGCCCAAGAGGGAATCCCCATCTTCGAGAAATATTTTGTCGGGGGTATTTACACGATTCGCGGTTTCGAGCCACGTTCTATTGGGCCTCGCATCAGCGTGCCCTTGGATGGCTACGATCCTGGATCAGCCATGACGGTAACCAACGTGGGTGGCAATAAGCAGATCATCGCCAACCTGGAGTTGGAGTTCCCGATCTTCCCGCAAGTGAACATTCGAGGGGTTTTGTTTTTGGATGCGGGCAATGCCTTCGGGGAAGGAGAGCGACTGCTCTCCGAGCGATACAATTTCGAGACCGGCACGAAGGAGACTTGGGCCGGTCTGTATTGGTCAGCGGGATTCGGTTTTCGGTGGTTTTCTCCAATCGGGCCATTGCGCTTCGAATGGGGTATTCCATTGACTCGCCGACCTCAAGACAAGGATATTTTATTTGAGTTCACCATCGGCAATTTCTTCTGATTGAATGCCCGACGTCATCATGGCGTCTATGCGCATGCATGATGGAGAGAAGGTCAGCCCGGAGGAAACTGAGGATGCACATGACAAAGACTATTCTATTGGCGGCCCTGTTGGGTTTCGTGTTCACACCCCAAGCTTTGGCCCAGAGCAAGGTCGGTTATCTGAATCTCAACAACGTGCTTGAGGGGACCGAAGAGGGCAAGTCCATCGTCGGCAAGCTTCAGACGGAGTTCGCGGCAAAGAAAGTTGAACTTCAGAAGCGCATGAAGGCTTTTGAGGAGAAGTTCAAGCAGTTCCAGCGTCAAGCGCAGATGCTCAAAGACGACGTGCGCCAGGAGCGGGCGAAGGCTTTGGCCGCGGAAGAGCAACAGCTGCAGGGTTTGCTGATGCAATATCAGGCCGAGATCGATAAGAAAAAAGGCATGGCTTTGAGCCAGTTCGAGAAGAAATTGCGCGGTGTGATCGAACAGGTCGCGAAGAAAGAAGGGCTTGACTATGTGGTGCGCCATGAAGTCTTGCTTTACGGCCCGGCCAAGATGGATTTGACCAACCAGATCATCCGCGTGTACGACCAACGCTATGCAGGCAAAAAGGGTGGCGCCAAGAAGGGCAAGTAGCCCCTTCTCGCCCCCTTGAGCCATGTCCGATATCGCCCTGGGTCTGGAGGCGCTGGCCCGACTGCTGAGCGCCGATTTGATGCGGGTAGAAAACCCAGACTCGCTTGTCATGGGTGTGGCACCACTTGAATCCGCGGGCCCCAATCATCTCAGCCTGGCCCGTGATTTGCGCCAGGTGAAGGCCTTGCGCAAGACACGCGCTCTTGCCGTGCTCATCAGCAATCCACGATTGATCGAAAAATCGCCTTGCTCCGTGCTTCAGGTTGAGGATCTTTCTAAGGCCTTAAGCTTGGCCATCGCGTATTTTCATCCCGAGCCTGAGTTGGCGGAGGGCGTGATGCCGGGCGCTTTGGTCGATGAAGGCGTGCGTATGGGTCTCGGATGCAGGGTGGAGCCGGGTGCCCGGATAGAGGCCGGAGCCAGCATGGGCGATCATTGTCATGTCGGTGCCAACGCCGTGATTTTGGCCTGTTGCAAATTGGGGAGTCGAGTGCGCGTGGGGCCAGGTTCGGTCTTGGGTACCCCCGGCTTCGGATTGAGGCGCGAAGGAGAGCGCCCGGTCCGAATTCCGCAGGTTGGCATGGTGGTCATTGAGGATGAAGTGGAATTGGGGGCTCGTTGTACCGTCGACCGGGCAACATTGGGCGCGACCCGCATTGGTGCGGGGTCGAAGCTGGATGCCGCCGTACATGTCGGGCACAATGTCGATATTGGCCGCAATGTGATCATCGCGGCCCAGTCCGGTTTGAGCGGCAGTGTCAAAATTGGTGACGGGGCTGTTTTGGGTGGGCAGGTGGGCGTGGCGGACCATGTGGTCATCGGTGCCGGGGCACAGATAGGCGCAGGTAGCGGCGTCGGCAGCAGAGTGGCGCCCGGGGCCCGGGTGGCGGGTTATCCCGCCCTGCCGGTCGAGCGCTGGCTGGCGCGGTCTTTTTTCCGCTCTCAGAAGCATCCATCGGCCGAACGGGACGAGGAGCCAAGGTCGTGACGCATATTCATGAGCGGGCCGTGGTGGACCCGGCGGCGGAGTTGGACGACGATGTCCATGTGGGACCAGGGGTTGTGGTGGGTCCTCATGTCCAAATCGGCGCGGGGACCCGAGTGGGTGCCTATGCGGTGCTGGATGGGCACCTGAAGATCGGTCGGAACAACCGAATTTGTCCCCACGCCGTCCTGGGGACTCCTCCTCAGGACGTAAAATACGCCGAGGAGCCGACCCGAGTGGAAATCGGTGATGGCAATCGGATTCGTGAGTTTGTGACGATTCACCGGGGGACACCCCAGGGACGGGGTCTGACTCGCATAGGCTCCAATGTGTTCTTGATGGCTTACAGTCATGTGGCGCACGACAACATCATCGAAGACCATGCCATCTTGGCCAATCTGGTACAGCTTGGCGGCCATGTTCACGTCATGGCGCATGCCATCGTGGGCGGGGCGTCCGCTATACATCAGTTTGTGCGCATCGGCGCCGGTGCATTCATCGGTGGTGGCTCCATGGTGGACATGGACGTTCCTCCCTTTTGCAACGCCACGGGCAATCGGGCCCGCCTGCATGGACTCAATACCATCGGCTTGAAACGGCGTGGCTTCGGGCCCGAGAAGCTCAAGGCCGTGAGAAAGGCTTATCGTTGGACATTCCAGGGCCACATGCTCAGCGCAGAGGCGGCCGACCGCATTGATGCTGAGTTGATCGATATTTGCCCGGAACTGTTGGACTTTAGCACTTTCCTGCGCTCCAGCCAACGGGGCATTACGCGAATTCGGTCTTGAGAAGAGGTCTCAGGGGGCGCTGCAGTTGAAGATCAGCGCCGGGGAACCGCCGGTGCCGGACAGGCGGAATCCTACGCCTGTTGCGTCCCAAGCCGCGGTGAATGAAGGCAGGATTTTGTCCGGATCTTCACAGGTGAACAATAGATCCCGATTCGAAACCTTGTAAAGTTCGCCTCCTGGGCAGGCGATGGCCAGTCCTTGCAGGCTGCCCTCCGCGCGGAAGAGTCCCAGGCCGCTTTCCAAGAGCAGGATGGTGTCGTCGGGCTGCCGGAAGGCCATGCAGAAATCTCCATCGAGTTGCAATTCGAAGTCCCAGAAAAAACCCGCCATGCCATCGGCGGTCAGTTCCACGGGTTCGGTGAAGATGACGCGATGACCGGATTCGTAAGTGCAACTTTTGCCGTCGGAAGAAAGCAGGCCCATGGTCTGACTATCGGGCAAGCAGCTGAGCATTTCCTCGATGCTGGCCCGGTAGCAGTTGGCTTCTTCGAACCAGGCGCAGCCCACCTCCAGGCCGGGTAAGGGTTCCGTGTCTTCACCACAGGCCAAAGGCAGCAGCAAGACAGCCACACAAATCCAGGTCGTTTTCATGGCTGGGAGGAGATTTAGAATTCGATGACGTTGCAAGTGACCGTGCGAATAACGCCGTCAAGCATCTGGATCTGAGCGTAACTGATTTTTCCCAGTTCGTTGATGTCTTGACCCTCGACCAAGGCCACGAGGTCGAACTGTCCGGTCACCGCATGGCAACTGCAGACGCCGTCTATGGACGTGACACGTCGATGGATGGAGGGAATTTTGCCCGCCGCTCCCTCAATGAGGATATAGGCTTGTGATGGCATGTGCGTGCTCCTGCTCCCCCAGCGTTTTCTAAGACTACTCCAGTTCGATGACGTTGCAGGTGATGGTGCGGATTACACCCTCAATCATCTGGATTTGAGAGTAGCTGATCTTGCCCACCGCGTTGATGTCGTCGGCCTCAACCAGGGCGATGATATCGAATTGCCCGGTGACTGCGTGGGCCTGCTTGACGCCTTCGATGGTGTTCAGTCGTTTGAGGATGCCAGGCACCGTGCCTGCTGCTCCTTCGATAAGAATGTATGCTTTGGTGGCCATAGGTTCTCCCTGTGGTTGGGAAAGCAATCATACTGGTCCCATATTAACGAAGCAAGCCTTTCTATTTGCCCGCTTGACAGAGGCTGTTGTGGATGCAAGCATCGGGGCCCCTGCTGCTGATGGCGGGGTGGCGGGGTGGAGGATAAAAGGCATGAAAAACAACTATCTAGACTTCGTCCTTCTTTTGTTGGCTGGCATGGTTTTGATGGCTTGTACAGAGCAAACCAAACCACTTGCGCCAGATGCTGTGTCAGATGCCAGCGTCACGGATGTGCCGGTTATGAAAGGAGAGGTTCAGGTTCCGGCTTCTCAGGGGCCTGTGGTGGCGCGGGTCAACGGCGTGAATCTCTTGCGGCGGGATTACGAAGGGACCTTACGGCATGCCGAGCGGACCCTGGCCAGGGGAGGGCCCTTGAGCGCCTCCGACCAGCAGAAGTTGGAAAGCCAGATCCTGCAAAAAATGATTCAGGACGAATTCCTGATCCAACATGCTTTTGCTTTGGGCTTGAGTGTGTCGACGGAAGATTTGCAGGCGCGTGCCAAGGTGCTGGTGGACCAGGGCGGCGGTCAACAGGCCCTGGCGAGCTTTTTGGCCGGCAGCGGCATGGACGAAAAGCAGATGATGGCCAATCTGCAACGCAACATGCTCATCGAACTGTTGCATGAGCGCATCAAGCTTGGGATTCAGCTGGACGAGGCGGCGCTTCGTGCCCATTACGAAAAGATGAAAGGGAAGTATTCCGGTGCGGGCGAGGTGGAACTGGCTCACATCGTTTTCAAAGAAGACGAGGGGGGCAAGACACCGGCTCAGCAGGCTGAGGCGCTGCGGGCTGAGTTGGACAAGACCCTGAAATGGGATGCCGCCGTGGCCAAGTACGGCAAACAGGGTGGGGGTCTCCTGGGCCGTATGCAGCCTGCCGACATGCTGCCGATATTCGCGAAAGCCATCGGGGGCTTGTCCGTCGGGCAGGTCTCCCAGCCGGTAGAGAGCCCCATGGGGGTGCATTTGCTCTATGTGGTATCGAAAGCAGACGGCCCCCTGCGCTCCTTTGAAGAGCTGCGCGAGCAGGTGAAGAAGGACTTGGCGCTCGCTGAGTTCGAGAAGCGCATGGCCTCCCTGCTCGACGAGCTAAGCAAGAAGGGCGACGTGCGTACCACCGGCTTGCCTTAGGTTTTTTACGGGGTGACAGATTGCTCCAAGGGGCAGGTTTGAGAGGTTATCAAGCCTCCTTCATTGGGCATAAAGGGTTCGGGTCTGGGTGAAACGCGATTGGAAAGTCGCTGCAAATGGTCTGCCATGTCATTTTTGAAAGTTTTGCCGATCTGGGTGATGTTTCCTCCACCTTGGAGATCCAGTGCATGGATGGAGTGTTGACTGGCAAGGTCGCCTTTCATTCGATGGACTGTGCGAAGCAATGACGGTTGCTGCATGAACTGGGTCGCGATGTTGGCTTTGGTCAAGTAGTAAAGCAATGAGGCGGCCATGCTTGTCGCCTGATCTTCAAGAATCGAGATGCCCGTGATGTTGATTATCTCTTTATGCAGTGCGGCCGCTTGTTCTCGAACGGCGAGGGGGCCATGTTTTCTGGTCGCCTGAGTCAAAGCCACCAGGGGTTTGAGGTTTTTTCGCATATGTTCAGCGCGGCCGGAAAGCAAGGGGTTGGGATCATTCCGCAGGTTCTTATAACCAGTTAGCCAGACCTTGCCGAGACGCAATAGACTCGGCCCCAAACGCTGGAAATCCTGTTGATACAAATCGCGCTGGATGCGCTCGATTTGGCTGGGGTCTTTGAACTTGGGATGCTTAAAGTGCATGGAAAATCCATCCCAGCGGCGAAGGTCCGGATCCCCCTGGTATTGTTTCCGGTAGCGATTTTCAGCGATAACTTGCTCGTGAAATGGCGTCCCTGGAAATGCAAAATAGATCAGGCACTGCATCATGGCCGGCTTGAGCTCCATGAGCTCTGCGAATTCCGCGCGGATCGTGGCCTCATCTTGATAAGGAAAGCCGATGATCATGGAGGTGAGCTGGGCGCAACCCACGGATTGGAGATCCGCGTAAAGTTTCTTCAGGGGTACACCTTGTTGCTTGGCATAGCCTGCTTTTTTACCTTCGAATGCGGTCCAGACGAGCTGAAATCCCATCTCGGCGATTTCTCGGGCAGTAAAGTGTGAGAGGCCTTTTACGCTGCCGAAGCCGAATATTGAAAGTGGTTTTCCGCCTTCACGCACGCAGTCCAAAAATTGCCTGGCGCGCTTGTGTTGCATGAAAAAATCTTCGTCGATGATCACAAAACTGTCCATCGTCACCTTGTCGGCCCGTGCTCGTTCTTGCGTGGCCAAGAGGGCTTCATAGATGTCCCGTCCGGTCTTTAGAAATTGCTTGTAGCGGCGTTTGAAAAAATGTGAGGTGCAGCAAAAGTCGCAGCCATTGGGGCAACCCAGGCCGGCGGTGACATGGCCCACCACGGATTTTTGCTGATACGATAGCACGCGTATGGCTGGCACCGGAGCGTGTGGTGTTACAATCGGGGCTTCCTCATCCTCTTTCAGAAGTCGGCGCATGAAACCGATGCCTTCTTCTCGGCAGATCGCGTCAGCGTAGGGCCGGAGTATTGAGTTGGGTAGCACCGTGCCGTAGCCGCCCAGGATAATCATCGCGTCCGGTAGGTGTTTACGAATCAGCGGTACCATCTCTTTCACTTTGTGAAAGGTGGCCACGACAAAGTTGATGCCCACATGGGTGTATTGTTCTCGCTTGAGTTCTTTGATGAACTCTCGGCGTGATGGGTAGTGCAGGGTGACTGTCGGTGGCTTGATGTTTTCGGCGATGTAATCCAAGCCCCATACGCGGATCACTTGGCGTAAGCTATATGGACCCTGGGCTCGGGTGACCTGGGCATGAAATAGTTCCGCGCCCACGGAATCGCCTTCTCCCTCACCGCCAAATGGCCGGCACACGCTGGTTAATAGTATTTTTCCCATTGGATATCTCCTGTAGATACGTCTGTATTTATTCTGTGGCCACAGAGGCTAGCCGCGAAATGTCACGAAAACGTCATGAGAAAGAAAAAAATGACCTGCCGTTCCGAATCGATCGGGATGAGCCCGGCGAGACCGTGTTTGGGGGATTTGAGGGACCTGGTCTTGACGCTCCGCATCACTTCGCGCTAAACTTCGAAATTCGGAAGGTTATTCAGGATGCGAGCGCATCCCTGGGAGGAATACCTATGTTCAAGCGGCTTTTTTTGGTGACGATGGTTTTGGCGTCTCTGGGTCTGGTTGTGGGCTGTTCTTCGGATGATCAGGAAGAAGTTGAGTATTTTGGCGAGTTCTTCCTCGACAGCGATTTTGACAAGGCCGACCGCGTATCCAACGCACCCGCTATTCCGACCAGCGCCGATTCTTCGACCACTGCCGTTTGGCCGGTTTACAACGACTGGGGCGACACGGACACGGCCGCGGCGCGGCAATCGGGCCTGGCCTGGGACGCCAACTCGGGGCTCAACTGGAACGATAAGTACGCCCTTTGGATTGCCAGCATGCCGAAGATCGACACCGAGGACGGCTATTATAAGACCCTCGAGATCACCAACCCCCAGGGCAAGACCATCCCCGCGCCGGTGTTGGAATGCGCTGAAGTGGCCTATTTTTTGCGAGCCACCTTCGCGGCCTGGTACAACCTGCCTTATATGCTGCAGGCGATTGATTCGACGGGCACCCGGGTGTTCATGGGTCATTTCGGTTGGCGCACGGTTAGTGGCCGCTACAAGAACTCCAATTTGTTCAAGTCCTGGTATCAGGATTACTCGGGCGGCAATTACACCGCGGCCAATTGGCCCGAAGACTCAAGGCTGCGTGCGAAGAAACTTTACGGTTCGAATGATGACTTCCAGCCCTTCCTCGAGGCGGGGGCCCGGGCCGGCACTTACTTTGACGAGATGTTCTTGAACAAGCGGGTCGGGCATTTTCTGATCCTCATGCTGAGCAACTTCGGCTCCATTCACTTGGCCGATAGTTCCAACACCTTTAACATCAAGCCCGAGGCTCTGCGCGAAGGTGACATATTGCTGGAGCGCTGGCAGCGTCGTGGCATCGGCCACACCCTGGTGGTCAAGGTCGTGAAGCCAGGCATCACCGAGGGCAAGCTGGTGGCCGAGTTGGTCTCCGGCTCCATGCCCCGGCGGCAGCCCAAGTGGGAAAACGATGTGGCCTCCAAGCGCTACTTCACCATGGAGGAAACCGGCGGCGAGGGCACCAACTGGGACGGCGAAGAATACGCGAAGTTGGGTGGCGGCATTAAACGCTGGCGCGTGGCGCGGGCTCAGAGCGGTTACTACGTCAACACCATGTTGCCTGAAGATGTGGACAATTGGGTCTCTTCCACCAACTACACCGCCATCGCCGCTCGACCGGACCAGTTCGAGGAACTCCTCGAAGAGGTCTCGCCGGATCAAAAACGTGAAGCGGTCTTGGCCATCATCGAAGACAAACGGGCCCATTTGCGCCGCTATCCGGCCAGCTGCTCGGCGCGCATCAATCGGGAAGGCGCCTTTGAAGAGCTTTACGAGCTGATGGAAGATGAGTTTTACACCAACCGGGCCGAAGTCGACCGCCGGTACCGCAAGTTTGAAGATTATGTCTTCGCCGAGTTGGTCTACCAGGAGTCCAAGACTTGCTGTTGGAACAGCTCAACCTCGAACATGTATGAAATCGTCATGGAATTGGCCGAGAAGACCGTTCGGGAGGCAGGCTCTTGCGCGACGCCCCCAATTTTCATGAACAACAACGGCTACGGTCTGTTCCAAAGCTATGCTGAGAGCATCGGCCGTGGCCACGAGTGGGTGGCCTGGAGTGCTGATGAGTCTTGCCCCCAGTCCGGCGTGCCCGTCGATTTGGAAGCTGAGCACCTTTGGGTTGATTTTTGTACCATCGTGGACGAGTTGCTGCCTCCTTTGGCCTGTACCACTGCTGGTGATTGTGATGATGGCGTGGCATGTACCGTGGATAGCTGTGACGTTGGCCAGTGTCGGCATACGCCGGATCATAACCAATGCGGGGCCGGTGAGACCTGTGATGCGGGTATCGGCTGCGTGGGTGGTGGTTGTGCCGATGATGCCTACGAGCAAAACGACAGCCTTGAAGAGGCCGTCGCGATTTCGGAAGGCTCCTTCGATGGGCTGATGATCTGCGCTGACGACGAGGATTGGTTTGTGGTCAGCGGACCCTTCACCGCGTCGATTTCCTTCACCCACGCCAATGGCGATTTGGACATGATCGTCATGGATGCCGGCGGCACCACTTTGGACGACAGTCAGGGCATGGGTGATTCGGAAACCGTGCAGGTGGATGCTTCGGGTGATGTCTTCGTGCAGATCTACGGATACTCCAGCGCCGAGAACGGGTACTCCCTGACGGTTACGGGCCTGTAATCATCGGCGGCAACACGATTTGGATCGCCTCCGTATCCAGATCGTCCACTTCTCTGCAGAATTTCTTGAACCTGGCGTAGTCTTTTGGTTGGACTCGTCCGGCCTCGACCTCAAGATGCTTGTCCAATTCCAGCACGCCACCTTGTTGGTCCAGCCGATAGGCGAAGTCGCCCAACGGAGCCGTCAGCCGGGAGCGTTTTGCTTCCTTGAGCTTGGCGCCGGGTGGCAGCGCGATGCGGACCCGAGTGTGGGTACGGGTTGAATCCCCCATGACCAGGGATGTGGAACGTACGGCTTTGCTGATTAAGTTGGAGCTTAGCTGATACGCGAAGAAGCCGCCGCGGATGATCAGGCCGTCGGGACTGTGTCGCGCGAAGGCGGGGGCCCTGAAATTGTAGCTAATCAGCAAGGCTCGGTCCGGTTGATCCAGCCCTTTGATCTCAAAATCCAAGAGTCTGGCTCCGGAAAAAGTTTGGCCCAGGCCTGCCTCCAAAACCTGACGACGGAGGGTGGGGCTCATATTGTTTAGCACCCGTCGGTAGTGTACGGCTTGAGAGCTGGATAGCTTCTCGGTGCCACGTCCATGGATGGTGCCGTCTGCTTCCAAGTGCAATGACATGTCGATGTGCTTGCTGCCGCGTGTTCCAATTCGACCAGGTAGCTTTGTCCAGACAGGTCCGTCCGGTGCGGCTGACAAATCCAATGCCCGCATGCCGGCGAGGAAGTCAAAGAGGTGATCGAATGGATGGTGTCGCGCGGCTGGATCCATCCAGATGCTACCTTTGCCTGCGAGAAGCGGGACCTTGAGCAAGCCATGGGTGAAGACGCCGCCCAGGGGCAAGGGGTGGCTCACTTGTGGATCGGTGATGGTTCTGGCCAACAAGACCTGGGGCCGGTAACCCAAGCGATGCAGCAGGGCGTTAAGCAAGACCAGCCTGTTGCCCTCCCTCCGGGCCAGGATGTGGCTTGCGGGCTGCGTGAGGCGGTCGCCCAACCCATTGGTTTGGATGTCTGCCAAGACCCGGTGGTATAGCCGGCGTAACTTTTGGGTCTCTTTCGCATCCGGCTCCAAGCCCTTGAAAACCTCGGCCAGGTAGTCGTCCAGTTCTGCTGTTCCACGTTGGGACTCAAGTAGTTCCAGCGCCAGGATGTTGCGGTAGTCGGTCCAGCTCATGCCGAAACCGAACTGCACAAAAGGCGAGTGATCATCTAAGGGGGGGGCTTGGGCTTCCTTTTCCAGGCCAAGGGCTTTCTCGGACACAAGGCGCCAGATTTGGTGATCGCCCTGCTGCGTACGCTGCGCCCTGGGGGCACCGTGGAAACTGCCGAGATCCACATGGACCGATTTGGGCGCGGCCAGGGTGAAGACCGAACGAAAGATGGGGGTGTCGATTGAGCGGAAGTAGAAGCGTTTCCCTAAGAAAGAGCGCGCCATGGGGCTGGAGGCCCTCTGGGGCATGAGGTAGCTCAACTCAACGAAGTCGCCGACCTGCAGGCCGGGCAACGAGATGCTTTCCTTGTTGGGGTGCCGTTCGGCTTCCAATGTTTGGCCGTTCGCGTGAATGGTGCGGACGCCTTCCACCCATGCTTTTTCGGGAACGAGATTGAGCTCGCCCCAGCGCTCCAGTCCATCCGAGGTCAGGATGTGAGCGATGAGGTGTACGTGCTGCATGCTGGAGCCATCTTCAGCCACCTGGGTTGCAGCCTGATCCAGCACCAAAATGGCATCGCCCTTGGGCGCGAAACCAGAGTCTCGGTATGCCTTGATGAGCTTTTTGGTGTCGACGGGTTTTTCCCCCAGCAGTTGCACTTGTCCAAGGGTCAGGGCGGCCAGTTGCTTCTGCAGAGACAGGTGCCAGGGGGCTTGAATGGAAAGGCGCTTTCTGAGGTCGTTGGAGGCGGATGTCCGGCCTTCGGCGTCCAACATTTCGGCTTTCATGAGGCCTGCATCCAGGGCTCCAGGCTTGATGGTCTGGGCAGCCTCCATCAATTTTTGGGCTTCAATGGGCTGCCCAATCTGTGTGGCCAGGTGGGCCAGGCCCAACAGGGCAGGCCTGTGATCCGGTTTTCGGTCCAGCAGGCTCCTCAGTGTGGATTCTGCCTGTTTTCGCTTGCCCCGCTCCACCCAAAAGTCAGCCAAGGCCTCAGGTGCCTGGCCCAATCCCGCCATTTCCTTCGCCAGGCTTTCGCTCAGGGCCAAGGATTGCCGCTGTCGGGCTTGTTCGAAGGCGCGGAGCAAAATGATCGGATGGTCCGGCAGACGCTGGCGGGCTTTCAGGAGAGAGGCTTGCGATCTCTGCGCCCAGCCCAGTTTGCCCTCGATGCGGGAACGAAAAAGAGGCCACAGAAAAGATTGAGGCCGTTTGGCATCGAGCGCATCGAGAATGGCCAGGGCCTTTTCTTCCTGTCCTTGCTCGGCCTGCAACAGGGCCAGTCTGAAACGGGCAAGAGCAAAGTCCGGACTGTTTTTTACTGCCCGAGAAAAAGCTTCCCGGGCCAGAATGCTGTCGATGCCGGAGGGGACGTCCCGGTCGGCCAAGACCATCAATGCCCCCATGTAGTCAGCCAAAGCGAATCCTGGTGCTCGCCGCAAGGCCTCGTCCATCAGGCGGCGTCCCTTTCCTGATAAGCCCTCCTCCCAGAGCAGGAGGCCTGCGAGCCAAGGGGTCACCGGATCGGCGCTTTGGTCGGCTGCTTCTCCTTGGCGAGCCAGAGCAGGTGAGGGCAAGAGTTCATGGGACAAGAGCCCTCCCTCTTTCGAAGCCGGGGGTTCTGACATCCCGTCCCACCATGAGATGGGGGCGGGATGCCCATCCGCCGTCGTCACCTCGAGACCAAGACTGGCTTTCTTTTCCAAGGGGAGCTTCAGCTGGATTTGATGCCAGCCTGCAGTCAGGCCTACGGCCAGGCGTTGTACCCGGGGCAGATTTTGCAGATGGCGATCGTGTTGATGCAGTGCTTGTCCATTCATGGACAAGGACCAGGGGCCCTCGCTTGAGATGCGCAGGCGCAATTTTTTTGGGGACTCAAGGCGGAACCAGCTTTGGACGAAAAATACGCCGGCGTGAGGGTAGGCCTCCAGGTCCAAATTAAGCGAGGGGCTCCAGACGGTGCGCGGAGCGTGGCCGCAAGCGTCCTTATCCTGCGAGGTCTCAGGCCCGTGGATGGACTGGAAGGCCAGGCCTGCGTGACGACCGCAGGGGCCCTTCATTTGCCAGACACCAGGGGAGCCCAAGGCCTTTCTGTGTTCTTTGGCTTTTGGCAAATTGCCTTGCCGCAGGGCCGCCTCCATGAGGATGACGCGCAGGGCCCGTCGGCTGTCGGCGTCGGACTCCTTTGCATTCAGCAATTTTTGCAGGCGGGCGGCGTAAGCTTGGTGCCCATTGGGTAGTTGGTGCAGAACCTCGGCCAGTTGTTGGGCTGCCATGTGGGCGTCGGGTCCGCGTGCCGGCGCGGACTGCAGACCGTGACAAAAAGAAGAGGCCGCTGCCTCAAAGTCCGCCAAGGCCAAATCGGCGAAGCCGGCACCAAGCCACGCGCGTCGCCGAAGATTGGCTTTCAATCCCGAATCTTCCCCTGCCGCCACCAAATCTTGGCGGGCCGGAAGCAGGGCGCCTTCCACCAGGTGCAACCAGCCGCGTTGTGCAAGCGTTTTGCCGTCTAAGCGCTTTTCTGTCCTCAGCGCCTTTCGGGCGCCTTCGCTCCAGTCAAAGGCAGTCGACTTGGGCGGGGCGGTTTGGCATCCGAGGGTGCTTAGCAGGACGAGGATGAGCGAAAGGGAAAGCTTAATGGGCATGGGCGCCTCCCGCAAAGTGTAAGGTCTGGCCGAACAATCGGTCGGCCTGTCCCAGAAAATCTCGAAATGCCGGGTAGTCGGTCGCCGACACCCTTGAGACGGTGATTCGCAGCTCGGCCTCGGCCACCAGGGTGCCGGTTTCTTGGCGAAGCGCCAGCTTGGCTGTGCCGAAGGCTGTTTGGATGGTGGCCGGTTGAGGCAAGGGGCCTGCTTGCATGCCGGAGGGCCTGTCGTGGCGAACTCGCCAGCGCACGGACCAGGCTGGACCCAGGATCAGATCGTGGCGTCGGGTTTCAAAGGAGGCCATGTTGCGTTGATAGGAGGTGGCCTTGCCAAGCAAGGGCCAAGCCGCGCTGTTCGTTTCTCGTTGTCCCAGTTTGGGCACATCCACCTGGGCACGCATGATCACCGGCTTGGAGGGGTCCCGCAAGTTGTCCGCCTGGACCGAGCGCACGGAGGCTCCTGGGAAAATCTCCCGAATGGTCTGACCGAAAAGTTGTGCCTGGGCGGTGCCGCCCAAATATTGCATCCTCACCTCGGGGGCCAGCGCACCGGAGAGTTCGATGCGACTATCGATTGAGGCTGCGCCATCTTTGCCCGGGTGGATGTAGAACTCGAGCGCCGTGTGGTTGCGTTCGGACTTGGACTCAGGCGTCAGTTTCAGGGGCGCTCCCTTTTCCGATATCACCAAAGCCTGGACGCCCTGATCCTGGGGCGGCAAATCCTTGACGCTGTGTAAGGTGGCGGTGCCGTCCAGCCAGAGATCGTGCTCGGGCAGGTAGCAGATGGCGTGATTGAATACGGCCAGGGAGGCTGGTTGTGGCTCCACCTCTCCCAATCGCTGCATTCGCACAAGGGCCAGTTCCGCCTGGATACCCACCGATCGGAACAGGGCGACCAAAAGCGCCGACTTGTCCTTGCAGTCGCCGAATTTTCTCCTGAGCACTTGGGGGGCGGCGTAGGGCACGAAGGAATGAATGCCGAACTCCAGTCCAACGTAACGCGTACTGTCGGCCACGAATCGGTAGATGGCTCGAATGCGATCTTTGGGTTTGTCGAGACCCTGCGTCAACTTCTTGGCCAGTTCTTGGATGCCTGTGTCCGATTTGAGGCTGTCGCGGATCTGTCGGTGGAACCAGCGGGACAGGGCCTCCCAGTTGTTCTCGCTTGACAGGTGAAGCACCCGATGACTTTCGGTGTAGCCGGGCATGGAGATTTCGGGCTCGACGCCGGGCATATCGCTCGCCCACCAGCTGTGTCGTTTGAGTCCAGCCTGGGGTCCCGGTTCGATCCGGTGCTCAAGTCCGTCTGTTTGATTGAAATGAAGAGCGAAACGCTCCGGCGCGAGCAACACATAGCGCACCATGCGCGCCGGCTCGCTGAACTGCAAAGCGATCAGATCGCCGAAGTACCCGGGAAAAAGAGCATCGCTGCCGATGTCGTCGACTAAGGTGGCCAATTCGATTACGTCACCGGGGCCGATGGAGGGGAAGGTGATTTCCCGGGCATGCACGTCGTAGTACAAGTTGTACCAGGGTTCGCTCAGGCTGAAGTCGCGCACCACGACGCTTGCGTCACTGCTTCCATCCGGATGCAGCACCCTGGATCTGAGCACGCGCACTTCCTGTCGTCCCGGGGCATATTCCACCCGCAGGGTTTTGAGCTTGTCGGCGTCTCTGGGGTCTAAGATACGGATAATCTGTTGCCGATAGCGGGAGGTCATGCCGTTGGGGTGCAGGCGCACCACGTGTAAATCCAGCAGGCGTTCTGATCCCGCTCCGGGGATCGGGTCCAGGTTTTTGGCCAATTGCTGGGCGTCTTGCACTTCCGAATCAAAAAAACGATGAGACCGGCTTTCCGCTGCCAGCACCCTGCGCTCCAGGGAGCGGTTTTGCGGCATCAGCTTGAGTGCCTCGCGCCAGGCGGCCATGGCTCGTTTGGGCTGCGCCAGGGCCATCCAGACCTCTCCTTGTCCTTGCATGGCCCGGGTCTCATCAGGAGACAAGGCAAGAATCTGTTCGTAAAGTCCGAGGGCCTGCTGCGCTCTGCCGTTGGCCAGGAGCAAGTCCGCCTCTTCCATCAGGTGGTCGATGCGCCAGGGCTCAAGCGCTCGAAGTTTGGCAAATCCTTTCAGGGCAGGCTCCAAGAGGCCGGCTTGTAAACTCAGTTCGAGGAGAGCTCGAACTGCAAGACTTGAGCCCGGCCTCAGCTTGGTCAAGGCCTGAAAGTGTTTTCGGGCTTGGGACCACAGACCGGCCTGGCGGAGCAAGGCACCTGCCGAGGCCAAGACGTCGGGGCGAAGCGGGTATTTTTTGACCAAAGCCGTGATGCAATTTTTGGCCAGGGCTTGACGACCCAAGGCCATGAGGACTTCACATCGTTCGATCTGTGCTGTCAGCAGTTCGGGGTCCGCCTTGATGGCCCGTTCATGCCAGACCAGGGCCAAGGGCGTGAGTCCGCGAATATGCTGGGATGTGCCTAAGCGCATCATGGCCTCGGCCGAATTGGGGGCGATTGTGATTGCTTCGGTCAAAAGTCGTCGGGCCAAGTCGTCGTCATCGGTGGCTCTGGCAAGCCAGAGACGGTAACGCAGTTGCTTGGCGCGTTGTTTTTTGGGCAGCAAGTCCAAGGCCTGCTTTATCCATTTTTCCATGCGTCCGCTGGCGGGATCTTCCGTTGCGGCGAAGTCCATGGCCCGTCCGGCCTCAGCCAGGGCTTCGGGGTTTTCCGGCTCGGCTTCGGCTCGCCGCATAAACCACTGCCCAAGGCCCGCGAGGTTTTTCGTGGCTTTTTTCTTGTCGACGGCTGTCATGCCGAGGACGAAGCCCATGGAGCCTTCGTGTTGCTCAAGTTGGACCAGCAACTGGTGGGGGCCTTTGTCCAGGCTGACTTCCACCGCTCTCTGGTCGGGTCTGAGCGCATGGGGGCCGGGTTCTTCAATGAGAAGCTCACCGTCGAGCCACACGGAGCAGCCATCATCGCAACCCACGAAGATTTGATATCGACCCGAGGTCTTGGTTTCAAATGGATGCAAGGCAAGGGCCTGAATTTCCTCGTCCGGCTGCAAGACCGCATGCAGGTCCATGCGCCCGTCGGCGCGGGGGCTTCTCAATTTGCGCCAGGAAACCGGGTGCAGTTTGCCTGGCCATGAGTCTTTGATGTCCAGCCCACCAAGCTGAGCAAGCTTGGCCAGCGGACCCTTTGCTTGCAAGTCCAGGGGCCCCAGTAGCCACCAATCCCTGATCCAGCCCAAACGCTTGGCCAGGGCCTCTGCCCGCGCCAAGTCGGCTCTTTGCAGCGCCTCTTTTTGCAGGTTCTGAAGAGCCAGTCGGCGCAGTTCGACGGGTGCCTTGGTCTCATCGGCCAGGCGGGTCCATGCCCGTACCAATTTGTCCAGATCGGCCTGGTCGCAACGCTCAAGTTGGCCTCGTTGAGCCCAAAGCTCAATCGCGGCTCGCCGACTGCTCCCCAAGGCAGCAAGGCGCGCCAAGCTGGCATCCAGGGTGTTGATATCCAAGTTTTTTTTGGCATCCGCCGAAGCGCTGGTCAAAAGGCAGCAGGCCATCAACGTGATGCAGAACATGGTGTGGAGGAGGCGATCCACCTTGCCACGAATGAGGATACGTGAGAACTCTTTACTTCGCCCGCCTCTTTTTGCTTGCGGCTGAGCCGCCCTGGGTGATTCGAAACTGATGTTTGTCACCAATTGCCGATGTGGCATACAAGGGCATGAAAGTAAGTTTTTGCTCAGGTAGTTTTTTGTGTGGGCCACTGTAAAGAACCAAACCGCCGGGGCAATTGGGATAATGTTGTAGCATTAAGTGAAGGCTTCGTAGTTTGCCCGCAGGGCCTGCCTTTACCTCAACAGGGTAGATTCTTCCCTTTTGTACACTTAGGTAGTCGACTTCAGCATTGCTGCTTTTTGCGTCTCTTGCCCAATAGTACAAATCAGAACTGTGCCAGGCGATCAATTCCTGCGCAACAAATTGCTCGGCCAGTTTTCCTCGGTAGATAGACAGAAGATTTTCGTTGGCGATTTCAATATCCACAGGAACCTGACAAAGGCGTTGCAGCAAACCGATATCCAACATACACGCCTTGAATTTCTTGCTGTTCGCGCTGGCGCCCAAAGGCAATCCAGAGGGGTCACACGAAGGGATTTTGTGAAGGAGTCGGGCTTTTACAAGCAGGTCAAATGCCTTGTGGTTTGTTTGATACGAATGCCCTCTGCTGAGTCGTGTATATTTCAGCTGCTCACCGGTTGACTTGGAAACATTGAGAAATACCGCATCAAGACACGTCACATCCACTCGTGGCGTATATTTTGAAAAACGTCCCGGTAGGAATCGATTATATCTGATTGTACGGAAAAGGTTTCCAGCAATGAACCCGTGTCTCTGTATGTCCGCACAGCTTCAGGCATTCCGCCGACAAAGAAGTAGGTTTTTAGCTCTTCGAGAATCGCCTGTTGCAGGCTGTTCTCTAAGTCGTCTTGATACGAGAGAACCTGCTGGGCCATCGCTTGCTTGTCCGTTGCCAATAAATATTCGTAGAAAGTCATGGGGTAGAGGTTCAAGTATTGAATCCGACCCACGGGTATGGATATGTCGCCAAATGCAAATTCCAGCAATGAACCAGCCGCGACAACGTGAAGGGAGGGCATCATCTCATAAAAGTAGCGCAGGGCCATAATGGCCCTTGGGCAGGCCTGTATTTCATCGATGAACAGAAGCGTTTTGCCTGGTATGATTCGGCCTACGGCAAACTCCAGCCCTTTCAGTATGGACTGTGGCTCAAGATTTCGGTCAAAATGAGTGTGCAAATCTCTTCGTGCTTCCAGGTCAATGGTAAGCGTTTGTTCAAACTCTCGTGCCAGTACATTTTTAACCAACCATGTTTTACCAACCTGGCGTGCACCACGAATAAGCAGATTCTATTTTACAATTGTTATTTACCGCCAATCTTTCTATTATACAGCCCTATTACCGCACCGGGGATCTTCTATTTGGCCCCCAACTATTCACCTGGCACCCAGGATTCAGCCGATTTGAAATGGAAAACTCTTTACTTCGCCTGGGGCCCTCCGTAAATTATCGGCCGGGTCGGGTGGGAATTTGGAGTTTTTATGCATGAGGCTTCTATTGTAGATGAGCTTTTGCGTGTTGCGGAAGACCATGCCAGAGAAGCGGGCATGGTGCGCATTCGGCGGATGAAGTTGCGTATTGGGATGTTTCGCATGGTGGTGCCTGAGTTGCTTAAGGCGGCTTTTGATGTGATGAGTCAGGAGACCATCGCCGCCGGTGCCGAGCTTGATATGGAAATCATACCGCTCATCGCTCGTTGTGGGCCTTGTGATCGCGAAGTGGCGATTGAGGATTATGTGTTCTATTGTCCTACTTGTGGCGCGCCTTTGACGGAGATTATCTCGGGCAAGGAAATGGACTTGATGGAGCTCGAGGGAGACGGAGAGGAAGACGAAGAATGAAAGTGACCGTGGTCAAGGATATTCTGGATGCCAATCGGCGGGTGTCGTCGGTCAACAAGGCTCGCTTTGATGAGGCCAAGCTCTTTGTGGTGAACCTGATGAGTTCGCCGGGTGCCGGCAAGACCGCCTTGCTGGAAAAAACCATCGCGGATTTGAAAGGCGAACTGTCCATCGGCGTCATTGAGGGCGATATCCAAACCAGCCTGGACGCCGATCGCATCGAGGCGGCCGGCGCGACTTTTACCCACCAGATCAACACCCACGGTGCCTGCCACATCGATGGCAACATGATAGCCCCGGTGCTGGATCTGATGGACATGAGTGTCCTGGACCTGCTGGTGGTGGAGAACGTGGGCAACCTGGTTTGTCCCGCCGAGTTCGATGTGGGCGAAGACGAGAAGATGGTTCTTTTCTCGGTGACGGAAGGCGACGACAAGCCGAAAAAATACCCGCTCATGTTCCAGGAGTCGAATCTGATGGTGGTCAACAAGATCGATCTCTTGCCCTATCTGGATTCAGAGTTAGAGACCATCCACAAAAACGCCCGGGACGTGCATCCGGGCCTGACCATCTTCGATGTCTCTTGTCGCAACGGTGATGGCCTGGATGCCTTCTATGGCTGGCTGAAGGAAAAAGTGGCTGCCAAGAAGGCGGGTTGATGAACGTGGCAACCCAGGCCATTCGCCTGACGGTCTTGGGTCGCGTACAGGGCGTGGGTTTTCGCCCGACGGTTTATCGCCTGGCCCACGAGATGGATTTGGCCGGCACGGTCTGCAACACCTCCAAGGGCGTGATCATCGAGTTGGAAGGTCCGCCCGAGACCTTGCGGAAATTCCAAGATGATTTCGAAGGGGCCATGCCCAGCTTGGCCCTGATTACGGCACTTGAGGTCGAAGAGGCCAAGGTACAGGGCTTGCGGGATTTTGTGATTCTGCCCTCCGAGTCCGGGGGCTCCTCCCGGGCGCTTATTCCCTTTGACGTGGCCACTTGTTCGGATTGCCTTGAGGAATTCGCGAATCCAAAGGACCGGCGGTATCACTATCCCTTCATCAACTGCACGCTTTGCGGGCCGCGTTATACCATCATCGAGTCCGTGCCTTACGATCGCCCCCAAACCTCCATGAAGGTTTTTCCCATGTGCTCGCGATGCCAAAGCGAGTACGAGGACCCGACCGACCGGCGCTACCACGCCCAGCCCAACGCTTGTCCAGACTGCGGGCCCAAACTTTGGCTGGTGGATGCCGAAGGGGAGCCCATCGATGGCGAGCCCATTGAGCAGGCCCGCGATTTGTTGCGCCAGGGAAAAGTCTTGGCGTTGCGTGGGCTGGGGGGCTTTCACCTGGCGGTGAATGCCGAAAATGAAGACGCGGTGCTGCTCCTGCGGCAACGCAAACGCCGGGGGCCGAAGCCTTTCGCGGTGATGACCGCGGATCGGGACGGCCTGGCGCATTTCGCCCGAATCTCGAATGCCGAGTGGGATCTTCTCGAATCCGTTCGTCGACCCATCGTGCTCGTGGACAAACGACAGCCTTTCGAGCTGGCCGAGGCCTTGGCGCCGGGCAATCCCCGGGTCGGCGTCATACTGCCTTACACGCCCATTCATTTATCCCTCATAGAGGGTTTTCGAGCCCTGGTGATGACCTCGGGCAATCTGGCGGAAGAGCCCATCGCCAAGGACAACGACGAGGCCTTGAAGCGCTTGGCCGGCCTTGCCGATGCTTTTTTGTTGCACGATCGAGACATTCTTATGTCCTGTGATGATTCGGTGGCCTTTGTCGACCCGGGTGGGGCGCCGGCATTTGTGCGGCGTTCCAGGGGCTGGGCACCTGATCCTTTGTCTTTGCCCGGCGCGCCCGACGGAATTTTGGCCGTGGGCGCGGAGATGAAAAATACGTTTTGTTTGACCCGGGATGGTCAGGCTTTCTTGAGCCAGCATGTGGGCGATCTGGAGAACCTGGAGACCTTCGAGCATTTTGAGCGTTGCTTAGAGCACATGCGAAAGCTTCTGGGGGTGGAGATTCGGGCGGTTGCTTGCGATCTCCATCCGGACTACATGGCCACACGCTTCGCTGAATCCTTGAAGGGCCTTCAGCCCATTCGCATACAGCATCACCATGCCCACATGGTCAGCGCCATGGTGGAGAACGGTTTGGAGGGGGATGCCATCGGTTTGTGCCTGGACGGCACCGGCTTTGGTTCCGACGGCAGCATTTGGGGTGGTGAGATTCTCTGTGGTTCGGCCCAGGCATTCAGGCGAGTGGCTCGATTGCAGCCTTTTCGATTGCCCGGGGGAGATGCGGCCGTGCGTCAGCCCTGGCGTAGTTTGCTGGGCGTGTGGCTTTCCGAACTGGACGAAGAAGCAGCCTTACAGAGGCTTTCGAGCCTGGGTGAACTGGACCCCAAGAAGGTGCGAGCCGTGGCCCAGGCTTGCCTGCATGGCGTGAACGCACCATGGACCTCAAGCCTCGGTCGCTTGTTCGACGCGGTTTCCGCCCAGCTTTCCATCTGCACCCAGGTTCTCTATGATGGGCAGGCGGCGGTGGAGTTGGAGGCGGCAGCCACCGGTCAGAACGCGGCGGATTTGCCGAGTTTGACATTGGATCGCCATGCCGACTTGTGGCAACTTTCTCCGCACGCTTTGCTGGAGGCCCTGCTGGAAAAAAAGCAGGCCGGCGTTGCGATTGGCCCTTTGGCCGCTGGCTTCCACCGGTCGGTTGTGCAAGGCTTTGTAGAGGCCTGTTGTGTTTTTCGGCAAGAAGGTGGGCCTGCGCAAGTGGTGTTTTCCGGAGGTTGTTTCATGAACCGGCTGTTGGACGCGCAATTGGCCGAGGCTTTGCAATCGGAAGGTTTTGTGGTTTATCGACAACGCGCGGTGCCCGCCAACGATGGGGGCTTGTGCTTGGGGCAGGCGGCCATCGCCGCGGCTCAGATTTCAACGAGGGGTCAGAAAGGTTGATCTTATGTGTCTGGCGATTCCCATGAAGGTCATCGAGAAAGACGGCGATCGGGGCAAGGTAGAGCAAGGCGGCGTGGTGCGCGAAGTCAGCTTCGTCATGATGCCCGAGGTGGAATGCGGCGATCATGTTTTGATCCACGCCGGATTTGCCATTGAGCGTATGGACGAGCAAGAGGCCGCGGAAACCTTGCAGCTGATTATGGATGTTTTGGCCGCGGCACCGGAGCGACCGGAGGATGCATGACTTCGCTTGACCCGGGCGCGATGAAGAAACGCTTGCGTTCCGCCGATACCGCCAAGGCCCTGCTGGACGCCATCTTTGAGCAATCGCAAGGACTTGAGCGAGTTCGCTTCATGGAGGTCTGCGGTACGCACACCATGGCCATCCGTCGAAGCGGCATCCCGGACATGTTGCCGGAAAACGTCGAGCTTTTATCCGGTCCCGGCTGCCCCGTCTGCGTGACGCCCAACGCCACGGTGGATCGGGCCATCGCCCTGGCGGGTCTTGATGAGCTGATCGTTGCCACCTTTGGGGACATGATGCGCGTGCCCGGATCGCGGACCAGCTTGGCTGCTGAACGGGCCCGTGGGGCGGATGTTCGGGTGGTATACTCTCCCTTGGATGCTTTGAAAATGGCGCGAGCAGAGCCCAAGCGTCAGCTTGTGTTTTTGGGGGTGGGATTTGAAACCACGACGCCCACCGTGGCGGCCGTCATTCGAATGGCCCAAGAAGAGAGCCTGGAGAATTTCTCGGTCCTGGCGTCCAATAAAGTGGTGCCGCCGGCCTTAGACGCCCTCTTGTCGATGCCCGATTTCTCGGTCAGCGGTTTTCTAATGCCTGGCCATGTCAGCGCAATCATTGGTGCCGATGCCTATCGACCCGTGGCCGAGCAGCATGGCATCCCTTGCGTGGTGGCGGGTTTCGAGCCTGTGGATGTCTTGCTCTCCATTCTCATGCTGCTCAAGCAGATTCGATCTGGGCAGGCGAAGGTGGAGATCGAGTATCTGACCGTGGTGCGCCCGGAAGGAAATCGCGCGGCGCAGGATTTAGTGGAACAGGTATTCAAGCCTTGCGATAGCGATTGGCGGGGTGTTGGGATCATCCCTGGCAGTGGGCTTGGCTTGCGTGATGCCTATGCTGCTTTTGATGCGGAGAAACGATTCGATTTGCAGGTGCCCCCACCCAAGGAGCACCCCGGATGTCGTTGCGGCGAAGTCTTGATCGGGGCCATTCGGCCGCCGGATTGCGCTTTGTTCGGCAAGGCCTGCACCCCGAGTGATCCGGTGGGTCCTTGTATGGTGTCTAGTGAAGGGACCTGCGCGGCTTACTACAAATACGTGATCTAACCTATCGCCAAAGAAAATCCGGCGGCTCGATGATCATGAGCTTGCCGGTGATGCGTTCTTTTTTTGGATCGTGGCCAAAGAAAGAGACCACTTGTTTCCCCCGTTCGTTCTCCATGACCTCCATCTCGATACCCAACTGCAGGGCTTTTCGTCGGGCTTCGTCCAGGCTCATCTTGTCCGTCTGCAAAAGCTGATTCATTTCAAAGGCCAGCATGCCTTTGAGGTGACTCAAATCGGTGGACATGAGAATGGCATCGGCGTCCAGCATGGAGGCCGCCAGCAGCACCCTTGATCCGGTGCTGCCGAAAACCTTCCAGATGGTCAAGTCGGGGATATATCCCGTGCCCGAGCCGTCGAAATCGCGGCGCAAGGCCGTGACCAGGGCCTTGATTTCTTCTTTCCGTTTGTTCGCCTGAACACGGATGTTTGTATATTTGCGATAATTGTTGGCGAGTTCAGCCAATAATTTTTGGGCCTTGGCCAGCCGTGCTGCCTGAAGGATTTGGCCGGCGTTGGCCAAATCCATCTCCACCACGGTTTGGGCTTTTGCGAATGGTGTTCCCAGGCAAAATAGAATAACGGAAAGGCTGATCAGTCTCATCTCTGACTCCAAACTCCTGCATACGCTTTATCACTGCGCAATACGCCGCAGTATAACGTGGCACTAACGAATCAAGAAACGATTCGTAAATGCCATTAACACATCGCCGACGGAATAATCAAGGCGCTGGTTAGGTGCCAAAGAGCGTGTTAGGCTGCCGCCCCATGAGCGAACAGACAGATTCTAGGGCCAGAATACATATGGGCCATGGCAGTGGCGGTCGGGCCACCGGTCGCTTGATTCAGGAGCTTTTTGTCAAGCATCTGCATAACGAGCGCTTGGACCCCTTGGACGATGGGGCCTTGCTTGATTTGAGCGGATCTTTGGCTATGTCCACCGATGCCTTCGTCGTCGATCCGATTTTTTTCCCAGGCGGCGACATCGGCAAGTTGGCCGTGTGTGGAACGGTCAATGACGTGGCCATGTGCGGCGCGGTACCCCGTGCCTTGTCGGCGGCCTTCATCCTGGAAGAAGGTCTGTTGCTCGAGGACCTGGAGCGAATCGCGCGGTCCATGGGCGCGCAGGCCCGAGAGGCCGGCGTCGAGGTCGTGACCGGGGACACGAAGGTCGTGCCTCGAGGTCACGCCGATGGTGTCTATGTGACGACCGCCGGGGTGGGGGAGCGCATTGAAGGTGTTCGATTGGGCGGGGCCTTGGCTCGGCCCGGGGATGTGATCATGGTCAGCGGCCCTTTGGGCGATCATGGTGCCGCCATCATGGCCGTGCGCGCGGGCATCGACCTGGAGGGAGACCTGCGTTCGGACTGTGCTTCGGTGGCCGGCGCGGTGGTGCGACTGCTTCAGGCCGTACCTGGCGTACACGTGCTGCGAGATCCGACCCGGGGCGGCTTGGCCAGCGTCGTCGTCGAGATCGCCGAAGCCTCCAAGGTGGGCGTGGAGCTGGAGGAAACCGCCATCCCGGTTTCCGAAGCCACCTTGGCCGCTTGTGAAATCTTAGGCCTGGATCCTCTCTCCCTGGCCTGTGAAGGGCGCTTCGTGGCCATCTTGCCCGCCGAGTTGGAAGACGCCGCTTGTCAGGCCCTCTCCGAAGAAGCCGTAGCCTCCGGGCTCTGCCGCATCGGACGCGTGGTTGACGATCATCCGGGCAAGGTGGTTCTGCGCACCCAAATCGGCGGCACACGCCTGGTCGATCAAGCAGAAGGCGAGTTGTTGCCCAGGATATGCTAGTGGCCCTAAAGGGGCCCCTTGTGCTGCGACGTTAGGGCCACTTGTGCTGCGGCGTTTTATGCCGCAGTGCTAGGGGCAGACCAAGGCGACGCTGAATAACCCGAAAGATCCGAAACCAGTTCTCCCGACGTTGCGCATGCAAGCCGACCATCTTGGCCATCACCAGATCGACTGGCAGTTTTTCCCTGCTTACGGGATCCGCGTCTGCCGCCAACACCACCCATGGTCCATTCAGTCCCACGCCCATCGTCACAATACGGTGCAGGCAAAGCCCCCCTTGTCCGCGGGCCAAGACCACATCGCCGAGACGCCAGCCCTCCGCGCCCGCGGGACCCAGGCTCACCATGTCCCCATCCTGGATCGCCGGACGCATACAATATCCACGCGCTCGGAAGCTCAAAGTGCCTCCCAGCCCAATGGTGTCGGATGTCAGTGCTTCCAGGTCCGCGATATGCAAGGCACGCTGCAAGGCCATGACCTCAGTTTTCGTCGTCGAGAACCCGCATGACGCTTTGGTCCGGGGCAAAGGCAAGTTCAGCCATGGGCACGGCCGCCACAACTTGCGCGCAGGTGTCTAACACCTGGGCCAAATCCCGTCTTGGCCAGCCCGCCAAGAAGCAGACGGATGTCAGGCGAGCCGCGGCCAGGGCTTTGCCCATGGGGTTTCGTTTCGGTTCTTTGGCCTTGGCCAGAAAATCGATGGAAGCCACCTTGCCCGAGCGGGGCAGAGCGTGTTGCAGTTCTCCATGCCAGGGGGTGCCGAAAACGCGAAAACCGCCTCGGCCCGTGGGCCTAAGAATCAGCCGGTCATCGCTTAAAATTTGACCGCGGCCACTTTTGTTCAAGACGCCCGCCAGGGTGGACTTGCCGGCACCCGATTGGCCGGCGAAGATGTGCACCCGATCATCAACCAACCAGCCGCAGGCGTGCAGCAAAAGCCCTCGTCCGCGCATGAGCAAAAAAGAAGTCCAAAGTTCATGAATGGGGGCCCGTAAGGGAAAGCGAGTTTCTTCGGCCGGCAAAAACTCCGAATCCAGCACGGCCACGGCCCGGTCGAGCTCGGCGTTCAACTCCAGAGCATGGTAGGGCCGGCCCTCGGCGTGCAGGACCAGGCGAAAGCCGTCGTCCGAACGGCCAAATTTCCACACCCCGCCCGAATCAAAGAGCAGATCCTCATCGTCGACCGCTGCGACGGGTCCGGGTCGGCTTTGGCAGGTGAAGTCGATTGGGCGATTGGGCTCGGCGACAAAAGGGCGCAAGTCCTCGGGGACCAATTCCGCCCCAGGCCCGGTGACCTCCACCAATAAATCGCCGATCGATAAAAAGGAATTCAGCTGCCGCCTCCCATGCACCCAAACTCTCCGCCGCTACAGCCCGGCATGATGGGGCCAGACCCTATGCCCCCTTTGCAGATGCTCATCAAGGCTTCCTCGACCACCAGTTCAACAAAGGTGACGCTGGGGGCTGTATAGATTTCGCGGGAAGGTTTTTTTTGGGGTCTGGTCTGTTCAGGTTGTGGGTTTTTTGTGTCCATGGCCTCGTCTCAAACCCCAGGAGAGTCTAGCATACTTGCTCTGATTTGCGCTACCTGACAATTGTAGTACTCAGGGTCGAAGCGTTTTTGTGGTTTTTGACCCAGGGCGTCGATGCCGGGGCACTGGCTGCAAAGGTGCTGTAATTCACATCCATAGCATGGGGATGATTCCTTGAAGTGGACTCGTCCCTCTCTTCCCATGGCCTCCCAGGCCTCATGGAAACTGCCGGCCAGCGGCTCAAATATTGACTGTCTGAGCAACATGCAGGGCATGAGACGGCCTCCAGGATCCAGGTGGAAGGATTGGTATCCGGCACCGCAGGGACTTCGCCTCCAGGATTCCGGATGCTCTTGCCATCCCTGATGGTAGTCCTTGACTCGCTTGATGTCGTCGTGTGCCTGCATTTCCAGGTCGGCGGCCTGCTCGGCCGGGATGCGATACCCGAGGGGTTCATCGTTTTTGTCAAGACGTGGATCAAGGCCGGGATCCATGCGTATTCGGAGACCCTGTGCCTTTGCTTTCTTGACCATGGCCTGGGCTTCATCGGCCAGGTCCTTCTGTATCATCGTTTTGACCATGACCGGCAGGTCGAGTGCTCGCATGCGTTCGATGCCCTGGTAGGCTTGCTCGTAGGCCTCGGCCGAGCCCGTTACTTTTTTGTAGATCTCGGGGCTGGTGCCGTAGATCGAGACTTCGATGTTTTGGGGTGGATGCTGGGCCAAGAATTGGGCTCGACTCTCGTCGATCAAGGTTCCATTGGTGAAGAGATTGAGCAGGAAGCCCAGGCCGTGGGCGTGTTGCCATATGCTTTCAAAGTCTTGCCTGAGGGTGGGCTCGCCTCCGGTGATGGACAGGGTCAGGCATCCCGCCTCCGCCACCTGGTCCAGCAGCTTCTGGATGGACAGCGTATCTAGTTCCGGCAACGGGAAGGTCTGGCCGCCAAGGTAGCAGTGCCGACAACGGAGGTTGCATCGCCAGGTTAGTTCGAAGGTGCCGGTGAATGGATGTCGCTTGCCGCCCAGGCTGTGTGCCAGGTTGTTGCGGAACCAGGCATTGTCCATGTGCCGAAGACTCATGGGCTTTGCGCATCCTCGATGGCACCCAGAGCCAGCAGATCGCTGCAACAAACCTCGACGTCGGCACGCGCCTGTTTTTCGTCCACTTGAAAGCGTTCACACATGGCCAAGACCAGCGCATCGAAATCTCGCGTTCCGTCCATCCAATGCCACAGAGCGGATGCCGTATGATTCAGGGTAGAAACCCCCATGGGCTGGGAAGGACTGCTGCGAATTGGAATCACCAAGAGCTCGTCGCCGATTTGTCGAGTGGCCACTTTGTCGCTGTGTTTCCAGATGATTTTGGCATCGAAATCCATAAGGTTTTCTCCACTAGTTGGTTAATTTTGGCCCCTGGCTATGATTCTGTCAACAAAGGATATTCTGGGTCTTTTGGTGCTTGGTCTTCTCGGCCTTTTTGGAGTATACTTATTTATCAATTGGTCACTTGGCCGACTGAGGGGTCGGAAAGCCAAGGGATCGGATGGAGGAGGTCATGGGCCAAAGAACTATCGGGCTCTGGCTGGGAATCCTCTTGTGCGTTTTTGCCATGCCGGTTTGGGCCGACGCCACCATCACGGTGGACGGCGATCTGTCCGACTGGCCGGCCGACGCCTTTGGATTCTTGGACCAG